>JBFHML010000031.1:0-29397 GCA_041594335.1 Porticoccaceae bacterium
ATCGGCTTCTACGAGGGGCGCGGCTACCGCGCCTTTCACGACCCCGATGCCAGTGCGGAATCTGAGATCGCGCGCTTTGTCCAAGGCTATTCAATCAAGAGCGAGATCGTCATCTCCCACATTCGCAAGGCCAATCGGGGACGAATCTGTTTGGAGAATACCCACCCCTTCGCGCGCGAACTTTGGGGACAAACGTGGTCGTTCGCCCACAACGGCCAGTTGCGCGGGATCAAGCGTTGGCCGCTCGAACGCTTCGATCCGGTGGGGACATCGGATAGTGAGCACGCTTTTTGTTGGCTCCTCGATCAGATCTGGAAGACCTTTCCGCGACGCCCCCGCCACCCACGCGCACTCTGGAAGCTGGTGGGCAAATTGTGTGCGCAACTTGGTGAACTCGGGGTTTTCAACGCCCTACTCTCGGATTCCCGTGTCCTCTATGCGCACTGCGGCACCAAGCTATGCTGGCTTACCCGACGTGCGCCCTTTGGCCGCGCCACCTTGATCGACGCAGATATGAGCATCGATTTTACCGAGCACACCGGCGCCGGAGATATCGTCACGGTGATCGCCACCGCGCCGCTCACACGAGACGAACGCTGGCAGCCCTGTGCCCGAGGTGAATTTCGGGTCTTCGAGGACGGGGCGACGCGACTATTGCTGCAGCCCAACACCCAACGCGCATGAAGCCACCCGAATTTCATGAAGAGCTGGTGATCGCGGAAACCAAGGTGACCCTGCGCACCCTGCGGCCCGAGGATCGCGCCATTGAGGAAGCGTTCGTCCGCCGGCTCTCGCCAACCTCACGCTATCTACGTTTTCACAGCACACTCCCGGCCCTGACACCAGCCATGGCAGAGCGCTTCCTGAACCTCGATTATCCCGATCAGATGGCTCTCATCGCTTGCATTCCCGACGGCGCCACAGAACGTCAGATCGCGGTCGCCCGCTATGCCAGGCCGCAGGGGGAAACCGCGGCCGACCTGGGAATCGTCGTGGCGGATGATTGGCAGGGCAAAGGCCTGGGCACCGTGTTGCTGCGGCGGCTCCTACACCTGGCGGCCAGCGCAGGCATCGAGCAACTCGCCGCCAACGTACTCCCAGAAAACCGACGCATGCGCGCACTGGCAAAAGATCTCGGCTTCGTCCCGGCCACCCGTCAGGACGATCCGCAAACCGTACTCCTCGTGCGCGCGGCCCAGGGCCGCGACTAACCTCCACCCGCCCCCTGCCGGCGCAAGCTGGTAGAGTGGCGCCGCGATGCAACCCCCACCGACGGAGCAGACGGCGCAGTGAACATCGACTCCTGGAAAGCATTCTGGACGCTCGTAACCGATGTATGGCAGGAAGGCTTGGTGGGGATTCCAGTCGCTGACATCCTGACTGCGTTGGGGATCTTGCTGCTGTTTTTATGGGCGAGAAACCTGTTCACTCGGTTTGTCATCTCAGCATTGGAGCGCGCTGCGGCCCGATCGACCACGGATATCGACGATCAGATCCTGCAAGCCGCCCATGCGCCCATTCGTTTTGTTCCCGTGGTGATGGGGTTCTTCTTCGCCACGCATTCTTTGGATTTGAACGCCGACGCCGCCACGGTGGCCAACAATCTCAATCGTTCGCTGGTGGTATTTACGCTGTTCTGGGCACTCTATCGCATGACCGCGCCGGCCGCCGGCCTGTTGCTGCTTGCACGAGGCTTTTTCACCCGAGCGATGGTCGACTGGCTGAGCAAGGTGGTTCGCGCCGCCTTTATTGTGCTGGGCGCCGCGACCGTGCTCGAGCTCTGGGGGATCGCGGTAGGCCCGATCATAGCTGGACTGGGCCTGTTTGGCGTTGCGGTAGCACTGGGGGCCCAGGATCTGTTCAAGAACCTGATCGCGGGCCTTTTTGTCATCGGCGAGCATCGCTTCAACGTCGGCGACTGGATCCTAGTCGACGGTGTAGTAGAGGGCACAGTGGAACAGATTGGCTTTCGTACCACCATGGTCCGACGCTTCGATAAGGCCCCGGTGTACGTGCCCAACTCGCGGCTCGCAGATAATGCCGTCACCAACTTCAGTCGTATGACCCACCGGCGCATTCATTGGCTCATCGGGGTGGAGTACCGCACTAGCGTCGACCAATTGCGCGCCATTCGCGACGGCATTGAAGCCTATATTTTGGGAGATCCGGATTTCGCGCGCCCGCCGGAAGTCCCCGCCTTTGTGCGCATCGATGCTTTCTCCGACAGCGCGATCAACATCCTGCTCTATTGCTTCACCAGGACCACCAACTGGGGCGAATGGCTGGAAATCAAGGAGCGCCTGGCCTGCGAAATCAAGGCGATCGTCGAGGGTACCGGCAGCGGCTTCGCATTCCCCAGCCGCTCGCTGTACCTGGAAAACCCACAGGCGCTTCCCGAGATTTTCGTAGCCCCTGGGGACACAGCCGGACACGCCAACAATGATGGAGCGGATATCACTGCGGCCAATTACACGCCATCGGCATCGCGGCACCATCCATGACGGCTCCGCCGACCGAGGATGCCCAAACAGAGGCCGCCTATCTGCCACAACGGTCTGCGGCACCCGTCATCGACTCGGTCGTCGGTAACCACAGCCGGGTCCGGAGGACCAACACCCGCGTTGATTCCGATCACCTCCGCAGCAACCATCGATCCGGTGTTTCTTCGCCAGCCCAGGAATGGGTCGGCACCCGCTTCTGATCTGTCGGGGCATGGCATCCGTCGAAAGGCTCCCATTCCGGGAGTGGCCGCTCGGCACGCCGTGGACATAAGCACGGGACCTTCTCCACATTGCACTAGCGAAACGCCCTCACGGCCGGTTTTTGTTACCGGACGTTCGATAGCAGTCGGCTCGCACGTCCTTCTGGATTTTGCTAGATTCCCGGGCCGACATCCGAGTGTGGTGTCGATCAACGATAACTAGAGACCCCGATGAGTCAGATCGAGTCCCGCATTAATCCACGCGCGCCAACGTTTCTCGCCAACGCCGAACAGTACCGACAACTACTTGACACACTCCGTGGCCGATTACAGACAGCCGCTACCGGTATTCGCGAGGCCCATATCGCACGACACCGAAAGCGCGGCAAACTGCTCGCCCGCGAGCGGATCGACCGTTTGATCGACCGCCATACCCCCTTTCTGGAACTGTCACCGCTGGCGGCATGGGGGCTGTACGATAACGAAGTCCCCAGCGCGGGCATCGTCACCGGCATCGGCCAAGTGTGCGGCGTGGCCTGCATGATCATCGCCAACGACGCCACCGTAAAGGGCGGATCTTTTTTCCACGAAACGGTGCGCAAGCACGTCCGCGCCCAAGAAATTGCCGAGCAGAACCAATTGCCCTGCATTTATCTGGTGGACTGCGGCGGCGCCTACTTGCCCGAGCAAGATCGGGTTTTCCCGGACAAAGACCATTTCGGCAATACCTTTTACCGCCAGTGCCGTATGTCTCAACAGGGGCTCCCGCAACTGGCGGCGGTGTTTGGCGGCTGTACCGCCGGCGGGGCCTATATTCCTGCACTCGCCGACGAACTGGTGATGGTGCGCGGCAACGCCCGCATCCACCTGGGAGGGCCCTCGATCGTCAAAGTGGCCATCGACGAAACGGTCGATGGCGAGACCCTGGGCGGCGCGGAAATGCACAGCCGAGTCTCCGGAGTAAACGATTATCTGGTCGACGATGAACCAACCGCCCTGCACAGGCTGCGGGAGATCGTCGCCAAGCTAAACTGGCCACGCCAATGTCACGTCGACGTCCGCCCGGTCCGGCCTCCGGTCTACGATCCCGACGAAATCGGCGGGGTGATCAGCGCTGACCCCAAGATTCCCTACGACGTCCGCGAGATCATCGCGCGGCTGGTCGACGGCAGCGATTTCCAGGAATTTAAGCCGCTCTACGGCGATACTTTGGTATGCGGCACGGCCCACCTGCATGGCTACCCGGTCGGCATCCTCGGCAATAATGGCGCGCTGTTTTCTGAATCCGCGCTCAAGGGCGCGCACTTCATCGAGCTATGTAACCAGCGCAATATTCCACTGCTGTTCCTGCACAACATCACCGGTTATATGGTCGGCACCGAGGCCGAGCGCGGCGGGATCGCCAAGCACAGCGCCAAGATGGTCTACGCCCAAGCAACTTCGCGAGTGCCCAAGTTCTCGGTGATCGTCGGGGGTTCCTACGGTGCCGGAAACTACGGCATGGCGGGGCGTGGCTTCGGACCGCATTTTCTGTTCGCCTGGCCCACCGCGCGCTGCGCCACCATGAGCGCGGACATCGCCAGCAATGTGATGCAGGAGCTGCGCCGCGCCAGTATCAAACAGGACGACACTCGCCTGGCAGAGGATCTGCGGCGCATCGATGCCGAAGTGCGCGCCCAATACGGCCAGCAGAGCGACCCGTATTACGCCACGGCCCGACTCTGGGACGACGGCATCCTCGAGCCAGCGCAGACCCGCGACGTGCTGGGGCTGTGTCTGGCGCTGACTGCGCAACGACCGCCGGCGACCGGCCCGGCGCCCGTGTACCGAATGTAGGCCGCCCCATGTTCGATTCCGTACTGATCGCCAACCGCGGCGAAATCGCATTGCGCATCATCCGTACCTGCCGGCGTCTGGGTATCCGCACCATCGCCGTGTACTCGGAAGCCGATCGCAATGCTCCCCATGTACGCCAAGCGGACTGCGCGCTTGCGATTGGCCCTGCGGAGAGTGCCCGCTCCTATCTCAATGCCCAAGCTATCGTCGCCGCCGCCCGTCGCGCCGGCGCTGAGGCCATTCATCCCGGTTACGGTTTTCTGTCCGAAAGCGAGGCCCTAATCGCTGCCTGTGCCGAGGCTGGCGTCGCCTTCATCGGCCCCCATCGGGAAGCCATCCGCGCCATGGGCTCGAAGATTGAATCCAAGGCCATCGCCGAGGAAGCCGGTGTACCCGTGGTCCCTGGTTACCACGGCGAACAGGGTGACGCGGCGCTCCACGCCGCTGCACAGCGCATTGGTTTCCCGCTACTGATCAAGGCCAGCGCCGGCGGTGGCGGTCGCGGCATGCGCGCGGTGACCCATGCGGCAGAGTTCGCCGACGCCCTGGCCCAGGCGCGTACCGAAGCGCTGGCGGGTTTTGGGGACGACCGCGTACTATTGGAAAAGCTGATCGCCGCACCTCGCCATCTGGAAGTCCAACTCGCCGGCGACCGACACGGCAGCCTAGTCCACCTGTTCGAGCGGGAGTGTTCGATCCAGCGTAATCATCAGAAAATCGTCGAAGAGGCCCCAGCCGCCTTTTTGACAGAAGCACAACGCACGGCGCTACACCACCACGCCCTGGCCCTCGGTCGGGTCATCGGCTACGACTCTCTGGGCACCGTCGAATTCCTCGTCGACCACGATAGCGGCGAACTCTACTTTCTGGAAATGAACACGCGCCTGCAGGTCGAGCACCCGGTGACCGAATATGTCACCGGACTCGATTTGGTCGAATGGCAGTTGCGTATCGCTGCCGGCGAGCCTTTACCACTTACCCAGGAACAGATTCGCTGCACGGGATGGGCCATCGAGGCCCGGGTGAACGCGGAGGATCCGGCGCAGCACTTCCTGCCATCTACCGGCCAGATCTCACACTACCGGGAACCCTCCGGCACTGGTTTGCGCATCGACAGCGGCGTGGACGAAGGAAGCCTCATCGGCCCCCACTACGATTCACTCCTCGCCAAGGTGATCGCCGGCGGCGAGCACCGCGCCCAGGCTCGGCAACGGCTCGCTGCCGCCCTGGAAGCCTTTGTTATCCTCGGCCCGACCACCAACCTCGGATTGCTTCGCGACGTACTGCGCCAACCCAGCTTCGCGGCCGAACCCCTGACCACTGGCTTTCTGGCTCGACATTTCCCCAATGGCTGGCAGCCACCGGCGGCGGATACCGAAACCTTGATGCGGGCCGCCCTGGTGCTGGCCACAGACGCTGAAACCGGATCTACCGCGCAGGGACCATCACCTTGGCAAACGCTCGGTGGCTTCCGAGTACTGGAGCGCGCCGCGCTGCCCGGTGCGAGTTGGTACCTGCTGGCCGGCGGCGACGCCGCCGCCCAGGAAGTGCGGGTCTGCGGGCGCGGCGGACAATACGCGGTCGAATGTGCCGACGATCGTCTCAGCGCCCACGTCCAGCAGATTGGCGCTGGAACCCTGATCCTGGAAAGTGACGGCCGCGCTGAACCCTTGCACTGGCGCCGCTGCGGCGACCGGCTGCTGCTGCGCTGGAAGGGCATCACCAGGGACATCCAGGTGCTCGAGGCCGGCGCTACCGTTGCCGGCACCGGCGCCACGGAGCAACATATCACCGCCAGCCTACCGGGCCGGGTCGCAGAAATTCACTGTGCCAGTGGAGATCGGGTCAGCGCCGGTCAGACGCTGATCGTGCTGGACTCCATGAAACTCCTGCACACCCTGTGCGCACCCATCGACGGTCAGGTACGTGCGCTCTATTGCGCCGTCGACGACAGCATCGAAAGTGGCGCACTGCTGGTCGAACTCGACCCCATTGCCGGCAACGGCTCTTCACCCACCCATCCCGAATGAGGCCCCGCGTGACTATTCAACATCCGCTTTTTTCCGAAGAACAGCACATGCTGCGCGAGCAGATCCGTCGCTTCGTGGAGCAGGAAGTCGTACCCCACGCCGAGGCTTGGGAGACCCAGGGTTTTGTGCCCCGCGAGGTGCTCCGCAAAATGGGTGAACTCGGATTTCTCGGCATTCGCTACCCCGAGGAATATGGCGGTAGCGATATGAACACCCTGGGCAGCGTCATCCTTGCCGAGGAGTTGGGGCGCTCTACCTTCGGGGGCTTTGCCGTTACCGTAACGGTACATACGGACATGGCTTCGCCGCACCTGGCCAACTTCGGCAATAAAACACAAAAAGATAAATACTTTGCCGACCTCATCGCAGGGCGCAAGATCTGCGCAGTCGGCGTCACCGAACCCGATGCCGGCTCCGACGTCGCGGGCATCCGCACCACCGCGGTGGCCGACGGCGACGACTATGTGCTCAACGGCAGCAAGATGTTCATCACCAATGGCGTCAAAGGCGACATCTATTTCGTAGCCGCCAAGACGGACACCAGTGTCAAGGGTTCTCGCGGCATCACCATGTTCATCGTCGAGAAAGATATGCCCGGCTTCAGCGTCGGCCGCGCACTCGACAAACAGGGTTGGCGCTGTTCAGACACGGCGGAACTGATTTTCGACAACTGCCGGGTACCTCGGGAAAATATTCTCGGGGAGTTGAACAAGGGCTTCTACGCCATCATGCGCAACTTCCAAAACGAACGCACTGTGCTGGCCGCCCAATCCATGGGTGAAGCCGCCAAGGCACTGGAGCTCACACTCCAGTATGTCCAAGAGCGCAAAGCATTCGGCGCCACACTATGGGACAAGCAGGCAATCCGCCAGCGCCTCGCCATGCTGCAAGCCAAGGTCGAAGCCGGCCGTCAACTGACGTATCACGCGGCGTGGCTCGACGCCCAGGGAGTTGATGCGGTGAAGGAAGTGTCCATGGCGAAAGCCTATTGCTGCGAGCTGGTCAACGAGGTCATGTACACCTGTCTGCAGTTCCACGGCGGTTTCGGCTACATGCGTGAGAGCGCGATCGAGCGCATGAGCCGCGATGCCCGGGTACAGTCCATCGGCGGCGGTGCCACCGAGGTCATGCTCGAGGAAATCGCCAAGCGCTCCCTCGTCGCGGACTGAGCTGTCGCGCGCCTAGCCACCGCGTGCCCCGGCGCACGCGGTGGTGCTCAGGTGCGGAGGCCTTCCGCCTTGAGCGCTGCTTGCACTGCCGGTCGCGCCATGACCCGCCCCAGATAGGCCGTCAGATTGGGCCAGGGGCCCAAATCCATCTTGAGAAACCGACTCCAGCCCAACACCGTCGCCAAATAACAATCGGCCACGGAGAAATGCGCTCCCAGGAGAAACTCGCGATCGGAGAGCCGCGCATCAAGAAACTCAAGTCGTTGCTTGAGTGTATCCAGCACCAGCTCCTTCGCGCTGTCAGGGAAAGCGGGATTAAACAGCGGACCAAAGCCCTTGTGCAGCTCCGTGGCAATGAAATTAAGGACCTCCAGCAAACGGTACCGCTCCGCGGAGCCTTCCGGGGGCGCCAGCCCGAGCTCGGGACTCTGATCGGCAATCCACTGCAATAGCACGGCGCATTCGGAAAGGCTTCGACCATCGTCGTCTTGCAGCAAAGGCACATAGCCCAGAGGGCTGATTTGTGTGAAGTCCCGACCATCAGCCGTTTTCTTGGTCGTCAGATCCACCTGCTCGAGCTCAAATTCCAGGCCTGCTTCGCGCAGCGCCATGTGTGGCGCTAGTGAACAGGCGCCCGGTGCGTAGTAAAGCTTCATCCGTTACGCTCCTGTCAGTCTGAATTGCGTGTCATTGCCTGGCCGGGCTGCGAACCCCGCCCCTGGGGTACAAGCCTAGCGCGCTCGGCGATGTTCCGGGCCTCGAATACGCCAGCGCCACCCCACAGGAAGCGACCGCTTCGCCAACTCCGGTCGCGAGACAAGCCCGCCGACATGCGGCAGCTCAATGCAGCTTTTCCCGCGGACCTGTACTGCGCCCCAAAAGATCTTTGAGCAGGAATAGCAGCGTTCGGGACCAACCGTGAAGGGATGCCTGGTGCTGGCGATACAATCCCAGGTACATCAGCCGGGCGATCCAACCCTCCAGGTCGACGCTCCCGGTAAGATTGCCCATGAGCTGCCCCACAGATCCCTCCTGCGACAGAGAAACCAAGGACCCGCGATCTCGGTATACGAAGGGGGCGACGGATTCGCCGGCGATCATCCGCGGCAAAGCCCGTGCGAGCCACTTCGCCTGCTGGTGCGCGGCCTGTGCACGCGGCGGCACGGGAACCTCGCTCGCATCACCCTGTGGCAGCAGGCAATAAGCACAATCTCCCAGCGCAAAGACGCGGGTGTCCCGAGTCGCACGCAGCCAAGGGTCGACCCGCAGTGTATTGTTCCGCCCGTTTTCGAGCCCGTCTAACCCACGCAGAAAGCCCGGGGCCTGTATACCAGCAGCCCAGACCTTGAGTTGTGCGGGCACCAGGCGGCCCGTTGCAGTGCGAATCCCTTGCTCCGTCACCTCCGCCACTTTCTCGCCCGTCAAGACCTCAACGCCGATTTCCTGAAGACGCGCTAGTGCACCCTGCGCGATCGGCGCAGGCAGCGCCGGTAGAATCCGATCGGCCGCTTCCAGCAAACTGATCCGAACCTGGGTGGGGGCGATCTCATCGAGCCCATAGCGCGCCATCGCCAAGCTCGCGTGGTGTACTTCGGCGGCAAGCTCCACCCCGGTCGCCCCCCCGCCGACAATACCAATCTCGAGGTCGCTGCCATTGGCACCGAGCGCCTTGGCTCGGTAATAGCAATTCAACAGGGCGCGGTGAAAGCGCTCGGCGTGCCCCCGCGTATCCAGGTAAATGCAATGGGCGGCGGCACCGGGCGTGCCGAAATCGTTCGCACTGCTGCCCACCGCTAGCACCAGATAGTCGTAGGGGATCTTGCGTGGCTCGACCAGTGTCTGCCCGGTTTCATCACGCATTTCATCGAGCAGGATGGCTCGCGCCTCACGGTCGAGCCCGATCATCCGGCCCGGCTGGAACGAAAATCCGTTGCGCTGAGCCTGAGCGAAGTAATTGAGTTCGTCTTCGTAGGGGTTCAGTGACCCAGCAGCCACCTCATGCAGCAAGGGCTTCCAGATGTGGGTGAGCTGAGCATCCACCAGGGTGACCGAGGCGCGCCGCCTGCGGCCGAGACTGCGCCCCAGGCGGCTCGCCAATACCAGTCCGCCCGCTCCACCACCGACAATCAGAATATGGGGTTGTTGCGCATCGGTCATGCTGATTTCTCCCGCTGGCTTGGTCGACGTGCCGGAGCCGGCAGGCCATCCCCTGAGAAGCGCGGCTCAAAGCACGACGTCAAAGCACTCGAGCTGGGGTGGCCCCAGGTACAGCGTCCGATTGGCTCCGCCAGCATTGGCGTGCGCGCGGCGAAACGCCTCTGATTTCGTCCAGGACTCAAAGGATGCGCGAGAATCCCACACCGAATGGGAGGCAAACAGCGTGTATTCCGGCTCACTGGGCCCGCGTAGTAGATGAAACTCGCGAAAGCCCGGCACGCCGGCGAGATGACTTTCGCGATTACGCCACAGCGCTTCGAATTCTGCTTCGCGACCCGACGCGATACGGAAACGGTTCATGGCAATGAACATCACGGACTCCGGCGACGAAGGAAGAGTTGAAATTATAGGCCCTCGCCAAGCAGATACATCCCCAAGGCCATGGCCGCGACAGCGAGCAGAATACGGGCGCCGATGAACAGCATCGCCCGGCGCCGCAGGTGTGCCAATCCGATACCGAGCAGTCCACCGGCGATCAACATCGCGATCATCACTCCGGCACCGAACGCCGCCAGATACCCCATGCCCAGCCAGGGACTGGCCGCCAGCGCAAGGGGAGCCAGCGCCAACAATGCCGCCGATCCGGCCATCCCGTGCAACGCGCCCACCAATACGGCGCGACGACCATGATGTGCGGGCATACCGGCCAGATGCAGGTGCGTGCCCGTTTCACCGTGGCGGTGAATACGCAGCGGTGCCTCCCCTGCCATCAAGGTCCAAAGAGCCGCAACACCGAGCGCAACGAGCACGATACCCACCAGCCGCTCCGCCCAGAAACTCAAGGTCACCGGTACCGCCATTCCGGCCACCAAGACCAGCGCACCGATGGCCAGCAATACGACACCATGGCCCAACGCCCAACGGCCACATAATCGGAGGCCCGCGCGCCGACCAGCGCGCGGATCGTCGAGATTGGCGACGGCCAATACGTGATCTGGGTCCAGCGCGTGGAGCATGCCAAGGCCCAGGCCACTGGCGAGTAGCATCCAGGGTTCGGTCAAAGCTAGGCTCTCCCTCCGCTGTGGGTGGCGGCGATCATAGGCGATCGATGCCACAAACTGGCGAAAGGCATCACCCGCCCCAGCCGCGAATGATAGCGCGATGCGAGCCCAACTTGCCGTGGGCAACCAGTGTGCCCAGCACGTCGACAATAGCGCGCGTAGCCAACAATGCCGTGATATCGGACTGATCATAGGGTGGCGAAACCTCCACCACCTCCATGCCACAAATCCCCTCTTTGGCCACGGCACCCAGCAGATAGAGAATCTCGCGCGGCAGGAATCCGCCGGGCTCAGGCCAACCGGTCCCAGGAACGAAGCCACAATCGACCGCATCGATATCGAAGGAAAGATAGACGGCATCGGTCCCGTCCCAGGCAGTCTCCAGCGCGATTTCCGCGGTCTTCTCGAGCCCGAGTTCGGCGACATCATTCATGGTGAGAATGGTGGTGCCCCGCTTGCGAGCCTCCTTGACTGCAGGCCTAGGGACCTGCCAGCCGCCGATACCCACCTGAACCAGGTTCTTGGCGGGCACATTAGGCAAGTCGGTCGCGTGGAACCACGGCGTGGTGTGCATCCGCTCGTCGAGATCTTTCTCCTGGATATCGGCGTGGCGATCGAAATGAATGATGCCGATCTTCTTGTCGGTATGCTGCGCGATACCGCGCACCGTGGCAAAACCGATGGAATGATCCCCGCCCAATACGATCGGCAGCGCACCCGAGGCGAACACATGGCCGATGCCGGAACTGATTTGATCAAAAGTCTTCTCGATATTGGCCGGGATAACAAATACGTCGCCGGTATCGCACAAGCTCATTTGTTCGCGTAAATCCACACCCAGCTCGTAGTTGTACGGCGTATAGAGCGCACTGATCTTGCGAATACCCTGGGGTCCGAAGCGCGTCCCTGGGCGGTACGTGGTGCCGCCATCGAATGGCACACCGATAATCGCAGCATCGTAGCGCCCCACGTCGTGGACATTTTCGCAGTAAGGCGCCTTCATGAACGTATTGATGCCCGCAAAATGGGGTAACTCGCCGCGCACGAAAGTCGAAAACTCCCGGTTCTCTACACTGTCGGCGGCCGGCAGACCCTTTTCCAACCCTTCACGCACCTGAGCTTTCCAGGCATCGGTAGGAAGATCACGTTCCCGATGCAGGGCCTTCCATCCCTGCAACTGCGTCTTGTCAAAAGTCGGATGGTGATTCCACCCGGCATCGGCGGGATCCAGGGGAGAATTGGGACAAATCGTTAATCTGGGCATGGCCTCGCTCCTATTCACAGTGCAGATCGAAATCTCCCGGGCTTTTGTCCCGCCGTGTCACCCTGCACCCGCAAGGCCGGCAACCCTCGGACCAGACACCCCCTCCCGAAGTGGCACTTCGGTCGGCAGCCGGAACCCTAGTTGCCCGCTTGTCCATTCATGATGCAACCCTCGCGCCAATTTGGTGCTCTCGGCACTGCGCATTTTTCATGCGGGCTCGCGGCCATTTCGCACTGTTCCCGTGCAGCCGGATTCAAACTGGTGCACTGACCGCGTGCAGCCTGGCTTGCACAACATCCACTGCCGCCACCGACCGGTGTTGTAGCGGTATATCAAAGGTAATGGTCGCACCGTAGGCGTCGGGTGCCTGAGGATCGTCGCGTACTTTGTCGAACACCAGCAGCCGGGTTCCGAGCTCGAAACCTTCGTGCAAATCATGGGTAATCATGAAGACACCCATGTCCCCCGCGCGCCAGAGATTCAGGATCAGCGCATGCATGTCCTTGCGGATACCCGGGTCCAGGGCACCAAAGGGCTCGTCGAGTAGCAGGATTCGGGGCCGCATGATCACCGCCTGAGCGATGGCGAGCCGCTGCTGCATACCACCGGACAACTGTGCGGGATATTTGTCCTGCGCAGCGAGCAACCCCACCTCTGCCAAACCCTGTCGGGCCCGCTCCCGGACCTGGGCGCGGTCGGCACCGAACAGCCGTCCGGTCAACGGCGCCTGGCGGAGCTCCAGGCCGAGCATGACGTTTTCGAGCGCCGTCAGATGCGGGAAGACCGAATAGCGCTGAAATACCACGCCGCGATCCGGACCGGGCTCGGTTGCCAGCACCTGACCATCGAGCAGCAATTCCCCTCGCGTCGGGGCCTCGTCCCCCATCAGCATCTTCAAAAACGTGGTTTTCCCACAGCCGGAGGCCCCAACAATGGTGACGAACTCATTGTCCGTCAGCGTAAGGTTGACGCGCTCCAATACCACTTGCTCCCCATACTCTTTCCAGAGATTGCGGGCCTCGAAGCATTTCATCGCACCGCCTCCGCCCACGGAAATGCGCGCCGAGCCCATTGCTGGAGCAACCAGTCCAATAAAAATGCAAGCAGGGTAATCCAGGCGACATAGGGCAGGATCACCTCCATGGACAAATAGCGACGCACGAGAAAAATCCGGTAACCGAGCCCCTCGGTCGCAGCAATGGCCTCGGCGGCGATCAAAAACAACCAGGCGGGGCCTAGCATCAGCCGCACCGAGTGCAGCAAGCGCGGCCCGAGCTGCGGCAATACCACACGGGTCACGATCTGCCAGGTCGAGGCGCCCAGCGTCTGGGCCTTGATCATCAGCTCCCGGGGCAACTCGGCCACCCGCGCGGCGAGGTCTCGCATGATGAACGGTGCCACGCCGATCACGATCAGCATGACCTTGGAAACTTCTCCCAGCCCAAAGACGATAAAGAGAATGGGCAAAATTGCGAGCGGCGGAATCATCGACAGGACAATCAGAAAATGTCCCAGCGTGGCGCGAACGTGGGGAACGACACCGATGGCCACGCCAACGACCAGCCCTAGGGCGGCCGCCAGTCCGACGCCCAGGGCCAACCTGGTGAGGCTCGCCGCAGTGTCGACCCAGAGCAAACGCTGGCCGCTACGCTTGCTCGGCTCGGCGAGCCGCTCAACGGCATCGACCATGGCCGCCGGTGACGGCAACAGCTTGTCGGCCGGATTGTCGCGCAGACGCATATGCGATCCGGACAAGTACGCCAGTGCCACCAGGACGAACGGCAACAATCCCAACGCCAAGGCTGCGGCCCGCCCGGGTCGTTGGTTGATCAAGCGGCGCATGGCAACCTCGACACTACCGCACGACAGCGGCCCGCCGGCCCCCGCAGAGACCACCGCCCGGCACCCAGCCAGCCTGGGGACATCAAAGCTTGCCGTCAGCGGCCAATTGCATGTAGGTCGCATCGAAACGCAACCTCACATTGTCGGCATCGCCCAAGATTTTGCCCTCTGGCAAGGCGATGCCGATGACATCCGCGCTCGGCGCGCCCTCGCCAAGCAAACCATGCGCGAAGGAAAACTCGCGTACATAATCCATCGTTTTGCCGAGCTGTGGCGCGCGGGCAAAGGCCGCCGCCTCTGCAGGCGCATAAAACATCTTGGTGGTGGCCAGCTGGGCCTCATAGCCGGCAAGGTCGGTCCCTGCGGCCTTGGCCATGGCGGTGCGGGCGGCGCGGCCGCGCTCGCTATCCTCCCGCATCAACGCCATGGTCTCGTACCAGGCGCCAGTGAGCGCCTTGCCAAAGGCCGGATTGGCTTGCAAGGTCTCCGTATTGACGACCAAGAGATCAATAATTTCACCCGGAATGTCCGAAGAATCGAACACGTTGTAGGTATCGGGCTGCTGGAGAATCGCGTTTTTCTGGGGGTTCCAAGTCACTACCGCCTGCACGTCCGCAGACTGATAGGCCCCAACGATATCGGCATCGGACGTGTTGACGACCTGGATGTCGCGCTCACTCAAGCCCACCGAGGCCAATCCCCGCGCCAGCAAATAGTGCGAGACCGAAAGCTCGACCAGATTGACCGGCAAGCCCCGGATCTGCGCAATCCCCTTGCGCCCCTTGAGTAACACGGCATCGTTGCCGTCAGAAAAGTCGCCCACAATCAATCCTGTAGAGTCGACACCTCCTGCCGCCGGGATGGTCAGCGCATCCATGTTTGTCATGGTGCAGCCGTCAAAGCCGCCGGCGGTATATTGGTTGATAGACTCGATGTAGTCGTTGATCTGCACCACATCGATCTCGATGCCGTACTGATCGGCCCATCGGTCCACGATGCCGCTGTCTTTTGCATACCCCCAGGGCATCCAGCCGGCATAAATCGACCAGGCGATACGGAAATGTTGTTTCTCGGCGGCACGGGCAGTCTCGGCACCCAGTACCAGGAGGGCTGCGCACAACAGGGTGGTCAGGATACGGCTCGCTTGCTTAGGCATGGCATTCTCCAGCTTTCCTCGATGTTGGCATCGGAGGTGCCGGCCAGCGGGTACGGAAAAGACCGGGTCTGCCGAGCAGCCTCCAAGGTCGTCCTCTCCCGGGCTTTTATCCCGCCGTGTATCCCGCGCTGTCGGCGTGGGATCTGCATCTCTCGGACCTGCGCCCCCGTTGCTCAAATTCCCGGGGGCCGGAACCCTAGACACAATTGGACCCGCACAAGACAATGCAAACACCGTGCCCGGTGATCCTACCGCTCGCCGCGTCCGGCGCGCAGTGATGACCAGGGACCAACCGACGTACTCCGCCCATGACCTCGGATCTCTTGCAGTCCACCTTCGATAATGGCGTACGGATCGTCAGCAGTACCCGGCCGGGTGACCGTTTCGCGCTCGGCCTATGGCTCTATCACGGCAGCCGCCACGAATCCCCGGCGCAGGCCGGTTACACGCATCTGCTGGAACATCTGTGGTTTGCCGGGGCCGCTACCCGCCATCGGAACGCACGGCTTGGATTTTCTGTGGCCGATTCGGTCAACGCTCGCACCGGGCGCGAACTGACAGCACTGTATGGCTGCGTGCCGCAGGATCAATGGCAAGCGCTGACGGCTCTCCTGTGCACCACACTGGTGACGCCATGCTTTGGTGACCAAGATCTGGTGCGGGAACGCGCGGCGATCGCGCGCGAGCGCGCGTCGCACGCGGCAGGTCGGACGGAAGATCTAGCCTGTGCTGCGCTCTGGCCGGCGCATCCGCTGGGCCGCCCGGTCGCCGGCCCCCCCGGCGCATTGGCCACGGCGACCGCCGCCGACCTACGGCACTATCACAGCACACTGCTGCAGGGCGCCCGGCTCTGCGTGGTTGCCGTGGGGCCGGCACCCCACAGCGCCGTGGTGGATGCCTGCCGAGGACTCGAGACGCTGCCCCAGGGTACTGCGGCCGAGGCTGAACCGCCGCGGCTACCCAGCACCCCCGGAACCTCGTCCGACCGCCTGGAAAACCCGCTGTGGGCTCTACCTATGCCGGGCTGGACCGCCCGCGACTTTCACTGCCTGCTCCTCGTCGAGCGATGCTGTGCTGCGGTGGCACAGCAATCCGCCAGCGTGCGGCGGCCCCCTTGGCTGACCGGCACCCGACTGACGCTGTTCAGCGACGTCGGTCTGCTCCTGATCGAAGCTGCAGCGCCCGTTCGGCAACGCGCCGACTGCCACGCCACGCTGGACCGGGCGTTCGCCACCCTGGCCGCCAGCGGCCTCCACAAGGCGATTCTGCAACGGGTGGCGGACACCCTATACGCGGAGGTAACGGACGATTCAGAACCATTGCGGCTGGTGCATCGTCTCGGACGCGAACTGAGTTATCGATCACAAGTAGCGCAACTGCAGTCGCATCGAGCGGCCCTGGACGCAGTCACCCCCGAGGCCGTGGGCGACGTTTTGCGCCACGCTTGGCAGGCCCGCCGGGCCTGGCGGTGAAGCCAGGCCCCAGCCGAGCAAACCGCCACTAGCGCAGGCGGGGACCAGCCGATGCCTGGGCCCAACCCTCCGCCAACTTCGCCCAGTGGTAGAGGTGGAACACTCGCTTGGCGAACTTCCAGCGGCCGTTTTCCTTGCGGTACTGATCCTCATAGTAGCCACAGGCGGTCACGGATTCACCCTGTTCGGTCGCACGAATCTCCACCGCACATTTACCGGTCGCATGCTCGCCGTCGACTTCAATGACATGGTTCTGAATAAAGGGCTTGGGGCCGATGTTCCCGACCTGATCGACGTAGAGCTTGCGCATTTCGTCACGGCCGCGCCAAGCCAGATCCCCCAAGTAAAACTCGCCGTCTTCAGTAAACATTTCCAGCAGCGCGGGACCGTCTTGGGCCACCACCGCATAACAGTAGCGCGCGGTGAGCTCGCGGATCTGGTCCTTGTCCTCCAACACTTGGAGCCGTTGTTCGAGACTCATGTATGACCTCCTCAGTAAGACCCCGGGCGATCCACAGGTGCCAACCCCCCCGAGGCGACACAGCGTCAGGCTATGCCCACACTGGCCTTCAGCGAACCAAAATAGTCAGGGTGGTCGCCGCGGTATCGTCTTCGATCCAGCCACCCCCATTTTGCGCCATTCCCACCCGTGCCCCCGCAACCTGCCGCGCGCCGCAACGACCGCGCAGCTGATCGGCAATCTCCACAATCTGGGCACATCCCGTGGCGCCCACCGGGTGCCCCTTCGCGACCAAACCGCCACTGGTATTGACCGGAATCCGACCTCCCGGCCCCAGATCCCCGTCATGCAACAGCCGCAGCCCTTCCCCGGGCCGACACAAACCGAGCTCCTCTACATAGATCAGCTCAGCGGGAGAAGCGGCATCGTGGAGCTCGACCACGTCGATCTCCTCGGGCCCGACACCGGCCGCGGCATAGGCCTTGGCCGCCGCCCGGCTATTACAAGAGGCCCCTCCCGGCTGTCCTGAAACCAGGGTGATCGTGGCCACGCGGACCGCATCCAGGCCACGCGCGCGGGCGAACTCGGGGGCGCAGAAAACCAGTACCGCGGCGCCATCCCCAATCGGCGAGCACATCGCGAGTTTCAGCGGATCGATGATGGTGCGTCCGGCCAGAATTTCTTCAAAGGTCATGCCGCCTTGAAATTGCGCCTTGGGATTCAGGGCACCGAAGCCATGACTCTTGGCCGCCACCCGCGCAAAGTCCTCGATCGTGGCACCGGTTTGTGCCATGTACTTACGCGCTTTACCGGCGTAGATATCCATGAATCCCGAACGGCCGGGGGCACTGCCCGCGGTCAGCGGATCATCGGACCCGGTTTCGGCCCGAATCTCCTCGAGATCCATCGCCGCAATCAAGGCACGAAACGGCACCATCTTATCCGGATGGGTCATCTTCTCAGCGCCGATCGCCAGCGCTACATCCGCCTGCCCAGCGGCAACCGACAACCACGCCAGGTGCGCGGCGCTGGAGGCCGAAGCGCAGGCATTCTCGACGTTGATGATGGGCTTTCCGAGCAACCCGCTGTCGCGCAACGCAACCTGCCCGGTGATCATTTCCTGGCCGGTCAACAGCCCGGCCGCGGCATTACCAAAAAACACGGTATCGACGTCCTCCGGGCCGATACCGGCATCGGTGAATGCCTCCCGCAGGGCGTCGCCGACCAGACTGCGAATACTGGCATCTGGATATTTGCCGAACCGGGTCATGCCGGTGCCGCCGATCATCACTTCACGCACGTATAGTTCCTCCCCGCTGATTATTCTGGATAAACGATAAACTCTAGGAGATTGCCATCCGGATCACGGATATAGGTACTCATGCCCGCCTCGGCACCCCCAGCGCGCCCTCCCTGCCGCGCCACCGGCCCAAGCACCACCGGAGTGCCCAGCGAGGCGATCAGCGACGCCAGCGCCTCGGCACCACCTTCCCAAACGAAACAGAAATCGCCACAACCCGGCTTTGCAGCCGGCCCACGCAAGCTGAAGTCCTCTGACTGCCAAAGCGCAGGCGCATGGAAATTGATGCGATGATCGCCAAAGCACACCGAATACACGATCGGCGCATAGTCCTCGGAAACGGCACAGCCGAGCGCCCGATAGAACGCCAGCATAGCCGGCATGTCCTGGACCGGTACTGCGACATGGTCGATAGCCTGGATACCCATCGGTTAGCCTCCACAGGTACCGGAAGCATATTCACTGAGGAGATGGGCGACGGGCAAGACACGGTCGCCCCGCTGCGGTTCACCCGCATCGTCATGGGATGGATCGCGTGCCGCGGCAAACCCGGCCACCGCCATGGCGGCCCCTCCTATTATTGTGGAGAAGATACTACCACGGGGTAGAGAACCGGAGGATAGCGCCTCCTGGCACGGGCAAAGCAGCCGCCGAATCCGTGTGGTTCAGCGCAGACCGGCGGGCAGCGAAAACCGAATGTCCTCGCGGATACCCTCGCTTTCCGCACTCTCGGCTACACCGAGCGCAGTCAGCCGCGCAATCACCTCGCGTACCAGTTCTTCCGGTGCCGAGGCCCCTGCCGTCAGGCCGATCACGTCAACCTCGCGTAGCCAATCGGGCTCGATCTGTGCGGCACTGTCGATCAGATACGCGCGACTACCGCACCGTTCGGCGAGTTCGCGCAGACGATTGGAATTGGAACTGTTCGGTGAACCGACTACCAGCACCAGCTGGCACTCCAGAGCCAGCTGCTTGACTGCGTCTTGGCGGTTCTGGGTGGCGTAGCAGATGTCCTCCTTGCGCGGTCCGGCTATCGCCGGAAAACGTTCGCGCAACAGCGCGATAATCCGCGCGGTGTCGTCCATGGACAAGGTCGTCTGCGTGACATAGGCGAGGTTGTCGGGCTGGCTCACCTCGAGCGCGCGGGCATCGGCCTCATCTTCGACCAGATAGATACACCCAGCTTCGCTCTGGTACTGCCCCATGGTGCCCTCGACCTCCGGATGCCCGCGATGGCCGATCAAGATGCAATCGCGCCCTGCGCGGGCGTGAGCAGCAACTTCGATATGCACCTTAGTCACCAAGGGACAGGTCGCGTCGAATACCCGTAACCCTCGATCCTGCGCGGCATCACGCACTGCACGCGACACACCGTGTGCGCTGAAGACCAAGGTCGCGCCGTCCGGCACTGCATCGATTTCTTCCACGAAGACCGCGCCTCGGCGCCGTAATCCGTCCACCACATACTTGTTGTGCACGACTTCGTGGCGAACATGGATAGGCGCGCCGAAACGATCCAGCGCACGTTCGACAATATCGATCGCGCGATCCACGCCGGCACAGAAACCGCGCGGATTCGCCAATAGCAGCCTCACGGTGTCACCTCTGCCGTCACCCCACGAATCGCCACCACGAAAACCAGCTCGCGCCCTGCCAGCGGATGATTGAAGTCGACTGTCACTCGCTCGTCCTCGACGGCGGTCACCACCCCCGGCAAGCTCCCGGACGCCACTCCAAAATCAACGACCAACCCGGGTTCGGGCGTTACCGTCGCCGGGAACCGATGGCGCGCCAACGTCATCACATTGGCCGGGCTACCGGTTCCAAACGCCTGCTCTGGAGGCAGGCGAAAACGCTGCTCGGCACCGTACCGCAGGCCCAACAGGCACCGCTCAAACCCCTCCGGCAAAGTGCCGTCGCCAACGCAAAGCACGGCGGGATCGCGATCAAAGTTGCTGTCCACCACCGTACCGTCAGGCAACTCGATCGCGAAATGCAAGGTTACTGCACAGCCGCGCTCGATCGCCAAATCGCGCTCGGTCATGCCTCGGCCTCCCGATCACCGCGCAACAGCAGGAGCAACAGCAACCCCGCCCCAATCGTGATTGCCGCATCCGCGATATTGAACGCCGGCCAGTAGAACTCGTGATAATGCAGTTGAATGAAATCGACCACATGCCCGAACCGCAACCGATCAATCAGGTTACCGACCGCACCACCGAGCACGAGCGCCAACGCCCAGGGTTCGAGCCGCGCCTGTGCCGGCAGCCGATACAACCACACCAGGATGAGCGCGGCCACAACCAGTGCAACGCCGCTAAATAGCCAATGCTGCCAGCCGCCGGCATCGCTGAGTAAGCTGAAGGCTGCGCCCTTGTTGAACAACAGCGTCAGATTGAAAAATCCCGTGACGACCACCGGCTCGGCGTACATCAGCAACTGCAACGCCATCGCCTTGGTCCACTGATCGAGCACTACCACGGCAGCGGCCACGGCATACCAGACAACCCGTGTGCGCCAATTGCCGAAAACGAACCGGGGACGCGACATCCGGAATCAGGCCACGTGACGAATTTCGCCGCTGCCGGCGACATTCGTCACGCAACGGTCGCACAATTCAGGATGCGCTGCGCACTCGCCGACACTGGCCCGACGATGCCAACAACGCACACATTTGACATGTGCGGACGGACTCAGCCGCACCCGCAACCCGTCGATCGGTGTCTCGCACGCCCCGTCGGCCGCCGCCGCAATGGGCTGCAGACGCGCCTCCGATGTCAACAGCACAAAGCGCAATTCGTCTCCGAGCTTGGCCAGCACAGTCTGGAGGGGGGCGGCGGCGTAGAGCACGACTTCCGCATCTAGGGAGCCCCGTACCGCTCCGGCGTTACGCTGGGTCTCGAGCTCGCGGTTGACCGCTTCCTTCACTGCCATGATCTGCGCCCACTCCTCACGCGACAAGGGCTCGTCTGCGCCCATCCGAGGCAATTCAAACCACTCTGCGAGTTGCACGGAAACCGCGCGTTCTCCCGGCAAGCATTGCCAGACTTCCTCCGCGGTAAAGCTGAGGATGGGGGCAATCCAACGCACCAACGCCTCGGCAATTTGGTATAGGGCGGTTTGCGCCGAGCGCCGCGCCAAGCTGTCCGGCTGACAGGTGTACTGGCGGTCCTTGATGATGTCGATGTAAAAGCCACCCAGATCGGCAACACAGAACTGGTGCAATTTCTGGTAGATATGATGGAAGCCGTAATCCAGATAGCGACCGGTGATTTCGTCTTGCAGGCGGGCTGTACGATCCACGGCCCAGCGATCCAGCTGCAGCATGTCCGCGAAGGACACACTGTCCCGCTGCGGATCGAATCCCTCGAGGTTGGCGAGCAGATAGCGCAAGGTATTGCGGATCCGCCGGTAGGAGTCTGCCGTGCGCTTGAGGATTTCATCCGACACCGATAGCTCGCCGCTAAAATCCGTGGCGGCCACCCACAACCGCAGAACGTCTGCCCCCAACTCGTTGATCACTTGCTGCGGCGCGACCACATTGCCGAGGGACTTGGACATCTTGCGCCCCTGAGCGTCGACCGTGAACCCGTGGGTAAGTACGGCCCGGTAGGGCGCATCGCCGTGAATCGCGATCGCGGTCTTCAGAGAAGATTGAAACCAACCGCGGTGTTGATCCGAACCCTCGAGGTAGAGATCCGCCGGATAGTGCAGCTGCGAGCGCCGCTCTAACACCGCTGCGTGACTGACGCCGGAATCGAACCAGACGTCCAAGGTATCCGTCACCTTGGCGTAACGATCCGCTTCTGAGCCCAGGATCTCGGCGGGATCAAGGTCATACCAGGCATCGATGCCCCCGCGCTCGACGCGCTCGGCCACGGCTTCGATCAATCGCGGCGTCTCCGGATGCGGAGCGCCGGTCTCCCGATCGACGAAGAGCGCGATGGGCACACCCCAAGTGCGCTGCCGAGATATGCACCAATCGGGACTGTTGCCCAGCATGGCTTCCATCCGCGCCCGGCCCCAGTCTGGAAACCAGTCGACCCGGGCCACCGCGGCAAAGGCATCATGTAATAGCCCGCGCTCGCGCATGCTGATGAACCACTGCGGCGTGGCGCGAAAGATCAGTGGCGTCTTGGTGCGCCAGCAGTGCGGATAACTGTGGACGATCTTTTCACAGGCGAGCAGCGCGCCGCGCTCTCGCAAGAGTTCGACGATGGGTTCGTCAACCTTGTAGACATGCTGTCCGGCGAACAGCTCCACACCCTCGCGGAATAAGCCATGGTCGTCGATACAGTTCAAGGTGCCAATGCCATACCGACTCGCGACCTGAAAGTCGTCTACCCCATGATCCGGCGCCGTGTGCACAGCCCCGGTGCCCGCCTCCAACGTGACATGGTCACCGAGCACGATCGGAACCTCGCGCGGGTAGAACGGATGACGCAGCGTCAGCCCCTCGAGAACCGCGCCCTTACACTGGGCGAGGATCTCGGCGCCGTCGGCGCCGATCCGTTGGACCACCGTGGCGACGAGCTCGCGGGCGAGCAGCAACCGGCGCGCACCGTCCGCGGTAGGGACCTGCACGAGGGCGTAATCCAAGTCCGCATTGACCGCTACCGCCTGATTGGCCGGCAGCGTCCAGGGCGTAGTCGTCCAGATCGCCACCGCCACAGGGCCACGTCCAGGCGCGACGCCCAGCACCTCTTCCAGACGCGCTGGCTCCACCACGGGGAAGGCGACATCGATGGCAAAGGAAGTCTTGTCGTGATATTCGACTTCGGCCTCAGCCAGCGCCGAGCCCCCGACTACGCTCCAGTACACTGGCTTGTAGCCGCGCACCAGATGACCTTGGGCCGCAATCCGCCCCAGAGCCCGAATGATGTCGGCTTCATAGCGGAAATCCATGCTCAGATAAGGCTCGCTCCAATCGCCGAGCACACCGAGACGAATAAAATCGCGTCGCTGACGTTCGATCTGACTCGCCGCGTACTCGCGACACTTGGCGCGAAAAGCACGTGCATCGAGCTTCGTCCCCACCTTGCCCCAGCGCTGTTCGACCTGGTGCTCAATGGGCAGACCGTGACAATCCCAACCCGGGACATAAGGCGCATCGTAACCGGCAAGCGTCCGCGCCTTGACAATGATGTCCTTGAGAATCTTGTTGACCGCGTGGCCGATGTGGATATCGCCATTGGCGTAGGGCGGGCCATCGTGCAGGACGAATCGCTCGCGCCCGGCACGCGCCGCACGGATCCGGCCATACAGATCCAACTCCTGCCACTGCTGGAGCATGCCGGGCTCCCGTTGGGCAAGATTTGCCTTCATGGGGAAACGGGTTTTGGGAAGATTCAGGGTCGCTTTGTAGTCCGTCATACCACCGTCGCTTGCTCGGACCCCAGCGATCCAGCGAAATAGCGCCGCGCCGCGGCAATATCGTCGTAGATCTGGGCCACCAATTCCTCAATGGAGGCGAAACGCATCTCCTCCCGCAATTTGTGCTTGAACTCTACCTGGATACGCTGTCCGTAGATGTCGCCCCGCCAGTCAAGCAAATGGACCTCCAACACTGGTTTGATCAGATCGCCCACGGTCGGACGAACACCAACATTGGCGACGCCCTGCACCCGTTTTCCTGCCAGATCAACCTCCACCGCAAACACCCCGGAGAGTGGCGCTCGGTAACGGTGCAAGTTGACGTTGGCCGTCGGCACCCCCAATTGGGTACCCAGACGCTGACCGTAGACCACCCGGCCGGTAATCCGAAACGGCTTACCGAGCAGCTTCTCTGCCTCTGCAAAATGGCCGAGGTCGAGCTGCCGACGAATGCGGGTACTGCTAATCCGCTCACCACCCATCTGGATACTGTGGGTTTCCAGCACCTCAAAGTTGTGCTTTTCGCCCATCCGCACCAGCATTTCATAATCGCCGCTGCGATCGCGCCCGAAGTGAAAATCGTCACCAACCACAAGGCATTTGATGGCCAACCCGTCGACCAGCACCTGCTCGACGAACTCTTGGGCCGACAGACTGCGTAGCGCGCGATTGAACTGCAAGCAAAATACCCGGTCCACCCCGGCACCGGCCAACGCCTCGATTTTCTCGCGAATCCGCATCAACCGTGCCGGCGCCTGCTCACGGGCAAAATACTCCCGCGGTTGAGGCTCAAACATCATCACGACCGAACGCGCGCGATAATAGGCGGCACGCTCCTTGAGCTGCCCCAGGATCGCCTGGTGACCGAGGTGAATGCCATCAAAGGAGCCCACGGTGGCCACGGCGCCACGGTGCTCGGGGCGCAGATTATGCAACCCGCGAATGAGGAAATCCTTTGCTTTGGTTACCACGCCAAGTTCGCCATGGGCGGTGGCCTTAAACGGCCGCCCCCTGGTTCATCGCCCCGCCAATGAAAAGACCGCGGAGTATATACCGGGCCGGCGGACCGATAAAATTTGAAGCTAGGCGCGTGCACGAAAATCCCGCAGTCGCACCCCACCCACTACCAGCGCAACGAGATAAGCGAGCAATCCGACCCCACAGATGCCGAGCACCGCCCCGGCGCGCCGCCAGAATGCTAGCGCGCCCCAGTCCACCACCAAACCCAACAGCCACAGCAATACCAGCGCCATCACGACATTGGCCACAACCAACACCGCCACGAAGCGCAGCCACCGGCGCCCTGGGGAATAAACCCCGGAGCGCCACAGCCCCCCCAACAGCAGGCCGGCGTTCAACCATGCAGAAAGCGCCGTGGCCAACGCCAATCCAGCGTGGCCAAGACGCAAATAATGATGCAGGGGAATGACCAGAATCAGGTTCAGCACCATATTCGCCACCATCGCAATAATGCCTATGGTGACTGGCGTCCGCAGGTTCTGGCGCGAATAGAAACCTGAAGCCAGCACCTTAATCGACATGAAGGCGATGAGACCCAACGCGAAGGCGCGCAGGCTCGCGGCGGCCATCGCAATGTCCTCGCGAACCATGCTCACCCCATCATAAAACAGCGCCATCAAGACCGGCTCGGCCATCAGGATCAAGGCCACGGTGGCCGGCGCGGCAATCACCAGCACGAAGCGCAAACCCCAGTCCAGGGTGTCGCGAAATTGGGCCGGCGCCGCACCACTATGCAAGCGCGACAATCGGGGGAGGATCACCGTCGCTGCCGCGACGCCGAACACCCCCAGCGGTAACTCCACCAGGCGATCCGAGTAATACAGCCAGGACACGCTGCCTTCGGGCAAAAAAGACGCGATCACAGTATCCAGCAACAGATTGATCTGACTGACCGAGACCCCAAACAGCGCCGGAGCCATCAACGTAAGCACCCGGCGCACCCCGGGATGCCGCCAATCGGGCCGCGGCCGCGGCAACAGATCGAGCCGTGCCAGAAACGGCATCTGGAACAACAGCTGAATCGCGCCCGCCGCGAACACCCCCCAAGCTAAGGCGTGCGCGGGACTCAAAGCCTGCGCAGCCGCG
Source organism: Porticoccaceae bacterium (assembly GCA_041594335.1). Taxonomy (GTDB): domain Bacteria; phylum Pseudomonadota; class Gammaproteobacteria; order Pseudomonadales; family Porticoccaceae; genus JAGPUQ01. Next base: position 25,928 of record JBFHML010000031.1, read on the forward strand.
ACCAGGGCCGCGGCGATCAGGCACAGATTGAGCCACACCGGGGTGAACGCCGGGACCGCGAAACGATCGTAGCTGTTGAGCACCGATCCCAAAAACCCCGCCAGGGAAATGAACAGCAGGTACGGGAAAGTGATGCGAATCAGCGTGACTGTGGCGGCAAACTTCTCTGGATCGGCCGCGAACCCCGGAGCGAAGAGCCAAGCCAGTAGCGGCGCACCGAGCACCGCGAGCGCGGTGAGCACCAGTAATGCGGATCCCAGCACCCCCGCCACCCGGTCGAGGAGTTCACGCACTGCCGCCTGTGAGCCGCGTTCGCGATATTCCGCGAGCACTGGGACGAACGCTTGGCTAAAAGCGCCCTCGGCAAACAGGCGACGTAAAAAGTTGGGCAGCCGAAAGGCGACAAAAAAAGCGTCGGCCAGACCATCGGCACCCAGAACGCGGGCCACGACCATGTCCCGGATGAGACCCGCTACTCGGGACACCCCTGTCATGCCGCCCACGGTCAGGCTGGAGCCCAGCAGCCCCCGTTGTCGCGCAGGCTTGGCCGGATCAGATTTATCGGGTAGGGACAAGGGTATGGGCCCAGAAAATTTCGCGCAGTGTACTCAGGGGCACCGGGACGGCCAAGAACCGCGCCCGGATGCGCCGGGCAGGCCCGCGTTGAATTTCCGATCTGCGCCCCCACATTGGGGCCATTGGCTAGGAGAATCTCAGTGGAGCAATACCGCGGAACTACCATCCTATCGGTGAGGCGAAACGGACTGGTCGCCATCGGCGGCGACGGTCAGGTCAGCCTCGGCAACACCATCATGAAAGGCAACGCCCGCAAGGTGCGGCGCTTGCACGACGACCAGGTGATCGCCGGTTTCGCTGGCGGTACCGCCGACGCTTTCACCTTGTTTGAGCGTTTTGAAGCCAAACTCCAGGAGCACCGGGGCAATCTGGTGCGAGCAGCGGTCGAACTCGCCCGTGACTGGCGCACCGATCGTATCCTGCGGCGCTTGGAAGCCTTGCTTGCCGTCGCCGACCGCGAGGCGTCTCTGATCATCACCGGCAATGGCGATGTCATTCAACCCGAACAGGATCTGATCGCCATCGGTTCCGGCGGCGCCTACGCCCAAGCAGCGGCCCGGGCCCTGCTCGACAATACCGACCTCGATGCCCACGAAATCGTCGAGCGCGGCCTGCAGATCGCCGCCGACATCTGCATCTATACCAACCATCATCGCACCATCGAAACCCTGGGTGCCGCCTGAGCGCGGCGCCGGCCACACCGGGAACGCAGTACCATGTCCGCCATGACCCCCCGAGAAATCGTCCACGAACTGGATCGTCACATCGTCGGCCAAGCCGCTGCCAAGCGCGCCGTCGCTATTGCCCTGCGCAACCGCTGGCGACGCGCCCAGGTCCAGGAGGACGTGCGCGCTGAAATCACGCCCAAGAACATCCTCATGATCGGCCCCACCGGGGTGGGCAAGACCGAGATCGCCCGCCGACTCGCGCGTCTGGCACAGGCACCCTTTATCAAGGTCGAGGCCACCAAATTCACCGAGGTCGGTTATGTCGGCCGAGACGTGGAGTCTATCGTCCGCGATCTGGCCGAATCATCGGTCAAGCTGCTGCGCGAACAGGAGATGGCACGCGTCGAACCCCGGGCCCGCGACGCCGCCGAGGAGCGCGTCCTCGACGCCCTGCTCACCCCAGCGCGAGACACGGAGGCCGAAGAGACACGTGATTCCAACACGCGGCAACTGTTCCGCAAGAAGCTACGCGAAGGCGATCTCGACGAGCGCGAGATCGAGATCGAGGTCAGCGCCACACCGGTCGGCGTAGAAATCATGGCGCCGCCCGGCATGGAAGAAATGACCAGCCAGCTGCAAAGCCTGTTCTCGAACATGGCCGGCGGCCGTACCAAGCGGCGCCGTATCAGCGTGGGCAAAGCGCTCAAGCTGCTGACCGACGAGGAAGCCGCGAAGCTCATCAATGACGAGGACATCAAGCAACGCGCGCTGCATAACGCCGAGCAGAACGGCATCGTCTTCATCGATGAGATCGATAAGGTTGCACGGCGCGGTGAAGTCTCCGGCTCCGATGTCTCTCGCGAGGGCGTACAGCGCGACCTCCTGCCCCTGATCGAAGGCTGCACCGTGTCGACCAAATACGGCATGATGCGCACGGATCATATTCTCTTTATCGCGTCCGGCGCCTTCCACTTCTCCAAACCCTCGGATCTGATTCCCGAGTTGCAGGGGCGCCTGCCGATTCGCGTCGAACTGGAATCCCTCACCGCTGGCGACTTCGCCCGCATCCTCACCGAACCCCATGCGAGCCTCACCCAGCAATACCGCGAGCTACTCGCCACCGAGGGCCTCGACATTCGCTTTACCGAGGACGGCATCCAACGCTTGGCCGAGATCGCCTTCGAGGTCAACGAGCGCACCGAGAACATCGGGGCGCGGCGCCTGCACACCGTCATGGAGCGGCTTCTGGAGACACTCTCCTTCGACGCCGGCGAGCTGGCCTCGCGTGGCGAGCACCCGGTGATCGACGCAGGTTTCGTCGACGCCAACCTCGAAAGCCTGGCTCGAGACCAGGATCTTTCGCGTTTCATCCTGTAACCGGGGCGCCCACCATGACTCCCAAGCGCGTAGTACTCGGCAAGGCTCGCGACGAATTGGCCCTACACTACGCCGACGGCACCGTCGCGCAGCTGTCCGCCGAATACCTGCGCGTCGAATCCCCCAGTGCCGAGGTCCGCGGCCATGGCCCGGGAGAGGAAGTGCTGCAATACGGCAAAGCTCGGGTGCGCATCGAACGTGTCGAGCCCGCCGGCCGCTATGCCCTGCAGATTCACTTCGACGACGGCCACAACACCGGCATCTACAGCTGGGAATACCTGCACCAACTGTGGGCAGAATACGATGGCCGCTGGGCCGACTACCTGGGGCGGCTACGCCAAGCCGGCCGGAGCCGTGACCCCGAAGAACAAGTCGTGCGGTTGATCGACCCCAAAGCCTGAAAAAAACCGGCGACGACTTCCCTCCCCTGCTTGCTTGGCCTAAGCTGGGTCGCTCATCACTACCTCGCAACCCCCCGTGCGCCCCCTACTCCTGACACTGCTACTGGCCTTGTCCGCGCCCGTACTCGCGGGCGAAATTCATCGCTGGACCGACAGCCAGGGTCGCGTCCACTACGGCGATCGCCCCCCGGACAGGGTCGAGACGCGACCGCTCGAGCTAGACCCCCATGTCATGGAAAGCGTGCCCTTGGCACCCGCCGCCGCGCCCAACAGGGCCGTCGTGCTCTATAGCACCCAACGCTGCGGCTTCTGCCGCAAGGCGCGCGCCCACTTCCACGCCCGCGGTATCCCGTTTACCGAATACGATGTCGAAACCACCGACCGCGGCGCCCGCGACTTCCAGCGTCTAGGCGGTCGCGGTGTACCCATCATCCTGATCGGCGACGAA
>JBFHML010000032.1:0-28600 GCA_041594335.1 Porticoccaceae bacterium
CCGACCAGTTTCCAGATTTCCAATATCCACGCCGGCACCGGAGTTACCAACGTCATCCCGGGCAAGCTGGAAGCGCAGTTCAATTTCCGCTTCTCCACCGCGGTCACCGCGGCCGAGCTACAACGCCGCACCGCTGCCATCTTGAGCGCTCAGGGACTGCAGTTCGATATCGACTGGCAACTCAGCGGCGAACCCTTCGTGACCCGCCCCGGACAACTGCTGACCGCCGTCGACGAAGCCGTGGCCGCGGTCACCGGACGCACCCCGCGCCACTCTACGGGCGGCGGGACCTCAGACGGCCGTTTTATCGCCCAGCTGGGCACCCAGGTCGTCGAGCTCGGTCCGGTCAACGCCAGCATCCATCGCGTAGACGAATGCGTGGCTTGTGAGGACCTGAATCACCTAGCGGACATCTACCGCGCGGTGCTCGAACGCTTGCTACTCTCGGAAGATGATGTCGACGCCAGCACATCCGCAAGGCTGTAAAGGGGGCGAACCCAGACGAGCTCGTCGAGGCCGGGCCGGCAACGTACCCAGGCGCGGCCGGGCGCCGCGAAAGCGCTCCAGCGGGAATCCTCGCCTCAAGCGAGGCGGCAGTGTGCGATCGTGCTTGCACTGGTCGACACAGTCATCGCAGGGGTTACCTCCTTGCGCCACCAGCGCGGACAGGACCGCGTAGCAGCCGGCGGACAGCCTGGCTCCAGCCGGCGCTGCAGGAAAAGCAATAAGGCGCATCCCATCCGCCTCCGTAGGCTCCTGTCGCGCGGCCCTCGGGGAGCGGCTCAGAACAAGCACGCGGTGGGATTGCCGTGGCACGGCTGACGCGCGATCCAGACCCTTGGTGGCGCGTTTGCGCAGCGCGGGTGCTCTCTCCCCGGCCACCGGGTCAACCCCGCGCAGGCAATTTCCGCAACGCGTAGACATCGAAGCGTGTAGAACGCCCGGTAACGGCGAAAGAAACCGCAGGTCCGGCCAGTGGCGGCGCATGTCGCGGTCGCTTGACCACCACCCGGTAGTGCGCATTAGCAAGCGCGAGCTCCAGTAGGGCGGCGCTATCTTCATCCGCGCCAATGATGCGTTGCAGCGCCTGCATCTCCTTGCGCACCCGAGCGCTCTTGCCCCGCTCCGGAAACATGGGGTCCATATAGACCACGTCCGGCCGATGGCGCGGCGTTCGCGCTTTGAGCCAATCCGCGGCGTCACACAGCATCAGATCCATGCGCTCAATAGCGGCGGCCGTGGAAGCATTCTCGGCCAGTTGTCTGGCGCGGCGCAGGCCGTCCTCCAATAGCGCACCGACAACCGCATGACGCTCCAGCATCACCACGCGCGCCCCTAACCCCGCCAGCACGAAAGCATCTTCGCCCAGACCCGCGGTGAGATCGGCGACCCACAGATCGGCCCCCTGTTTCAGGCCCACGGCTCGCGCGATCCCCTGCCCCAGCCCGCCGCCGAAGTGATGGCGATGGCGGAGCCGCCCACCCGTGAAATCGCAGCTGATCGGCCCGAACCAACCTTCCACACTGCGTAGCACCAAGCCATCAGGCCCCAGGTTGAGCACGAAGGGAGCAGCAAGGGGGGGCTTGACGTCGCTATCCCAAAACGAGAGGCCCAATCGCGCGGCGAGTTCACGGCCCGCGCCCCGGTTGCGGCTGTCGGCGGCGACCACGACGGTCTCCCCGCCTAGGGACCGGCTATCTTCTAGTTGCGTATTTGCTGTCATCCGTCACCTGTAGGTCTCCCTGGTCTCCGACCGGCCCGCAGGCGAGCCGCCTATACACTGGAGGAGATCACTGCTACGACCTCTTGCGGCCATCGTCGTCCGGTGTCTCCCTACTGGCATCCTAGCGCCCAGTGGATACGCCGGCTAGAATGCGGATCACAGATTTCGAGGTGCGGATGATGCGGCGGATTCTCCCCTGGATGCTGCTACCGGCTCTGTTGGCAGGCTGCAACCGCTATCAGGTCACCTTCAACGAACAGCCCATCCATACACCACCCAAGCTATTTACCGGGTATCAGATCACCGATCCTGCGCTGCGCAACTGCGTGGCGCAGACCATTAGCGACGGTGTCATCACTGCGGCCAGCGGCCTAAAGCGCCTGCTCTGTTCCAACGCGGGCATCACCTCCCTGGAAGGCTTGCAGGTCTTTGCTGGGCTTGAGGCGGTAAATCTCGCCAATAATGCGCTCACCCGCGTGGATCCGCTGCTGGAGATCCCCTCGCTGACCCGGGTCGACCTCAGCGGAAATTCCGGTCTCGATTGCAAGACCGCCACCGCCTTGACAGCCCGCGGCACAGCTACGACCATGCCTTCTCATTGCCAAGGCACGCACTGAAGTCGGCTGCCAAGCACATCCAGTTATGCACAATTTCTGTGGATAACTTTGTTAGCAAAGCGAAGAAACCGAGCTCAAAACCTTGCAGCCAGCGGGATTGTCACAGAATGGCTATTTTTTCGCCAAAAATAAAAAACCTTACGGATCAAATGGTTACGTAAACACAAAACAAAAATCAACGAGTTGCGCCGTCTTTATCAAATAACTCTAAGCTCGCGGCGCCAACTGTGGAAAAAGCGAGTTGACTCCACGACCGTGCACCGTTTTCTGGCATAGATGACGGCGGGACGCACTATGTCTCGGTTACCGCCCAGGAATACCGCATCGGCGCACCGGAAATCAGTCGAACTCGACCCCCAGCCGACTGCCCACCAATTCGTACGACTCAACAACTTGGCCAAGATCCTGTCGGAAGCGGTCTTTATCCAGTTTTTCCCGCGTGCGGCGATCCCACACCCGGCAACCGTCGGGAGTCACCTCGTCGCCCAGCAGCAGCTCGCCACCGAACAGACCAAACTCCAACTTGTAGTCGACGAGCAATAGATCTGCTGCACCGAACAAGGGCACGAGGACCTCATTGATACGGAAAGTCAGCGCCTTCATACGCTCGACCTGCCATGGCTCCGCCCAACCCAGACTGCGGATGTGATATTCATTCACCATGGGATCACCCAAGGCATCATCCTTAAGAAAAAACTCAAAGGTCGGGGGCTCGAGCTCCCGACCTTCCGCAATGCCGTAGCGGCGGCACAGGGAGCCGGCAGCGTAATTGCGCACCACACATTCGAGGGGCAGCATGTGGAGCCGCTTGACCAAGCTCTCCCGCTCATTGAGCAAGCACTCGAAATGCGTGGGAATACCGGCCGCAGCGAGCTTTTCCATCACAAAGGCGTTGAACCGATTGTTCACACGCCCCTTGCGCTCCAGCTGTTCCCGTTTCTTGCCGTCGAAAGCCGAGGTATCGTCGCGGAAGACTAGGATGAGGCGATCCGGATCTTCGGTACCGTAGACCGATTTCGCCTTGCCGGCATAGAGCTCTTCTCGTTTTTCCATCGCGGGCTCCCGCAGTGTTTGATCAAGAGGACAGGGTCAGCCAGCCGAATCCGGCGTCCTGGTCGGCAAAAATCGTTCGGTCCAGCTCAGCGGTCACCGGTGTCATCGCTTGTCGCACATGGGCCGGTGTATTGTTCTGTTCGCTCAGATGCCCGACCACCAAGGTATGGAGCGCCTCCCCAGCGAGGCACCGCAACAGTCGGGCCGCTTGGCAGTTACTCAAGTGCCCCCAATTACCGCCTACTCGACGCTTTAAGCTCGGCGGGTAGGGACCCGCAGCCAACAGTTCGCGATCATGATTGGCCTCGAGCAACAATCCCTGACAATGTCGATAACGATCGACCACATGCGGGGTGATACTGCCCAGGTCGGTCAGCACGCCAAACCGGACACCGGTTGCGTCAAAGATATACTGGACCGGTTCGCGGGCATCGTGTGGCACTGCCACGGCCTCGACCTGCAGACCACCCACGCGGATTCGTTCCCCGCTACCGATGATGTGCAGCTGATCGCCCCGACGTGTGCTCGCCGCGCGCGCCGTCCCTGCGGTCATATAAACCGGCAACCGGTAACGGCGCGCCAAGGGCAGCACCCCGCCCAAGTGATCGGCATGCTCGTGGGTCACCAAGATAGCTGTCAGCACAGCGGGATCCAGGCCCAACGCCGCCAGCCGGCGTTCGGTCTCGCGCCGTGAAAACCCGCAATCGACGAGGACACAGGTGTCGGCCTGCTGTACCAGGGTGGCATTACCACGACTGCCGCTTCCGAGCGAGGCCACGCGCACGACCTTGGACTCAGGCGAGGTTGGCGCGAATTCGCTGCAGGACTTCCAGTTTGCGGGCCCGCTCCACCTCTCCGCCTTCGCTCTCAACCCGGACCAACACACCCTGCTCCGTCTGCTCGAGCTCCACCCGATACCGGGCCGTGACCGTTTCTTCGCGCTCTTCCTCACCGGAACCCATCATGCGCGCGAAGAAACCCGGGCGTTCTTCCTCTAGCTCTTCTTTGAGATTGATGAAAAACAAGCCGCGGCTGCGATCCTGATCCACCAGCTGGAAGTCCTCTCGGCTCACAGAATAGGCCACCGATGCCCAAGAGCGATCGTAACCGAGCTTGATCAGCAGATAGGGGGAAACGTCGGTAGCGGCCACCATTTCCACCTTGGCGCCCCCACCGATCGACTGTGCCAGCAGCGATACCGACCCCAAGGTGTCACTACCGGCAAGTCCACTGGCCACAAAATCGAGCATTTCCCGAGTGCGGCGGTCATCGCCACCGACTGGTCTCCAGCCGCTCGGCTCACCGTCGATTGGGGCTACCGCATGCTGTACTGAAATCTCTGCGGTATCCGGCTGCATCCCCTCCTCGATACGGAGCTGGTAGCGGTGGCGCTGTCCCGGATCATCGTCGAACTCGACCCACGCGGTCTCAATGACGCCGGCCGCGGCATCCGATCGCTCCGTCACAATGCTATTGGCATTCAGCAAATTGCGTACCCGTGGCCAGATCTCAGCCGGGCCGCGATTGATCCACACCCATCGCCGGTCGCCCAGCGATTGCACCTTGATATCCTCTTCCAACAGCGCGGTTCCCAGGGGTTGTGGGCGCGGCAACTTGCCCGGTTCGTCAGCGATCAGCGGTTCAGAAACCTCGGGGATGATATACAGCTGGCCCAGGGCTTCGTCATCAAGGTCCGCCGGCACCTGCAGCACCGGGAACTCCTGAGCAGCGAGATAATCTTTGCTACGGTCGCGAAACAAACCGTCATCGGAGAACATGCCGCAACCGACGAGTGGCGACAGCAAGGTCATCACCAGCAGTCTTTTCATAGCTCCCACCTCATTTTGGCGCCGCGACGCGCCCCTCGGACCCGGCGAATTCAGCGACGTTTTCTGGCGTCACCCCGGCAACCTCCAGCGCAGCGTACACAGCGGCATGCAGCCCTTCGGAAAGCGGTGTCAGCGGCAGGCGTATCGCATCGGCGATACGACCCATCCGCGCCAAGGCCCACTTCACCGGAATCGGGTTCGCCTCCAAAAACAACGCGCGATTGAGGGGCGCGAGACGTGCATTCACGGACTCCGCCCGACCGCGATCCCCCGCCAACGCCGCAGCACACAGCTCGGCCATCAATCCGGGTACCACATTCGCGGTCACCGAGACGTTGCCCTTGCCGCCAAGCAGCATCAGCTCCATCGCCGTCGCATCATCGCCAGAGTACACGGCAAATTCCGGCGGCGCGGCGGCGATCAGTCGCCGCGCACGCTCAAGGTCCCCGGTCGCCTCCTTGATCCCGATGATGTTAGGCACTTCGGCCAGCCGCAGTACGGTCTCTGGCTGCAAGTCACATGCGGTTCGGGACGGGACATTGTAGAGGATCTGGGGTATTGCGACCGCTGCTGCAATCGCCTGGTGATGCAGATACAGGCCTTCCTGAGTGGGTCTGTTGTAGTAGGGGGTAACCAACAGACAGGCGTCAGCGCCCGCTGCTGCCGCACCGGCAGTCAACTCGACTGCCTCTGTGGTGCTGTTGGCGCCGGTTCCCGCGATGATCGGGATTCGGCCAGCAGCCTGATCGACACAGAACCGGATCACCGCCAAGTGCTCATCGACGGCCAGCGTCGGAGACTCTCCGGTGGTGCCCACCGCAACAAGCGCAGCGGAGCCCTGCTCGATATGCCACTCTACCAACCGCCCGAGCGCGTCGAAGTCCACCGTCTGAGAGGCCGGGGACATGGGAGTGACCAAGGCGACGATGCTGCCGGTGATCATGCTGGCTCCGTGAAAGCGTTTGATGTTAGCCACTGCCGGAAGTCGGAACAAGCGGGAGGAACGACATCCGCGGCGCCCACCGCGGGCGCCAAAAATAAAAAAGCGCTCCCGGTATCCGGCAGCGCTTATCGTTGGTGGAGCTAGGCGGGATCGAACCGCCGACCTCTACAATGCCATTGTAGCGCTCTCCCAGCTGAGCTATAGCCCCAAATCCCTGCACCTGACTCGGGCGCGCGAGGAGCGGCATTCTAGGCACCCCCTACCGGGGTGTCAACTTAGCCGTCCCCGGAAGTCGACGCCACCATGAGACCGGCAAACTCCTTCTGCCATTGCTTGGCCTGCTTCTTGGAGGGCCCGCCCAAGTGGGTCAGCGCATGGCGCAGGCGGGCGCGTACCAAGTCTGGCCCCAACAGCGCCATGGCGTCGAACAACGGCGGCGCGGAAGGTGTACCGGCAACGGCCACATAGAGCGGCGCAGTAAAGTCGCGGAGCTTGTAGCCCAACCCGCCCGCAAGCTCCTGCAGAGCGCCGAACAAGCTGTCACGCTCCCATTGATCCAGGCCGTCAAGGCGCCAGCTGGCGAACTGCAAGATGCGCACGCAGTCCTCTTCGGCTAGCTTCTTGTGCCGGAAAGCGCCCTCCCCATAGACGGGCAGTCCGGAGAATAAAAAACCCGCGAGCGGCACGATCTCGGTGAATTTTTCAATACGCTCCTTGATCAAGGGCACTACCGGCTCCAACCGCTGGCGATTCAACGCCCAGGCGGCGACGCGATCGGCGAAAGCGCGCTCATCGAGCTCTTCCCGTATCCAGCGGCCATTGAGCCAATCCAGCTTGCCGATATCGAACACCGGGCCACCGAGCCGAACCTTGTCGAGATCGAAGTGGTCGAGCATCTCGGGCAAGCTGAATTTTTCGGCCTCATCAGGCATCGACCAGCCCATTCTACCCAGATAATTGAGCAAGGCCTCGGGCAAATAACCCATGGCCCGATAGTAATTGATGCTGGTCGGATTCTTGCGCTTGCTCAGCTTGCTGTGATCCGGATTACGCAGCAGCGGCAGATGGCACAGCTCCGGCATCTGCCACCCAAAATATCGATACAGCAGCTGATGCTTGGGAGCCGAATTGATCCATTCTTCGCCGCGGATCACATGGGTGATCCCCATCAAGTGATCGTCCACCACGTTGGCCAAATGGTAGGTCGGCATGCCGTCGGCCTTCAGCAATACCTGCATATCCACCTGAGCCCAGGGAATGTCGATCGCACCGCGCAGGCGATCGGAAATCCGACACAAACCGTCGCTGGGCACTTTCATGCGAATCACGTGCGGCTCACCGCGGGCGGCACGGTCTTCCGCCTCGGCGACCGACAGCAGCAGGCCGCGGCCGTCATACCTCGGCGTCTCACCGCGGGCCAGCTGCTCGCGACGCATGGCATCGAGTTCTTCGGGGGTGGCGAAGCAACGGAAGGCATCCCCCTGCGCGAGCAATCGCTCGGCGTGCTCCCGATAGAGATCGGCACGCTCGCTTTGACGATACGGTCCATGCGGCCCACCGATGTCCGGACCTTCGTCCCACTGCAAGCCCAGCCAGGCCAACGCTTCCAGAATCATCGCTTCCGACGCCTGGGTGCTGCGCGTGCGGTCGGTATCCTCGATGCGCAATACGAAAGAACCGCCGTGCTGACGGGCGAAACAATAGTTAAACAGCGCTACATAGGCGGTGCCCACATGGGGGTCCCCAGTGGGCGACGGTGCAATACGGGTACGAACGGTCATCAATGGCTTCCCAGTCGCGGGGCGCGGATTATAAACCGGGCTCCGCGCCGACCGGCTGCGGTTCCCCGAGCAGAAACCCCTGCGCGGCATCGATATGCGCATCCAACAGTATGCGCCACTGCTCCTCCCGCTCGACGCCCTCGACAATCAGTGGAATCTCGCGGGTGTGCGTCAGCTGTGCGAGCGCCTTTATATAGAATTGACTGTCCCGATCCTGATCCAGCGTCGCCGTAATGCTGCGGTGCACCTTGACATGGGCAAGCGGCAAGCTACCCAGATAAGCGAATCCTGAGGTCTCGATCCCAAAATGATCGAGTCCGATGGCCGCGCCATGCGGTGCGATCAAGCGCTGGAAATCCCGCAATGCTTTCAATCTCGCGGTGGCGACAAATTCCGGCAGTTCGAAAACGAGGCGGTTGGCTAACGCGTGGTGGACGCCGAGAAATTCGTCCAACCAGTCGAGAAACTCCGAGGCACACAGCGACTGCGGACTCAGGTTGTAGGCATACCAAGGCAATCCTATCGAGGGAGCCGCAGCGAGCAACTCCAATGCCAGGCGATCATAAGCAGCCGCCTGCCCAGCGCGCTCAACCATCGGCAATAACGCGCCCGGCGCTACCGCAGCGCCGATCACCTCCGGTGACGCCCGAGTGTACAACTCACCACCGATGACCGCTCGCTCGGGCACCGACACTGTCGGCTGATAGACGAGCGATAGGGCGCGCTGCGCCAACAAGCGGGCGATTGTGCCCGCCCAGTCCACACCCGAGCGCGACACCAACGGAATACCGCCGTCGGTCGCCGGTTGATAGCGCCGCACCGCGGGGGTCGCAGCCAGAGGAACCTGCCGCAGCGCGAAGCCTGCCTCCTCCAGCAGCTCGGAGCGACCGCCGCGCATCGCCCCCTGTCGATACCCGAGCCGTACCCGCAGGGGGTGCTGCACACGATGTGCAAATGGCGCGGCCTCTGCGCTTTGCTGCAAGACCGCCGCGAGAGAAGCCGCTTCGTCTGGATCGAGATCCGGTACGAACACGGCAAATTCAGCACCCTGACGACGAGCCAGCAGGCTCTGTGGATAAGGCGCTAGTATCTCGCGCAACTGCTCGCCAATCGATCGCAAGAGTGCGTTTCCCTCACTCCGCCCCCAGCGCTCATTAACCAGCGCCAAATCCGCCAGCGCGAGAATCGCGACCATGCCGTTGCGATGTTCCCCGGATTCTTCCAACAGTGCTTGTAGCCGCGCGTCGAAATCGGTGCGGTTCCCCAGCCCGGTCACCATGTCCACGGCCGCAACGCGACGCAGGTCGGCGATGAGTTCGGCCTGACGAGAGAACAATTCCCCCAACCTCGCCGCCATGCGGTTCATCGCCACTACTAGCGTGCGCAATTCCGGCGCGCGGGGCAGCTTCTCCTGTACCCGAAAGCGCCGCTCACGAATAGCGTCGGCCTGCGCGACGACAAGGCGCAAGGGCACCAACAAACGGCGTAGCGCCATTGCGCCCAACAGACTGAAAAGGAGGGTGGCGAGCGCGAACCAGCCCGCCTGTCGCCCAGCCAACTGCCAGAGCTGCTGATAGGCCTGGCCGGGATGACTGACCACGATCACCTCGCCGAATCGAGTCCAGCCTGTGGTCACATCAGCTCGACCGATACGCTCCGGCAACGCCATCCAGTCGACAAACCAAGCGGGCACCTGGGGTCCGGCAACCGGGAATTCGCGTCGAATGAGGGTCCGACCTTCGACATCAACCAATTCCACCCGCTGGTAATACCCCCCATCGGAGAGCGCGTTAAATAGCACCTCAAGCAAGGGCGCGTCCTCAGTGGCCTGACCTTGGGAGATCGCCACGGAAAGCGCGGTTGCCGCATCGGCGGCATGCACTGCCATCTGGTTGTCGACCAGTGTCCGTGCATTGGAAAGACTGAGTGCGCTATTGACCCCATAGAGCAGCACCATGAGGCCCAGGACTGCCAACAGCAACTGACGAAACAGAGTCACGGTGGGACCGCTAGCGAGGACAGCGCCAGTCTAGCGAATCCCCAAAATGCTGCCAAATGGGGTCTGCTTCACAGTTCCACTCCCTGGGGCACGGCAGGCACCCTACCCGATGCTAGCATCCGGGCATGATTCGCAACCGCGCCTTGACCGCCCGCTCCGACGCCACCGCCGTTCGCCGCCTGTGGCTGTTCGGTCTGTGCGCCCTGTGCGCCTTGGTTTTGGAGGGGGGGCAGGCTGCCGCAGAAACCCTCTATACGGATCCAGCCGATCAACGGTTGCTGCGCTGGCGGCAGTTAATCGACGACGGCCAAGGCGCGACGGAGCGGGCCCAACTCGAAGTGGTCAACGATTTCTTCAACGGCGCTCGGTTCGTCGAGGATCGGGACTTATGGCGGGTAGCGGACTATTGGGCCACGCCGGACGAATTTCTGCGTCGCGATGCCGGAGATTGCGAGGACTTCGCCATTGCCAAGTACTTCACGCTGAAAGCCATGGGCATGGCTTCGGACAAGTTGCGTATTACGTACGTCAAAGTAGCTTCGCTACAACAGGCGCATATGGTGCTGGCCTATTATCCTAGCCCCTCCGCCGAGCCCTTGATTCTCGACAACCTCAATCGACGCATTCACCCGGCCAGCGAGCGATCCGATCTGCGGCCCATCTACAGCTTCAATGCCGAAACCCTATGGCTAGCGCGCTCACGCCACGAGCAACTGCCGGCCGGCCATCCGGGACAGTTACAGCGCTGGCGGGAAATGGTCGCCCGCCTCGACCCCCAATTGCGCAAAGCCATCATGCCCGCACTGGCGCCCTGATTGGGGCCAGCACGCAAACAGCCGGTCGGTCATGCCATGGCACCCAGCACTACGTCCAGGTCACGCAACTCTGCGAGAATCTCTCGCCCCGCCGTCAGCACCGGCTCGGCATTCGTGTGGCCCAGTTCAGCGGCGATTTCGCGCAATGCCTGCTCACCACTGGGACGACTTTCCGGCGACGTGCTCAACAGCTGTAAGAGACGTGCTGTCACCGCGTTGATTTCAAGAAACCCCACCGCATCCAGTCGGTTCCGATAAACCACCAGGTGTGTGGGCTGAGCCGGCGGTGTTTTTGGCTGAAAGCTCGGCCCCAGACGATGTACGGGATAACGGTAGGACAACACCCAAGCCAACGGCGATACCACGGGGCGCCCACGGAGGAGATCCCCCGCCGGATCGATCCCCGCGGTCGGCAGCTCAATCTCGGCGATATCGAGGGCCAGTTCGACCCATTCGTAATGGGCCAACTCCAAAAGGAAATCCGGATCGCCGGGCTCCGCTTCATAAGCCGCTTGCAAATAGGCGAGAAATTCTCGGCCGATATCGAGGAAATAAGGCGTCTCGGCGCGATGGCGCGCCATAAAATCCCGGATCAGTCGTGCCATGCGGGCATCATCGAGCAACCCGTTGAGCACCGGGAACCCGTTGCGAATAAAACCGGCAATGTTGTTAAAAATGAGGTCCCGATAGATCTGCAAGCGCCGCGACTCGATACCAGTCGGCGGCGGCTGGTGTTCAGGATCGCGTAGATGCGCAGCCCACTCCGCCTGTCGACGGGCGAAATCTACTCGCCCGATCATGCGGGCACGGGCGTGGTCGCGCGAGCCTGTGCGGCGACAATTTGACCCACTTCGGCCATGAGTTCGGCCACCGATGGGATATTGAAATCACGCTCCAGCAGCGTCGGGAATACGCCAAAACGCCTATAGGCCGCGGTAAGCAAGCGCCACACCGGATCGATCACCGCCGCACCATGGGTATCGACGAGTAGATCCTCAGCCTCGACGAAATGCCCTGCCACATGGCCGTATGCGATACGCGAGGCCGGAATACCCGCGAGAAAAGTCTCGGCGTCATAACCGTGATTGACGGCATTGACATAGATATTGTTGATATCCAAAAGCAGCAGACAATCGGCCTCGCGCAACACGGCGTTCAAGAACTCCAGCTCCGTCATCTCCCTGGCCGAGGCCGCATAGTAGGAGACATTTTCGACCGCGATCCGCTGCCCCAGCAGATCCTGCACGCGCCGGATACGATCCGCCACATGTTGTACTGCCGACTCAGTGAAAGGAATCGGCAAGAGATCGTAGAGGTGTCCCTGATCACTGCAGTAACTCAGGTGCTCGGAGTAGCAGCGCACTTGGTGAGTGCGTAAAAAGGTCTTGAGCTCGCGCAGAAAATCCAAATCCAGCGGGTCTGTCGAACCGAGCGAGAGCGACAAACCATGACAGACGAAGGGATAGCGCTCGGTGAATGCCCGCAATCTCCGGCCCAACCGACCGCCCACCCGCATCCAATTTTCCGGGGCTACTTCCAGAAAGTCGGGTCCGGGACCGCGCCAAGACTGCAGCGGATCCAGTAGCATCCGCCGCAACCCCAGCCCGGCGCCGGTAACTCCAGAGCGCGCGGTCATTACCCGCTAGCGAGCAGGCCTTCTCGCGTATCAGCAAACATCAGTGGCCACCACCGCACTTGCCTTCGCCGCACTTGCCTTCGCTTTCGGCTTTGGCCCCCGCTTCACTTGTGGCCCCGCCGCACTTGCCTTCGCCACACTTGCCTTCGCCGCACTTGCCTTCGCTTTCGGCTTTGACCCCTGCTTCACTTGTGGCCCCACCGCATTTGCCTTCACCGCACTTGCCCTCACCACACTTGCCTTCGGCATTGGCTTTTTCCGCTAGGCTATAGCCGCCGGCGAGGCGATCGAGCTGAAAGGGGTTATCCGCCGCCGATGCCAAAGGTGCCAAGGCCACGGAGGCCAAAAACGCGGTGCCGACAGCAGCCGCCAGGGGCCGTTTTGAATGACTTGCCATAGCTTTCTCCTTTGATGAATGGCCCTGTTCAGTCGCGCCGGACAGCTCGTTCTTACAAAGGGCTCTACGTTTTATGATTGACGGGCGCACGTAAAGTTGCAACCTTCCCGTCCTGGATGCCGCACGATGCGGCACAACAGCACGGCTCAAACCAGAGCGTCCGGCGAAATTCGCAGGGCCCGCCGGGATGGCCCCACGCGACAATAGCTGCCGGAGCACTTCGAGTGGAAGCGAAGTTTATGCACAACGACACCGCGACCCATGGTTCCTGAGGAGACCGAGGCCGGCGCTTCCGCCGTGGCGAAGTACTTCACCCTCATCTGCCGCCATCCCAAACTGGTGGTCATCACCTGCCTGCTCCTCGCTTTGGCATTGGCATCAGCGCTACCCCAATTGCACAAAGACACGCGCACCGACGCCTTCGTGCCCGTCGATCACCCCGCACGGACGCTGAATCGCCAGTTCCGGGAAACCTTTGGTCTCGGCGACCCCATGGTGATCGCGGTGGTCAACACCGGCCCCACGGGGATTTTCAATCCACAGTCGCTGACGTTGATCCACTGGTTGAGCCGACAGCTTGAGCAGGTACCCAATATTGATCCAGAACGGATCACCAGCCTCGCGACAGAGCACGACATCCGAGGCACGGCGGCAGGTATGGAAGTGGAACCTCTGCTGCCGACACCGCCGCGGAACCAGGCTGAGGCCGAGGCCGTGCGCCGCGCGGTATTGGGTTTTCCGCTGCATGTCGGCGCCATCGTGGCGGCCGATGGCAGCGGTGCCCTGATCGTGGCGGAGCAGCTGGATCCAGATCGCGCCCAGCAGACCTATGATGCGCTGCTGGCACTGATCGCGAGAGCGCCGCTGGGGGACGGAGACCAGCTTCACGTCACTGGCGAGGGGGCCCTCGCGGGCTACATGGGCACCTATATCGACGCCGACGCGACGCGCCTCAGCGGGGTATCCACGCTGGTCATCCTGCTGCTGTGCCTAGCCGCGTTTCGCACGCTGCGCGGCATGTGGTTGCCCGGGTTGGTGGTGCTGACGACCGCCACCTCAACCCTGGGAGCCATGGCGCTCGCCGGCGTCCCTTTCTATATCATCACCAACGCGTTACCGGTTGCATTGATCGGCATCGCGGTCGCCGACTCCATTCATATCCTGACCCGCTACTACAAAACCGCAGCTCAGTTTCCGGAATGGACCCGAGAGCAGCTTGCAGTCACCGCGATGTGTGGGGTGTTCCGTCCCATCAGTCTGACCAGCCTCACCACCATGGCGGGCTTTCTCAGCCTGGCATTGTCGGCAATGATGCCGCCGATGCGCTGGTTCGGCTGGTTTGCGCTCCTCGGTGTCGGCATCGCCTGGTTCTACAGCGTGACCTTGTTACCAGCTCTGCTCGCCCTGCTCCGCCCCCAGCGCAGCCCCGCCTACCGCAGCGCCGGCGCCGGGGGGGTGATCACCGACCGCATGGGGCGCCTGCTACGGCCTCTCGGAAACGCCGCCCAGCGCCGTCCCGGCGCCGTGCTGGGCGCTGCGGCGATCGTGGTCGTTGTGGGCATCTCGGCGATACCACGCATCGAGGTCAACGACAGCCTGATCCGGGCATTCCAGGACAATGAGCCGATCGTTTTGGCAGATCGCGAAATCAACCGCCGCTTTGACGGCAGCTATTTTCTCGACATTCTGGTCACCACCCCGGACACCGAGGGTTTGTTCGAACCCGACCGTCTACGGCGTATCGAGGCTTTGCAGACACAGCTCAACCGCCACCCTTTGATCGCCGACACCGTCTCGATCATCGATTATCTCAAACAAATGCACCGCGCCATGCACGGAGACAATGACGATTTTTATCGCTTGCCGGAAAATCCGGAGCTCATTGCACAGTACTTTTTACTCTACGCAAGCCTCGGCGATCCGCGCGAATTCGATCACCTGATCGACTATGACTATCGGCTCGCCAACGTTCGCGTCACCATGAAGTCGGACTACTATGCGGATCTGCGCCAGGTGATTGACTTCACTCGCAACCGCCTCGAGCAAACCTTTGACGATACCGATCTTCAAGGACAACCAACGGGACGGGCTTACCTCAATTACGTCTGGATGCGGCAACTGGCCCAAGCACAAAGCTTCAGCGTGCTGTTGGCACTGGCGCTCGTGCTCGCCATGGCGAGCCTGAGCTTCCGCTCCCTCCGTGCCGGGCTCGTCACCCTGTCGCCAGTCGCCATTACTGTGCTGGGCATTTATGCCTACATGGGCTTCGGCGGCCTCTGGCTGTCGGTAAGCACGACCATGTTCGCCGCCATTGCCATCGGACTCGGCATCGATTTCGCGATCCACACCACGGAGCGCCTGCATCATGCACTTACCCGAGAGGGGCACGACTCCGCCACCGCCATCGCGCGACTCTATCCGGAAACCGGACGCGCCTTGCTGTTCAACTTCCTGGCTCTGGCGCTCGGCTTTGGCGTGCTGGCATTCAGTAAAGTACAGGTGCTGAACGAGTTCGGCATCACGGTCGCGCTGGCCATCACCCTGAGCTTTCTCGCCAGCCTGCTACTAATCCCAGCGCTGACCACCGCTTTCCCGCGGCTCCTGAGCAATCGCGCCCAGACCGCAGCAACGCATACCGTACAGAACCGAGGATCCCTGCCATGAGGCACTTCGCATGGGCTTCGCTACTCACGCTTCTGGGATTGTCTGCGGCGGAGGTCATCGCTTCGTCTCTACCGTCAGGGGAAGTCGTCGCTGCGCGCATCAACGCGCGCGACGAAGGCGTGCAGATGTCACGCAAAATGACCATGACGCTGACCGATCGCACCGGCAAGACTCGGGTCCGAGAGACGTTCGGTTATCGGGTTTACCTGAATGGCGAGAAGCGTACGGCCATCTATTTCGACGCGCCCGCGAACCTCCGGGGGACCGTTTTCTTGAGCTACGACTACCT
This sequence comes from Porticoccaceae bacterium, assembly GCA_041594335.1. Lineage (GTDB taxonomy): Bacteria > Pseudomonadota > Gammaproteobacteria > Pseudomonadales > Porticoccaceae > JAGPUQ01. Next base: position 15,747 of record JBFHML010000032.1, read on the forward strand.
AGATCCAAACCGCGAGGACGATCATTGGTTGTATCTGCCGGCGTTGCGCAAGGTGCGGCGAATCTCTGCTGCGGATCGCGGAGATTACTTTCTGGGTACTGACATGACCTATGAAGACATCAAGCTCGAGACCCGAGTCTCGGCAGACTATCGCTATCGAACCCTGCGCGCCGGGGAAGCCGATGGCGAGCCCTGCCTCTGGGTCGAAGCCGTCCCCAAAAGCGAGGAGTTAGCGCGTGAACTCGGCTATCGCCGGGTGGAAAACTGTATCGATGCCCATCTCTGGATGGCGCGGGAAACGCATTTCTGGGACCTGGCGGGCAACCGGCTAAAAACCGCCCGTATCGACGACATCCGCGAAGTGCAGGGCATTTGGACTCCCCACCGTATCCGCGTCGAAAACCACAAGACGGGGCACCACACTGAATTTCGCTTCAGCGAAATCGATTATCTAACGCCCGTCGCCCCGCACCTACTGCAGCCCAACGCCCTGCATCGCGGCCCGTGAGGCTCCATCAGAACGCTAATAAATCGCAATTGGGTTGATCATCGCCTGCACCGAACCGCGAACCCGGGGAGGACCCAACACAAAGAGAAACTCGAATGCCGCGTCCCGAACCAGCGGCCCGGTATTCATCGTCTCTAGCAAATAGATGCCATGTTCTTTCATGAGCACGATGTGGCCGGCAAAGAGGTTGCCCTCCGTCTGCGGCGGCACCACATCCACCCCCCAGGTATCGGCGCCAACCGCAAGCACTTTTTGCGCGGCCAAGTAATGAGCGACCTCCTCGGAGATGCCCGGTTCGGTACGCCGCCAGGTGTCCGGATCCGAAGCCATCATCGCCTCGGTCCAACCGGTGTGGAACAACACCACGTCACCCTCGCGAATCGGCGTTTTCTGTGCCGCCAACACGGCCTCGACGTCGGCCACGGAGAAATATTGACCGCCGGCGAGATGCGACACACCGAAGTGCGTGGCCATGTCGAGCACCAGGCCGCGGGCCACCAGCGGCGGCACCTTCTCGATGCCCATCGCGGTCACGCCGGTGGTCCGAGTGAAGTCCGCACCCCGCCGGCAGTTGTAGAAGACCCCATGCTGGCCGGCATGGCTGAGCGCATCGAGTTGCGAGCCGATCCCGAACCAGCCCTGGAAGACGTCGTCGTTGTAATTGAAGCCATTGGCAAAGGACGATCGCCCCCATTCCTGGCCGGGCTGAATGATCTGCAAACTGAGGCTGCGGGGCCCGAATGCGGGGGTATCGGCATCCACGATGATGCCCAGATGGTGCGTCTTCCCCCGCTTGACCAGCTGCGCCGCAGCCTGGACCCGCGCCGGAGTGATGCGATTGGCCGCACCGATCTCGTCTGCCGGTCCCCAGGGGCCGTGCCGGCAGGTCTCGGTCTCGGCACGCAGCGGCTGTGCGAGGAGCGCACAGATGATCCAGAGAACTCCCTGCAAGCTTGCCTTGGCCATCCTGCCGTCTCCGCTATGCATCACGACATCGGGAGTTTGGCCGATTTCTACCACAATCCGCAAAGTACAGACCGCCGCTCGAACGCTCCGGCGAACTGCTACCATGGCACCGAATTCTTCGGACCCTGGAACCGCTCGAAGCAGGCGGCGACCCTGAGATGGCGCTCGATGCAATGACCTTGGCGCGAATCCAGTTCGCGGCCAATATCAGCTTTCACATTCTGTTTCCCACCATCACCATGGCGCTGGCTTGGCTGCTGCTGTTTTTCAAGCTGCGCTGGGGAGACCGCGACAATACCTGGGGCGATCTCTACCGTTTCTGGGTGAAGATCTTCGCGCTCTCTTTCGCCCTGGGGGTAGTCAGCGGGGTGACCATGAGTTTCCAGTTCGGCACCAATTGGCCGGGGTTCATGGAAGCCGTGGGCAATATCGCCGGCCCACTACTGGCCTACGAGGTGCTGACCGCCTTCTTTCTGGAGGCGACCTTCCTGGCCATCATGCTGTTCGGTCGGCAACGGGTATCGAACAGGGTACACACCCTGGCGACAGCGCTGGTGTGTATCGGCACCACCCTGTCCGCCTTCTGGATCCTGGCGCTCAATTCCTGGATGCACACGCCTACGGGCCATGTGCTGCGCGATGGCGTCGCGCACGCCGCCGACTGGTCTGCAGTGATCTTCAATCCGTCGTTCCCCTACCGCTTCGCCCATATGCTGGTCGCCTCCGGGCTCACCACCGCCTTTCTGGTCGCCGGGCTGTCCGCCTATCGCCTGGCACGCGGATCCGGGGCACCGGATGCCCTCCTGGGATTGAAAGTCGGCGTCTATCTGGGCGCCATGCTGATCCCACTACAGATCCTCCTCGGCGATCTCCATGGGCTGAACACCCTGGCCCACCAACCCGCCAAGATCGCCGCCATGGAGGGTATCTGGACCACCCAGCGCAACGCGCCAGCCATTCTCTTCGCCCTACCCGATGCACAGACCCGCGAGAACCATTACGAGATCGCCATCCCCGGGCTGGCCTCCCTCTACTTAACCCATACCTGGGACGGGGAAGTCCGAGGCCTCGACGACTTCGCGGACCATCCGCCGGTAGCTCCGGTATTTTGGAGTTTTCGTATCATGGTCGGCGTCGGTCTACTGATGCTGATCCTGAGCTGGACGGCGGCAAGCGTCCTACTACGAGGGCGCGCGCTGCCGAGATATCTACTGCTCTGCCTCACCGCGACGACGTTCTCTGGCTGGGTGGCGGTACTCGCCGGTTGGTACACCACCGAGGTGGGCCGCCAGCCCTGGCTGGTCACCCAGGTGCTACGCACCGCCGACGCGGTCGCATCCAATGTGACCGCCACCCAGATCGGCGTTTCGCTGAGTCTCTATTTGACGCTGTATGCGGTGCTGATCGTCGCCTTTATCGCTGTACTCTTCTCTCTGGCCCGGCGCGCCGATGCACCGGCGTTGCCTGAACCCCAGCGCCTGAACCTGAGGGAACAACCACCATGATTCCCGGAGATCTCGCGGGAGCCGATCTGCTGTTGCCGCTGCTCTTTGCGGGCCTCATGGCTTTCGCCATTCTCGTTTACGTGATCCTCGACGGCTATGACCTGGGGGTAGGCATCCTGCTACCTCTGGCGGGTAGCGACCTGGAACGGGACACCATGGTCTCGGCCATTGGTCCCTTTTGGGATGCCAACGAAACCTGGCTGGTATTGGGCGTGGGCATTCTACTGGTGGCATTTCCTCGGGCCCACGGGATCATTCTGACCCATCTCTATCTGCCGGTAGCGCTGATGCTCGCCGGTTTGATTCTGCGCGGCGTGGCATTCGATTTCCGGGTGAAGGTGGAGGCTAGACGCAAGCGGCTTTGGGATCACGCCTTTTTCGTCGGTAGCCTGCTCGCCGCCCTCGCCCAGGGCACCATGCTCGGCTATTGGATCACCGGATTCAGCGCCACCGGCTTTGCGCTGGGCATCGGCGTGGCTCTCGCCGGTGGCTACGCCTTGCTGGGTGCCGGCTGGCTGATTCTGAAAAGCGACGGGCCGTTGCAGGAACGCGCGGTGTTCTGGGCCAGGCTCGCACTCTGGTTCACCGCCGCGGGCATCGCCGCAGTCTCGCTGGCCACGCCACTGGTGAACCCACGTATCTTCGCCAAATGGTTTTCCCTGGACACCCTATTCGCACTGCTGCCCATCCCGTTGATGAGTGTCGCCCTGGTGGCATTGCTGGCGGTATTTCTTGCGCGGCTGGCGCAAGACACCCGCAACTGCAACCAATTTGGCCTCCAGCGTTGGGCCTGGGCGCCCTTTGCGGGCTCGGCAACACTGTTCGCGCTCGCCTTTCTGGGCCTTGCCCACAGCATGTTCCCTTATCTGGTGCCAGACCGCCTTACCCTCTGGGAGGCAGCCAGCGCCACCGAATCCCTGTGGTTCATGCTGTGGGGCATCCTGATCGCCGTGCCTGCGGTGATCGGCTACTCGGCCTACTGCTACCGGGTGTTTCGCGGCAAGGCCGAGCCGTTGTCCTACTATTGAACTGAGCCCTCAGGGCTCGATTGCCGGCAGCGCTTCGGGGAAGCTGCGCTGCCGGTGCCAATCGAAGCCTGGGTGCCCTTTGAGCATGCGCCAGTAGAGAAAGGGCAGGTAATACTTCTTCAACCACCAATACAGGCGCCGGGGAATACGCGGATCGACGGGAAAATTGGGGGCGACCACACCATCATAGAGAAATTCGGCGAGCATGATGCGACCTTGGGAGGTGGTCAACGGACAGGATGCATAACCGTCGTAACTCCGCTCGACCCCCTTGCCGTGCAGCGCGTGGAGCAAGTTTGCGACGACCACGGGGGCCTGGCAGCGCACCGCGGCTGCCGTCTTACTATTGGGCGTGGTGGTGCAATCGCCCAAACCGAACACGTTGTCGAAGCCGGTATGGCGCAGGCTATGCCGGTCGACACTCATCCAGCCCGAGGCATCGGCCAGCGGACTGGCCTTGATGAAATCTGGTGCCGACTGGGGCGGCACCACATGCAACAAATCGAAGGGCAGCTCGACCGTACGCGTGGCCTCCCCTTCGGCCACCTCGAACACGGCCTTGCGGGCCGGGCCGTCGACGGCGACCAAGTTGTGACCGAAATGCGGTTGGATCCCGTAATGGGCCACCACCTGATCGAGCGCCTGGGAATAAAACGGCACACCGAACATGGCCGGTGCCGGCGCCAGGAAATGGAGGTTCGCCGCTACGCTCTGAGTACGCCAATGGTCGGCGGCAAGATAGAGAATTTTCTGCGGCGCCCCAGCACACTTGATGGGCATGGCCGGCTGGGTGAACAAAGCCTCACCGCCGCGCAGGCTGCGAATGCATTCCCACGTGTAAGGTGCGAGATCAAAGCGGTAGTTGCTCGTCACACCATTACTACCCAGGGTCGCCTCCAGGCCCTCAATACGACCCCAGTCGATCTGCAATCCGGCCGCCACCACCAAATAGCGATACTCCGCAACGCCACCGGAGGCCAATTCGACACGATCTTGGTCCGGAGCAAAGCCCGTCACGCGATCTTGAATCCAGGTGACCCCCTCGGGCATGCAATCCGCCGTGAGACGACGCGTTTTGGCAACATCGTAGGCGCCGCCGCCGACTAGGGTCCAAGCCGGCTGGTAATAGTGGTATTCGGACGGCTCGATTACGGCGACATCGAGATCCGGCTGGGCCCTACGGAGCAAGCCCGCAACCGTGAGTCCGGCGGCACCACCGCCGACGATGACGACGACATGACGCATGGTGGAATCATTCATGGTGGCCTCCTGTCTTGACGATCCTCCGGCTTGCCAGCCGGCCCTGGCTGACTGCTAATATAACCGATCCATCTAACGTTAACGGTTCTGGTTGTAGCGACCTACTGCCGATGGCGGTATCCGAACCACGCGGGACGCAGACAACGCTTTGCCGACGATGGGCGGCACCCACGGCCGGACTTCAGGGTGAGCAATGGCTTCGGAGCACAGGACGACAAAGCCGACTCACCGGATCACCGCGATCACGCCCTTGCTGGCGGACCTGCGCGGGATGGATCGCGCCACCCTTGCCCAGGATCTTGTGGCCGGCACTCTAACCGCCATGCTGTTGATCCCCCAGGCACTGGCCTATGCGCTGCTCGCCGGTCTGCCACCCGAAGTCGGCCTCTACGCCAGCATCGTCCCACCCCTAGTGTATGCCCTCTTTGGCACCAGCCGCACCCTGGCGGTAGGCCCGGTAGCGATCGCCGCCGTCATGGTCAGCGCCGCCCTGGCCCCCTATGCCGGCGATCCCGACAGATACCTCACCGGCGCGCTGGTCCTCTCTGCGCTGGTCGGGCTATGGATGCTGGCTCTCGGCCTGCTGCGCTTGGGCTGGCTCACGGCGTTTATCAGCCATCCGGTGCTTTCAGGATTCACCACCGGCGCCGCCATCTTCATCATCGGCACTCAACTTCCCGCGATGTGCGGGATTCCAGTCGCTCGGGACGCCGAACTCTTGCCATTACTCACGGCCCTCTTCCGCGATCTGCCAGCACTCAACCCCGCAGCGGTGGCCTTTTCCAGTGTCACGCTGACCGGATTACTGCTGGCCCGCGGCCCGCTGTTGCGCTTGTTGGCCCACGCGGGATTGTCGCCCGCGACAACAGCAATCGTCGCACGGACCGCCCCACTGGCGCTGATCATCCTCGCCCTCTTCAGCGCCGCCGCACTCGACGCCCACGAGCGCTGGGATATCGCCGTGGTGGGCGTTGTACCCACCGGCCTACCTCACCTGAGAACCGACATCCTCGCCCTACCCGGCTGGCCGTCCCTATTACCCTCAGCGGCATTGATCGCGCTGGTAGCCTACGTCGAGAGCATCTCGATAGCCAAAGCGCTGGCCTTCCGGCGCCGGGAGAAAATCGACCCAAACCAGGAATTGCGCGCGCTGGGCGCCACAAACCTCGCTGCTGCAGGCTTCGGCGCCATGCCCGTGGCCGGGGGATTCGCACGATCCATGGTCAACTTCGAAGCGGGTGCGCGCACCCAGTTTGCCGCTATCTTCACGGCACTGTGGGTCGGCCTCGCGGCCGCCACTTTTGCCGGTTTGTTACACGATTTACCCAAGGCCGTGCTGGCCACCCTCATCGTCGTCGCCGTATGGCAACTGATCGATGTGTCGTCGCTGAAAAGCACATGGCGCTATGATCGAGGTGACGGCCTAGCCCAGGCCGCCACCCTCATCGGAGTGCTGGCGCTGGGTATCGAGCTCGGCCTCTCTATCGGGGTGGGGCTTGCCCTCCTACTTTTTCTGTACCGGACCAGCAGACCCCACATTGCGGTCGTAGGGCGTATCGCGGGCACCGAACATTTCCGCAACATCCACCGCCATGTCGTGGAAACCTGGCCACAATTACTGTTGGTCCGTATCGACGAAAACCTCTACTTTGCCAATACCCCGCGCGTCGAGTCGGCACTCCAACATCTCGTCGTCGACCGTGACGAACTGCGCGCGGTCGTCCTCATCCTCTCCGGCGTCGCCTATATCGATGCCAGCGCCCGAGAAATGCTGGAAGCACTGGAAGCGAGTCTCGCGGAGGCCGGAATCGCCCTGCATCTGGCGGAGGTGAAAGGACCGGTGCTCGACCAACTGCACGGCACGGCGCTCGCGCAACGACTGGACGGGGAGCGGATCCATATCTCCACACAGCGTGCCGTCGGCGCACTCACCGCGTGAGCCCCCGGTTGCGCTTGCCCGCGGCACTCGGTTTGCTGGCCATCCTAGCGCTCGCGGCGCTGCTGGCGCTCAGCGCGCCGGCCCTGCAGCGCGGTTGGCGCGCACTGGAGCTCTTGCGGGATCTGCAAGCCGGCGTCGATACCTCGGATTCGCCGGCGCATACCGCGATCCCGCAGCGGATCGCCGCGGATTTCACCGTCGACGGTCGCCACCACCGCGCCGACCGCTATCTTCCGGCTGAGGAACAGCCCCGGGCGACGCTGGTGCTACTGCACGGCCTGACGCCGGAGGGACGCCGCGAACCACGACTGGTCCACTTTGCCGACACCCTGGCGCGCGCCGGCTTTGCGGTACTGGTGCCCGAATTACCGGGGATGCGTTCGCTGAGCATGGGAATAACCGACGCACGGGACATCACTGACGCACTGCGGCACGCGCTCAACGCGCGGGACGACTGCAGCGCGGTCGGAGAACTGGCCGTGAGCTTCGCGGTGGGACCGGCACTACTCGCAGCACTCGCCCCAGAGGTCCGCGAACGCCTGGCTTTCGTCGTCGCGGTGGGCGGCTATTATGACCTCGGCGCCGCCATTACCTATGCGACCACGGGATTCGACCCGCTAGCGCAACGCGCTGGCAGACCGCCGGCACCCGAGGGTCGCTGGTGGTTGCTACAGAGCCAGTCCGGCCGCCTGGACGACCCCATGGATCGCCGTCTGGTGCGCACGGTGGCGCAGCGCAAGCTGCGTGATCCCGATGCAGCGATCGACGATCTCGTCTCCGAACTCGGGCCAAGCGGCAGGGCGCTGTACAGTTTGGTCGCCAATACAGATCCGAAGCGCGTACCCGGGCTGATCCAGGCACAACCGCCATCAGTGCGTCGCGAGCTGGAGGCGCTCGATCTCACCGCACGCGATCTCGACGCGCTGCGCGCGCGGGTGGTCCTCATCCATGGCACCGAAGACGCGGTCATTCCCGTGTCCCATAGCCAAGCGCTGCAGCAGCGGCTGGGACCAGGCCGGGCATGGTTGTTCGAGACGGGAGGGCTTCAGCATGTGGATGTCAGCCCGGGCCTGACCGAAGGCTGGGCGCTATGGCGCGCGGTCTACGCGCTGCTAGCGCTTGCCGACGAGGCGTCTCCCTCTTGTTGAACGGTCGCGACCGATCCGTCAACAATTGCCTTTCTTGGCTTGGCCAGGCGGACAGAAGTGGCCACGGGAGGGACCATGGCCGCCGTGGTGACCATCGGTCCGATGGTCCGGAGGGGGACCTTCGTGCTCGGTATTGGCTGCCGCGCCGACCGCCGCGCCAACCCCGGCGCCAATAATAGCGCCATCCCGCCCGCCGACCGTTTCTCCCACCGCGCCGCCAATGGCGCCGCCGACCGCACCACCCACCGCGGCATCCAGCGTGGCGTCACCGGCAAGCGCATAACCGGGCAGGACAACGGCGGCACACCACAGCCAACGTCTCAACGATTTCATTCCCGGTACTCCCTCAAGTAACAAGCAGCCGTCTTCGCATCGGTCCGATGCCTTCCCGTAACCTCTCTGGCCTGATCGACCCGCTCGGGTCGCGATCTCAGCGCTTCTGCGCCCAGCCGTCGGGCCGTTCGACCCACCAACCGGGCGGCGCGCGTGCAATGAACCGTTCGGCGAACGTCGCGCGAATCTCATCTTCCCATTCCGGATGGCCGTTGGCGCGCGCGATCTCCCGATACAAGGCGTTGCGGTCCGCGTTCTCGGCGGCTACCAAAGCGTTGACCTTCGCACGCTGAGGCAGCGGCACCTTGGTCGCATCGCGCAATACCAGGTCGCCATTGGCCGCCTGCCCGAGCGCGCCGGCACGATAGTGCGGCTCTAGCGCTTCATGACGGGCCTTCATGGCCGCGGTAAGTGCACGAATCGCGGGCGTATCGATATCCAGATCAGCCTGGGCAACGGCCTTACCGGCAATCACGCCCACCGCGAGCGCGAACGCCCACCAGAGCCTGAACCCCCGTGCGAATCTCATGGTCACTCCTCCGCTTCCGGCGCTGTTGGAGAATTCCCGGCAGGCGGTTCCCGCAGCTGCCAGACTTCTTCGATCACCTGATCCGCAGCCCGTTCTGCGGCCGCAGCCGGGAAATAGATGTTGATGGTCACACAGGACGCCAGCGTCACCGCCACCGCGAAAACAACCGCTCCGCCGAGCCTATTCATGAGCCGCTCCTTTTTTCCCTCGGCTACTGTGCCGCGGTACCGGCGCCGATCACCCGACTCAACCGACCGAGCAGCACCGTCCAATCGACCCGGCGATTGTAGCCGACCACATCGAGCGCCGGGATGCCGCGGCCCTCGACGATCACAAAGCCGCCATCATCACGCCGCGTGCCGGGGCTCACCCCGGCCATCTCGCAAACTCCAGACTCCAACACACAAGACCACCCCAGGCGGCGATAACCGAAACTGTCGAAAAACTGTAACGCGCTGCGTTGGATTGCGTTGACAACACCTGGGCCACCGAGCGCACCAAGGTTCTGCACCGCGCGCTGGCTGATCCGACGCCGATAACGACCCGGGCTGCTTTCGATTTGGGCCGCGAACCGCACCGGCCGCCAACCGGCGAGCTCCAGCCCGGAGACCCGCGCATCGATGCGTCCCGTGATACTGCCGAAATCAAAGGACTCGGTCAGCAATCCCAGATCCAGGCGCTCGGCGGCAATCTCGGCGCGTGCGTACGCACCCACGCCGAAGGGCTCGATCAGGCGCAATCCGGAAATACGCACCTGACCATCGAACACCTGAAGGTCGATCGCACCATCCACCGCGATCTCTCCGGGGCTGACCCGAACCCGCGGGAATCGAGCCGACAAGGTACCACCGAGCACGGGCATGCGCGCCGCGGCAGTCAGCACCGGCAACGCGATCGGATCGATCGCCCCGCGCGTCTCGCCCTGCCACCCCGCCTCCCCTCGCCAGAGATCCAGACCATTCAACCGCACGGCGCCATCGAACAGGGGCGCCGACAAGGAACTCAGGGTCACCCGGTCCGCGGCCAACGCTGCTCGCAGGGGGAAGTCACCGAACTGCAAGCCGCGCCAATGCGCTCCACCCACGGCCAACGCCAGCGTCCCAGTGCCGTCGCCAGACCACGCGAGGCTACCGGTCGCCGGCCCAATGCCCATATCCAGCAGCTGATGCTCAATCCCGGCTTCGTCCAGCCACACGGCGACGGTTGGCGACCCACCGGGCGCGAGCTCGAGATCCAGGGAAGCACGGCCACGGAAGAGCAAGGCATCGGCGCTAGCAGGCAACAGCAGTGGCGCCAGCACGCGCTGCCCGAGCGTCGCCAGTTCCAAATCCGTGCCGCGCACCGCCAAGCGCTCGACCGCCAAGGGCTGAAGCTGCAATTCGGCAGCACCGTGAATCCTGCCGATACCGTCACCATCCAGTTCGGCCTCGACAATATGCAGGCGATCCTTCGTCCAGACGCCAGCGACATGCCAGCGGAACCCCGCGGGCACGTACAGGGGATCCAGATACACGGCCCCGCCCCGCCATTCCCCAGACAACTGCCAACGCCATCCCCCGGCGCCTGCGTCGGCCTCGGCTCCGATTTCGACCGCCAGATCGATCGCTTCTCCTGCTTGGAGCCCGTCCTCGGAAGCAAAACTACCGTCGCGCAGCGCGCAGCGCGCCGCCAGTTCCCGCTCATCGGCTTCTGGCGGCAGAGAGAGCTCACAGTCCAGCAGCCCCGTCGGATTCTGGGCTGCGACCTGCGGCATCAGCGGCGCCAGAGCCGCCAGATCCAGGCCGCGCACCTGCACCGCCAATTCCCCACCGGCCCCGAGCCTAGCCGAAACAGCAGCACCCGAAACCAGCGACAACGACAGCTCCCCGGTCGCCGATGCGGGCGCAATTGCGAGATGCACCCCAGCTCCCCCCCAGGGCGGCGGGGCACGCAGCCGACCCTTCGCGCACACCAAGAAGTCGCCGCGCGCCGCGAGCTCTCGGCATCGCAATGCCAGATCCCGCCACCGCAAAGCACCCACGCGGAGTTCGGCAACCTGCAACACGGCGTCGCCGTCGGCCAGAGACAAGCGCAGGTCGGTTAGGGCAATGCCGCCGGCATGATCCAAGTCACCGATGGCCAGCTCGACCGCGAGTTCCGCAGCGGCGCCGGGAATCCCCACCGCCAACACCGCCACCAACAACGCCGTGGGGCAGCGGCGCACGAACAGCCCGCTCAAGGCACCGGCTTGATGAATTTCAGCGTCATGCGATCGCTCTCGCCGATCGCCAGATAATGCGCGCGATCCGCATCGCCGCCGCGCAATGTCGGCGGCAGGCTCCAGACCCCGTGGGGATGACTGGCGCTGTCGCGGGGATTGGCATTCACCTCACTGCTTGCGACGAAGCGAAAGCCAGCGCGCTCCGCGAGCGTCATCACAAAGTCTTCGCGAAGGTAACCGCTCTTCTCCTGCGCCTCCAGGGGGCGGTCGGGCGGTAGCCGATGATCGACCACACCGAGCACGCCGCCGGGCCGCAGCGCGCGGAAAAATGCTTGAAAAGCAAGCAACGCCTGCGCCTCACCGCCGCCCATGACCCAGTTGTGCGCATTGCGGAAGGTCAACACCAGATCCACACTGGCTGCCGGCGCGATCTCCCCATGCTCCGGAGGCAAAAATTCGGTGACCGCCACCCGGTCATACTGGGCCGGCGTGGCCGCCAACTTGGCGACAAACCGCTGCCGCAAGTCGCGGTAAAACGGCTGCGGCATAGTGGCCGGAAAATGCGCGGCATAGAGTTTGCCGCGCTCGCGAAGATAGGGTGCCAAAAGCTCTGTGTACCAACCGCCTCCCGGCCAGACCTCCACCACCGTAAGCTGCGGCCGAAGACCAAAAAACCGTAGGGTTTCGTAGGGGTTGCGATAGACATCCCGGGCCGCAAAAGCCGGGGTACGGTGATCCCCGGAGATCACCGCGCGCAACGCGGGATCCTCTGCCATTACCCAAGGAGCCATCAGCAACCAACCGGCGCACAAGCGCCGCATCCAAGAGTGCCTGCACTGAATTCGGGATTTCATGGAGCGTCCTCCGCGGCAATCAATTGCGCTACCCGGCAGCGCACAACAGACATCGGGGCACTGACGGCGCTGTCAGTGGGCCAAACAAGCCGACCACCGTGCCGCTTCGGTGGATCACAGCGCGAACACGCTATCGGGCAGCCAATCGAGCGCCGCCCGCTCCAGGCGCTTGTCCAGCCCCGTCAACACCAGAACACCGATCAACACCAATGTCCCGCCCAGGAGTTTCTTCGCGCCACCGACACGATGCAGGACAGCCGGCCGCCAACGCTGCATCGCCTGGTGAGAGAGCATGCCGGCCGCCAACAGCACCCCGCCGGTACCTAGCCCATACGCTAGCATGATGACAAAAGCCATCCCCAACTGCTGCCCCATAGATGCCAACGCGATCGCCGCACCCAGGGTGGGCCCTACGCAGGGCAACCAGACCATGCCCAAAAGCGCACCAATCCCCAATTGTCCGGCCGCGTATGCCGGCGTCTTGCCACCCACCGGCATACGGCTGCTCAGCAGGGCGAGCTTGGCAGCGAACCATCGCCCCAGGCGCTCGCTGAGCAACGCCGCGGCGACGACCAACAACAAGG
>JBFHML010000033.1:0-26673 GCA_041594335.1 Porticoccaceae bacterium
CTATCGCTCAAGGGGCGTCTTACGGCAATCCGCAAGCCGCCCCACTGCGGGGTGTGGTCTTACACCTCACAAATCGTAAAACCCCTTCCCCTCACTCGCGAGCTTTTCCAGTAGCGGTGCCGGGGTCCAGTAGTGGGCGCCGAACTGTTCGGCATAGCGGCGGTAGGCGGCAACGATGTTGTCGAGACCGATCTGATCGGCCCAGAACATGGGACCGCCGCGGTAGGCGGGGAAGCCGTAGCCGTTGATCCAGATGATGTCGATATCCAGCGGCCGTGCGGCGATGCCCTCTTCGAGGATTTTGGCGCCCTCGTTGATCATGGGATACAAACAGCGTTCGAGAATCTCCTGATCGCCGATGTCGCGGCGCTCGATGCCGGCTTCGCGGGCGCAGCGTTCGATGAGCTGCTCGATTTCCGGGTCGGGCAAGGGCGTGCGGCCGTCCTCGTAGCGATAGATGCCGGCGCCGGTCTTCTGGCCGTGGCGGCCCTGCTCGACGATCTGGTCGATCCAGCGCGATTCGCGGGGTTCGACCTTGCCGGCCTTGCGCCGTTCCTCGCGCACCTTGTAGCCCACGTCGAGACCGGCCATGTCGGACATGGCGAAGGGCCCCATGGGGAAGCCGAAGTCGTAGAGCACCTTGTCGACCTGTTCAGGCTTGGCGCCCTCTTCCACCAGGTACATGGCTTCGCGGTTGCGCTGGTGCAGCATGCGGTTGCCGACAAAGCCGTCGCACACGCCGACCAACGCGCCCACCTTGCCGATGCGCCGCGACAGGTCCATGACAGTGGCGATGACATCGTCCGCGGTCTTCTTGCCGCGCACGTTTTCCAGCAGGCGCATGACATTGGCCGGGCTGAAGAAGTGCATGCCGATCACGTCCTGGGGCCGGCCGGTGACGCTCGCGATCTCGTCGACGTCGAGGGTCGAGGTGTTGGTGGCGAGGATGGCGCCCGATTTGCACACCCCGTCGAGCTTGCGGAACACCTCCTTCTTGATGTCCATGCTCTCGAATACCGCCTCGATCACCAGGTCGGCGTCGGCAATGTCGTCGTAGCGGGTAGTGGGCCGAATCAGCCCCATGCGTCGCTCGACATCGGCGGCACTGATGCGTCCCTTGCGGGCGGTGGCCTCGTAGTTGCTGCGCACCACGCCGAGGCCGCGATCCAGCGCCTCCTGGCTGATTTCCAGGACGGTAACGGGAATGCCCGCGTTGGCAAAATTCATGGCGATGCCGCCGCCCATGGTCCCGGCGCCGATCACCGCCACCTGGCGGATCTCGCGCTTGGGCGTGCCCTTGGGCAGGCCGGGCACCTTGGCGACCTCGCGCTCGGCGAAGAACACATGGCGCTGGGCGCGGGATTCGCTGGAGCGCATCAGCTCCTGGAAGAGCTGGGACTCGCGCTGCATGCCCTCGGCAAAGGGTAGGTTCACCGCCGCTTCAACCGCCTTGATGATGTGGAACGGCGCCTTGAAGCCGCGCAGCCGGCGCGCGATGCCGGCTTCGTACTGGGCGAAGAAGTCCGCGGCCACCGGCGCCACGGGCAACGCGCTGGCGCGCTGGACGCCACGGTTTTCGGCCAGCAGCCGGCGCGCGAAGGCCAGGGCACCGGTTTTGAGATCTCCTTCGATCAGCTCGTCGAGGATCCCGAGCTGCAACGCCTTGGGAGCCGGCACATGGCTGCCCTGCACCATGAGATCCAGGGCTTGCTCGGCTCCCACCAGACGCGGCAGGCGCTGGGTGCCGCCGGCACCCGGAAGCAGGCCGAGATGGACTTCCGGCAGGCCGACGCGGGCGCTGGACACCGCCACCCGGTAGTGGCAGCCGAGCGCGACTTCGAGCCCGCCGCCGAGCGCGGTGCCATGAATGGCGGCGACGATGGGCTTGTCGGCCGCCTCCATGGCGTCGATCACGGGCACCAGGCTGGGTTCGGCGAGCGGTTTGCCAAACTCGCGAATGTCCGCGCCGGCGATAAAGGTCGCACCATCACAGATCAACACCATGGCCTGGACGCCGGCGTCGGCGAGGCCGGTCTCTACGGCGGCCTTGAGGCCGGCCCGCACCGGCTGCGACAGCGCATTGACGGGCGGGTTGGCGACAGTGATGACGCCGATGTCACCTTCGCGGGTAAAGCTGACGATCTCGGACATGGGGGACTCCTCGGTAAGGGTTGGGTAAGAGGCCGCCCAGACCGGTTTCAGACCCGGTGGTGGGCGAGCGCCTGTAGATAGGGCGCGGCACGGCGGTGTTCGGCAATCACCTCGGCGAGCGTTTGGCCGGCGGTATTGCGGGCCTCGAGGTTGCGTCCGGCGGCGGTGAATAAACCGACGAAGGTGGCAAAGTTCTCGGCACCCATGCCTCGGTACGCCCGTTCCAATACATGGTAGTCGGGGTCGACGCCGGCAGGGGCCTGGACGTCGAGGAACGTGCGCAGACGATCTTCATCGAACACCTCGCCGATCACCTGCTGCTTGTCTTTCTTCAATGCCATGGTTGTTCCTCAATCTGCCTCGGCAAGCCGTGCCAAGACCAGTTCGTTGACCTGTCGCGGATCGGCCTTGCCGCCCGAGGCCTTCATCACCTGACCGACGAAGAAGCCAAGCATCTTGGGCCGCTTGGCCTCCGGCGCGGCGCGATAGGCCGCGACCTGCTTCTCGTTGGCATCGATCACCTGCTCGACCATCGCGGCAATAGCGCTGGTGTCGGAGACTTGGCGCAACCCCTGGGCTTCGATCACGGTATCGGCATCGGCCGCACCCTGCCAGAGGGCATCGAACACCTGGCGGGCAATGGCGTTGGAAATGGTGCGATCGCCGATACGCCGCAGCAAACCACCGAGTTGCTCCGGATTGACGGGACACTGACTGATGCCGAGCTCGGCACTATTGAGCCGCGCGGCGATCTCACCCATCACCCAGTTGGCGGCGAGCTTGGCGTCACCGGCGGCCTGGGCGGCGGCCTCGAAGTAATGCGCCGTGGCGGTGTCCCCGGCCAACTGACTGGCATCGTAGTCGGATAAGCCGTAATCGGCGGCGAAGCGCGCACAGCGCGCCTCGGGCAATTCTGGCTGGGTGGCGCGCAGACGTTCGATCAGCGCGGCGTCTACCAGCAACGGCAGCAGATCCGGGCACGGAAAATAGCGGTAGTCGTTGGCCTCTTCCTTACTGCGCATGGCGCGGGCGGTGTCGGTTTCGCCATCGTAGAGGCGAGTCTCCTGAACCACCTGCCCGCCGCCTTCCAGCACGTCGATCTGGCGCGCCACCTCCTTGTGGATGGCCCGCTCCATGAAGCGGAAGGAATTCAGGTTCTTGGTCTCGGTACGGGTGCCGAGGGGCGCACCTGGGCGACGTACGGAAATATTGACGTCGAAACGCATCGAGCCCTGGGACAGATCACCATCGCTGATACCAAGGGCTGTGACGATGGCATGCAGCTTGCGGGCAAAGGCGACCGCTTCTTCGGCGCTGGCCAGGTCGGGCTCCGTGACGATCTCGATCAACGGCGTACCGGCACGGTTGAGGTCGATCCCGGAGAGACCGTGGAAATCCTCGTGCAGCGACTTGCCGGCGTCCTCCTCCAGGTGCGCATGGTGGATGCGCACGCGCTTGCGGGTGCCGTCGGCCAGCGCAATGTCGAGATGACCGGGACCGACGATGGGCCGGGCGAGCTGGGTGGTCTGATAACCCTTGGGCAGATCCGGATAGAAGTAGTTCTTGCGCTCGAACACCGATACCGGACTGATCTCAGCGTCTACCGCGAGGCCGAAGCGGATGGCCATCTCCACCGCTGCGCGGTTGAGCACCGGTAGGGTGCCAGGCAGCGCCAGATCGATGGCACAGGCCTGGGTGTTGGGCTCAGCGCCGAACGCGGTGGCGGCGCCGGAGAACAGCTTGCTGCGGGTGGCGAGCTGAAGGTGGACTTCCAAGCCGATCACCGTCTCCCAGCTCATGCGCCGACCTCCCCCAGTCCGGCGGGCTGGGCTTGATGCCAGTCGGTCGCCTGCTGGAATCGGTGGGCGGCAGCGAGCATGCGCGCCTCATCGAAGTAGTTGCCGATGATCTGCAAGCCCACCGGCTTGCGATCGACCAGACCACAGGGCACCGACAGTGCGGGCAGCCCCGCGAGGTTGGCAGCGATGGTGTAGATGTCCTCGAGGTACATGGCTACCGGGTCCCCCCCCTTGGCGCCAAAGGCGAACGCGGGGTTGGGGCAAGTGGGACCCATGATCAGATCGACCTCGGCGAACGCATCGAGAAAATCTTGGCGGATCAGCCGGCGTACCCGCTGCGCCTTGTTGTAATAGGCATCGTAATAGCCCGCGGACAGACAATAGGTCCCGACCAAGATGCGACGCTTGACCTCGGCGCCAAAGCCCTCGGCCCGAGAGCGCATGAACAGATCGCGCAGATCCTGAGGATTGGCGCAGCGGTGGCCATAACGCACGCCGTCGAAGCGCGACAGATTCGCCGAGGCCTCGGCCGGCGCGATCACGTAGTAGGCGGGCACAGCGAGATCCGAATGGGGCAAGCGAATGTCCACCAACCGCGCGCCCTGGCGCTCAAATTCGGCGAGCGCCGCGCGCACCGCCTCCGCCGTACCCGGATTCAACCCGGCCCCGAAATACTCTGCCGGCACACCGATGCGCAGACCTGCCAGCGGCTGGTCCAGGGCAGCGCGATAGTCCGGTACGGGACGGTCCAGGCAGGTGGAGTCGCGCGCATCGAAACCGGCCATCGCCTGCAGCAGCAAAGCGGCATCCTCGGCGGTACGCGCCATGGGTCCCGCCTGGTCGAGGCTGGAGGCAAAGGCGATCATGCCCCAACGGGAAACGCGCCCATACGTCGGCTTCAGGCCGGTGATGCCGCACAGCGCTGCCGGCTGGCGGATCGAGCCCCCGGTGTCGGTAGCGGTGGCGCCGGGCGCCAGACGCGCCGCCACCGCTGCGGCCGACCCTCCGGAAGAGCCTCCGGGCACGCAATCGACCGCCCAGGGATTGCGCACCGGACCGTAATAGCTGGTCTCGTTGGACGAACCCATGGCGAATTCGTCCATGTTCGTCTTGCCCAGGGTCACGGCCCCGGCCGCGGCCATGCGCTCGACCACGGTTGCATCGTAGGGGGCAACAAAGTTGTCGAGCATCCGCGAACCACAGCTGGTGCGCAGCCCCCGGGTGCAAAAGATGTCCTTGTGGGCGATGGGCACTCCGCACAGGGGTGGCGCGCCCCCGGCTGCGAGACGGGTATCGGCGGCTTCGGCCAACGCCAGGGCACCCGCTTCGTCGATGGTGACGAAGGCGTTGTACACCGGGTTGGCTGTAGCGATCCGCGCCAGCAGGTGGCGGGTCAATTCGACGCTGGAAAACGCCCGGCGCGCCAGGCCGTCACTCATCTGGGCGAGGGTAAGATCATGCATGCCGGGTTAATCCATGATAGGCGAACTGCGGGCGGCGCGTAGACAGCGGCCACGAGACGCCTCACTCGATGACTTTGGGAACCAAGTAGAGGCCGGATTCGACCGCCGGCGCAATGGCTTGCAAGGCCTCGCGGTCCACCGCCTCGGAAATTTGATCGTCGCGTAACCGTTGCGTCTCTTCCAGCGGGTGGGCCAGGGGTGCCACTCCCTCGGTATCCGCAGCGCGCAACTGGTCGATGAGCTCCAACACCCGATTGATGCCGGCGGCTGTATCGGCCGCGGTCTCCTCAGTCAGATCGATGCGCGCCAGAAAGCACAGTTTTTCGATATCGGCTCGCTGGATCGCCATGCTATAGTTTCGACCTGTTTCGCGGGGTGATTGGGCAACCGCAAAAGGTTACCACGGATACCCCGCACGCTGTATCCCGGGCGGCACTGGATCGCCTCGGCGGGCCGCCTCCCGCGCCGGCCGTCCGGCCCCGCAACGCCCAGGCCCGAACGAGAGACCAGGAACCAGATTCTTTATGATCAAACGCTTGCGGGGCATGTTCTCAAACGATCTGTCGATCGATCTGGGAACCGCCAATACCCTGATCTATATCGAAAACAAAGGCATCGTCCTCAACGAACCCTCGGTCGTGGCCATCCGCCACCACCACGGCCAGAAATCCGTGGAGGCGGTGGGTGCGGAAGCCAAGCGCATGCTCGGCCGCACCCCGGGCAATATCACCGCCATCCGGCCACTCAAGGACGGTGTAATCGCAGATTTTCAGGTCACCGAGAAGATGCTGCAGTACTTCATCAAGAAAGTACATTCGCACAGCTTCATCCCGCCCAGCCCACGAGTGCTGGTGTCCGTACCCTGCCTGGCCACCGAGGTCGAAAAGCGGGCCATCCGGGAATCCGCCGAGCGCGCCGGTGCCCGCGAGGTATTCCTGATCGAGGAGCCCATGGCCGCGGCGATCGGCGCCGGCATGCCCGTGCACGAAGCCTGCGGCTCCATGGTCGTGGATATCGGCGGCGGCACTACGGAAGTGGCCATTTTGTCACTCAATGGGGTGGTGTTCTCCGACTCGATTCGCGTCGGGGGTGATCGTTTCGACGAGGCGATCATCAATTTCGTGCGCCGCAAGTACGGCAGTGTCATCGGCGATGCCACTGCAGAAAGAATCAAAATGGAGGTCGGCGGCGCCTATCCCAGCAAGGAAGTCCGCGAAATCGATGTCCGCGGCCGCAATCTCGCGGAGGGCGTGCCCAAGAGTTTCTCGCTCAACAGCGACGAGATCCTCGAAGCGTTGCAAGAACCGCTCACCGCGATCGTTCAGGGCGTGAAGCGGGTGCTGGAGCAATCGCCACCGGAGCTGGCGTCGGATATCGCCGAGACCGGCATCGTGGTGACCGGCGGTGGCGCCCTGCTGCGCGATATCGATCTGCTGCTCACCCATGAGACCGGCCTGCCGGTCATCATCGCCGAAGATCCGCTCACCTGCGTGGCGCGCGGGGGCGGTAAAGCGCTACAGATGATGGACAAGCGCAGACTCGATATCCTCATGTCCTGACAGTCCTAACTGGATCACCGCTGGGGCCATTGGCCCCAGCGCTCTAACGCCGGCGGCCGATGGCGCAACGAATTTTTACCAAAAGAGTATCGGCGCCCCGCATGCTGCTATTACTGGTGGCGGCGCTGGGCTTGATGCTCGTCGACCGCTACACCCCCTGGCTGGAACCCGCGCGCACCTGGTTGGAAGGCGCCGCACAGAGCCTGTCCCGGGCAGGAGATCTGATCGGGCAGGCGGCCGACTGGAGTAGCACGCGTCTGGCGGCGCCCGGGGATCTGGTTCAGGAAAATCAGCAGCTGCGCGCGGAGAATTTGGTGCTCAAGGGCCAGCTGCAGCAACTCGCGGAACTGACAGCGGAAAACTCCCAACTGCGCGCGCTGCTCAATGCGGCGCCGCGCGCCAAGCTGCGCCTGCTGATGACGGAGCTGATCGGAGTAACCCCCGACCCCATGCGGCACCAGATCCGAATCAATCGTGGCCGCCGCGACGGCGTATTTGTTGGCCAGTCGGTAATCGATGCCCGCGGCCTGATGGGGCAAGTGGTCGAAATTCGCGAGGATACCGCCGAGGTGCTGTTGATTAGCGATGAGCGCCACGCGGTGCCGGTCACGGTCGTGGGCACGGACGTGCGCGCCATCGCCGAAGGCACGGGCGATTATCGCAGGCTGCGCCTGCGCCATGTACAGCCCACCCTGGACGTGGCGACCAACGATCTCCTGGTCACTTCGGGCCTGGGCGGCCGCTTCCCTCCCGGCCATGCGGTGGGCCGGGTGGCCGGCATCACCCACGAACGCGGCCAGGCCTTTATGGAGGTTTCGGTCGAGCCCGCCGCCCGCCTCGACCGCAGCCGACACCTGCTGCTGGTTTTCGTAGAATCCACCGCCGAGGCCGGGGAATCCCCGGGGGACAACTTGGTGGGCCCCGACGAGTCGGAGTGAGCTGTGCTGCGTATCGCCCTGTCCCTGGTTCTGGCTATGGCGCTGACCCAAAATGGCGTGCGTTCGGAGTGGCAGTTCTTCGCCCCACCGGTGGTGCTCCTGGTCACGCTGTACTGGATATTTTTTGCCCCGCCGGCCTACGGCCTCGGATTCGCCTTCCTCATCGGCCTCCTGTTGGATTTCATGCGCGGTGCGCCCGCCGGGCAGTACGCCCTGGCGTTCTGCGTGACCGCCTATCTGGCCCAACTCGCAGAACATCGGGTCCGGCATTTCGTACTCCTCCAGCAGGCACTGCTGGCCGGCCTGCTGACCCTGGTATTCCAGCTCATCGTAGTGGCCGTGGGGCTGGCGCTGGAGGGAGACAGCTTGCGGTTCGCGGAATTTCACTCGGCCTGGAGCGCCATACTGCTCTGGCCCCTGTTGGCACTACTGCTGCGGAAGCTGCATGACCACACCTGGTGACCCTCTCTCCCCAGAAGACGCATCGCGCGACCCCGCACTACTCCTAGCGTCGGCATCGCCGCGACGGGCGCAGCTGCTGGCCACCCTGGGCGTGCGCTTTGCGGCGGTGCCGGCGGCACTGGACGAGACGCCATTGCCCGGGGAGCCGGGGCCCGAGTACGTGGCCCGATTGGCTCGGGCCAAAGCGCGCGCGGTGGCGCAGGCAACCGGCGCCCGAATCCCGGTGCTCGGCGCCGACACGACGGTCGTCGGAAGCGATGGCTGCCTGCTCGGCAAACCGCGCTCGGAGGCTGACGCCGTGACCATGTTGCGCAGCCTGTCCGGCACCACGCATCGCGTGATCACTGCAGTCTCCGTGGTGCAAGGTGACCGCGAACGCGGCGCAACGGTATCTACGGCCGTCACCTTCCGCGATGTCTCCGAGGCCGAATGCCGCGCCTACTGGCGCACCGGGGAACCGGCCGACAAGGCGGGCAGCTATGCGCTGCAAGGCCTGGGGGGCGTGTTCGTCACTCGCGTGGACGGCAGCCCCTCGGCGGTGGTCGGACTTCCACTGGCCGAAACCTATACACTGTTACAGGAGTTTTGCATCCCTACCGGACTGACCCAGGCATGAGCACAGAGGTACTGATCAACATCACGCCCTCGGAGACCCGGGTGGCCCGCGTCGACAATGGCGTACTCCACGAGATCAGTATCGAGCGGGCCCAGAAACGCGGCCTGGTCGGCAACATCTACAAAGGGAAGGTGGTTCGCGTGCTGCCCGGCATGCAGGCGGCGTTCATCGATATCGGCCGTGACAAGGCCGGTTTTATCCATATCAATGACCTCCGTCCCCGCGGCGAAGAGACGGTCGACCGCTGGGCCAGCGGCGAGCGCGATATCCGGGACCTGTTGCGCGAGGGCGACCTGCTCGCAGTCCAGGTCCTAAAGGACCCGATCGGCACCAAGGGTCCACGGTTAACGACCTTTCTGTCGGTCTCCTCGCGCTACCTCGTCTTCATGCCCAAAACCGACCATATCGGCGTCTCCCAGCGGATTGAGGACGAGGACGAGCGCGAACGGCTGCGCCAGGAGCTGCTTGCCGCCATCGCCATCCATGAGGTCGTCGAGGAGCCGAGCGGCTATATCATTCGCACTCTCGCCGAAGGCATCGGCCGCGACGAGATGAGCTCCGAGATCGCCTTCCTGCACCGCCTGTGGGCCTATATCAAGGACAAAATCGCCACCACCAGCGAGGTCGGCCGCCTCTACGAAGATCTACCGTTGACCCTGCGCACCCTGCGCGACCTGGACCCCAGCGCAATCGACCGGATCCGCGTCGACTCGGAAGAGGTCTTCGACCTGCTGCACCGGTTTACCGAGTACTTCAGCTCCGATATCCACGGCATGATCGACATGTACCAGGGCGAACGCCCCCTGTTCTCCCTCTACGGAGTTGAAGATGAGATTTCCCGCGCCCTGGAGCGGCGAGTCGACCTCAAATCCGGCGGTTACCTGGTATTCGACCAGAATGAGGCGATGACGACCATCGACGTTAACACCGGCTCCTACACCGGACGCCACAATCTCGAACAGACCATTTTCAAGACCAACGTGGAGGCGGCGAATGCCATCGCCCGCCAGATCCGGCTGCGCAATCTGGGGGGAATCATCATTGTCGATTTTATCGACATGCAGGATCCGGAACATCGCCGTCAGGTACTACGCGCCTTCGAGAATGCCCTGGCCGGCGACCGCGCCAAGCTCACCATCTCCGGCGTGTCTCAGCTCGGCCTGGTGGAACTGACCCGTAAACGCACCAGCGAAAGCCTGCAGCAGCAACTCTGCGAACCCTGCGGGATCTGCAAGGGGAGAGGCTATCTAAAATCGGCGGAGACTGTGACCTTCGAAATCTTTCGCGAGATCCTGCGCGAGGCGCGCACCTATGAGTGTGACAAGATTCTCGTGATGGCATCCCATGCGGTGGTGGACCGGCTGCTGGCCGAGAATGCGACCGATGTTGCCGACCTCGAGGCCTTTATTAAACGGCCGATTGAATTTCGCGTCGAAAACCTCTATTCCCAGGAGCAATTCGACATCGTTCCGCTGTGATGTACTGAGGTGACCAACAGGCCCGCGACACGCCGCGGGCCATGGTCCGGAGAGAAGTTGCGAATGACACAGGCGGCTGCCGCGGCCGTCCCACCGCGGCGCACTGGCACTTCATGAACGGCGTCCCACGGACCACCCTGCGCTGGTTGTGGACGCTATTGGCGCTGGCCGTCATCGCCTATGCCGCGCTCGTGGCGCTGGGTCGCGAATTTCTACCGCGGCTCGACGACCTCCAGCCGCGTATCGACGACACCCTGTCCCGCTACCTGGGCACCGATGCCAAGATCCACGGCATCGATGGCGACTGGACGGGCTTCTCTCCCCGACTTCGGGTGTCCACGGCAGATTTCACCGCACCCCGGCAGTCCCGACCCTTTCTCGCCATCGAAGCGCTCGACGCCGAGCTCGATCTGATCCGCAGCCTGCTCGACGGGCGCCCGGCGTGGAATGATCTCCACATCCAGCGCCTACGCATCCGTCTCTCGGAAAGCGCGACCGGCTGGGGGCTCAGCACCAGTCCAGAGGAAGCCAGCGGTGCCGTCGAACACCTCGCAAGGACACTATTAGCCGGGCGTCGCACACGCATCGCCCGCTTCGAGCTCGAGCTGCACTTTCGCTCCGGCGAGACGGCGGTATTGGGCGCGCGCAATCTACTGCTCGAAAATAGCGGCAGCTTCCACCGCGCGGGCGGCACAATCACCCTGGGCGGTAGCGAACTGGCTGCCCTGGCTGCCGAATGGCGGGCCGATGATCCCGTTCGCAACTGGCGCGAAAGCCGCGGGCGTGCCCACCTCACGTTCTCGCGGTTGGATTTATCCGGCTCGCTCGGCATCCTGCTACGCGGGTTCGCCCCCGCGTGGAGCCGCCAACTGGCCCCAGTGGACACCCCGATCGCCGCCGAACTCTGGTTAGAGGCACAGGGAGACGGCCGCGCACAGCTTTCCGGCCAGCTCTCGGCAGCGCAGCTGGCGCTAGCCGGCGAGCTGGAGACAGAACCCCTCCGCAACCTGAGCGCCGCGGTTACCGGCTGGGTCGCGCCCGGAAAGGACTGGGGACTGCGCTTTCAGGACCTGCATTTTGCCTGGCGCGACGTCGAGATCGCCCCCCTTACCCTGGGTTTTCGACAACCGCTAGGCGCCGCCAGCGGTCCCCGATTCAGCCTCGCCGCGGATCACCTGGAACTGGCCACGCTCAATGCCCTGTTGCTGGCCACCGGCATCCTGCCCGAACCTGCCGCGACAGCGCTGGATGCGCTCTCCCCGAGCGGCAAACTGCTCGCACCCCGTATCGATGTCGACCTGGAAACGCCCCAGAAAATTATCGGTGTCCGTACCACCATCACCGGCGGCGCTATCGCATCATGGCGTGACAGCCCCGCCCTGCGCGGAGTCTCTGGAGCATTGGTGATCGATGGCCTGAGCGGGAGTCTAACCCTGGACGGCGGCGAGGACACGGAGATCCTGTTCCCCACCGCCTACGACGACTATTTACAGGTGGGCAAAATCAGGGGACGAGTGACTGCCGCAGTCACCGAAGATTTTGGCCGGCTGCAGGTGGCCGCAGCGCCGCTAGAGGTTACCGCCACCGGCGAGGGAGGCACCGTCGCCGCCGCTTTCACCCTGCACCAGCCGCTGACCCGGGGAGGCGGCGGAGAGCTCTGGCTGAGCGCGGGGATACGCGATACCCACCCCGACTATGCCCGCCAGTTCCTGCCCCGAGTGCTGGAGCCCAGGCTCAAGGACTGGCTGGAACGGGCGCTGGGCCCCATGTCGATCCCCGAAGGCGCCTTTATCTGGCGGGGGCCCTTGGTCAAAGACGCCGGTCCGCGGCGCACCATACAGGTATATGTCCAAGCGACAGACGCCACCATCACGTTTGATCCCGCGTGGCCCGCGCTTCGAGAGGTTGACGCCCAGGTTGCGGTAGACGACACC
The DNA here is from genome assembly GCA_041594335.1 of Porticoccaceae bacterium. Taxonomy (GTDB): domain Bacteria; phylum Pseudomonadota; class Gammaproteobacteria; order Pseudomonadales; family Porticoccaceae; genus JAGPUQ01. The sequence continues at coordinate 12,401 of JBFHML010000033.1, forward strand.
CAAGTTTCGGGCATGGCTGCACAAGCGACCATCGCCGGCGTGCCCCTGACGAAGATCCGCTTTCATACGCGAGACCACACCACCGATACACCCCAGCTCGCAGTCACCGGCCACGCATTGACTCCGGTCGACCAGGCCCTTGCGGTGGTGGCCGACTCACCCCTGCGCGATCGGTTGACCGCGCTGCGCGACTGGCGGACCTCGGGAGCTACCCGCATCGACCTGGATCTGACGATCCCCCTGTCCGGCGACGCCAGGGACGCCGCGTATACGGTTGCCGCGGAGCTGGTGGACGCCGGCCTGGCGCACCGGACCCGGGGCATCGCGTTCGAACAGATCAATGGGGCACTGCAATTCACCTCCGCCGCGGGCGTGCAAGCGGAGAATCTCCGCTTCCGCCTCTGGGGACAGCCCTTCGCGGCAACCGTGCGCGGTACCCCCCAGGGAGACATCGAAATCCGTTCGGCCGGCGCGGTCGCTGTCGGCGCACTGCCCGCGTGGCCCGCCTGGCTACGCCCGCACCTGACCGGCACGACCCACTATCAGGCCGACCTGCGAATTCCGATCACAGGCCCGCCCGAGTTGACGCTTTCCTCAGAGCTCATCGGCCTGGCCGCAACGCTTCCAGCCCCATTTACCAAGGCGCCCGAGCATCCGATGCCGCTGCGGATCGGCCTGGCCTTTGACGAGGAGGCCACCCGGCTCGATGCCTGGCTCGACGACCGCTTCCAGGCGCGCGCAATCTTCGCCGGAGCCGAGGCGCAATCCGTAGCCATTGGGGTCGGTGGCAGCTCACCGCAGCTACCTGACAGGGGCCTGGATCTGCGCGGCCACCTCGACTTTCTGGACATCGACGCCTGGCGAAAGCTGCTGCCCGCCGACAACGACGTCAACGCGGAACTCCAGCACTGGCAGCCGCACATTGCGCTGGAGCTCGACGCGCTGCGCGGTGCCGGCATGGACTTTGCGGAACTGCACCTTGAAGCAGTCCTCGCAGGACCGGACTGGCGACTGGCGGTGGCCAGCGATGCCTTATCGGGGACCCTGCGCGTGCCGGCAACCGGCAACCGACCGCTGCAACTGGAGCTCGACCACCTGGTGCTGCCGCAACCCTCCGCCGAGGCACCCGACAGCCGGCTTGCGGCATTGGATCCCGCCGCCCTCCCCGCGCTGGATTTCCAGGTCCGTCAGCTCAGCCTCGGCGAACGGAAATTGGGCGAGCTCGCCTTCGCGCTCCGCCGTCTGCCCGATGGCGTACGCGCCGAAAATATCCGCGGCGAAATCACCGGACTGCGGACCGGTGTGGGCGAGCATCAGGCAACCCTGGAATGGCGGCGACCGGACACCGGGCACCAGAGCCGCTTCGAAGGCACCATACTCGCCGGCGATCTCGCCGCGGTGCTCGGCGCCTGGGATCTGCCGGGCGCCATCAAAAGCAAGCGGGCAGAAATGGTGGCGGCCTGGACCTGGCCGGGCCGACCATGGGAATTCCGCGCCCGCCATCTGCGCGGCGAAACCGCGATGCACATCCACGACGGTACTTTCCAACGCACCACGGCCGGTGCGTCTAACGCCCTCATGAAACTGATCGGACTGGTCAATTTCGATACCTGGCTGCGCCGCCTGCAGCTGGATTTCTCCGACCTCTTTGCCGAAGGAATGGCCTTCGACGAGCTGGACACGCGGATGACTTTTGACAATGGCATACTACATTTCTCGAAGCCTGTAAAAGTGGAGCTGCCATCGGGCAAGATGCGCCTGGAAGGCCGCGCCGACCTGATCGCCGAGACCATCGACGCCCATCTGGTCGCGACATTGCCGGTGGGAACCAACCTGCCGTGGATCGCGGCCTTGGCCGGCGGCCTGCCGGCCGCAGCGGGCGTCTATCTAACCAGTCGTGTGTTCGGTCGGCAGGTCGACAAAATCTCTAGCCTCGCCTATCGGGTCACCGGTCCCTGGGAGGACCCGCATATCGAGGTGGAACGCATCTTCAGCGACCAAACCAAGTAGCGGAGCTCTCCCATGCACCGAATGGCCGTCCTCCAGCTGCGCGGCGACGGCGATCGCGACCACCGCCTGGCACGCGCCGCCGAACTGATCGACCGCGCCGCCGAAGCCGGCGCCCAGCTATTGGTATTACCGGAAAACTTCGCCTACTACGGTGCCAACCCACAGCAGTTGCGCGAGGCGGCTCAAGCCGAGCGCGACGCTGACGGGCCGGCACGGGCCCTGCTCGCGGAACGCGCTAGCCGCCACCGAATCTGGATTCTCGGTGGCACCTTGCCGCTGACCGACGGCCGGCGCGACACCCCCGACCCCAAGCCATTCGCTGCAGCGCTGCTCTATGACGATCGCGGCGAGGAGGTCGCGCGGTATCACAAGATGCACCTGTTCGACGTGGCGGTCCGAGACACGGGGCACCGCTACTGCGAATCCGATGGCTTTCGCCACGGCAGTGAACCGGTGCTGGTACACACCCCCCTGGGCAAGATGGGCATCAGCGTCTGCTACGACCTCCGTTTTCCCGAACTGTATCGATACTACGCCGCCCACGGCGCTGAGCTGCTGGCGGTACCCTCGGCTTTTACGGCGACCACCGGGGCCGCTCACTGGCAATTGCTGTTGCGCGCCCGAGCCGTCGAGAACCAGTGCTATGTGGTGGGCGCCAATATCGGTGACCGCCTTCACCCCAAACGACCCACGTGGGGCGGCAGTGCGATCATCGACCCTTGGGGCCAAATTCTCGCCGAACTGGAAGATGGCGATGGCATCGTCACCGCAGACCTGGATCGCGAACGCCTGACGCAGGTGCGCGCCGATATGCCGGCGCTGCGTCATCGTCGGCTGTGAGGGGTGCAGAATGTCGGCCGATGTGAGACATTTGTCGGCATCCTGGGTCCAATCATGGGACCCCGACGCGCCCAAGGCTTACAATCCCAAGGGCGCGCCCAACCACCAATGATGGCAACAGGAGAACCGAGTCTATGACCGATTCGATCAGGACCGCTGGTATCGAGCGCCAGCAGTCGGCACTCACCACCAACCGGGTATTGCGCAACACCTATTTGCTGCTGGCGATGACGCTGTTGTTCAGTGCCGCTTGCGCGGGCATGGCAATCGCCTTCCAGATGCCCTATCTGGGTCCATGGATCACCCTCGGTGGGTACTTCCTGCTGTTGTTCTTGACCGCCAAATTCCGTAACAGCGCGGCCGGTATCGCTTGCGTCTTCGCGCTCACCGGCTTCATGGGCGCCACCCTGGGTCCATTGATCGGCTTCTATCTGCAGATGCCCGGCGGCCCCCAGCTGGTGACCAATGCCCTGGCCATTACGGGAATCACCTTCGTCGGCCTATCCGCCTACACGATCAAGAGCGGCCGTGATTTCAGTTTCATGGGCGGATTTCTCATCGCCGGCATTTTGGTCGCCTTCCTGTGCGGTCTGGCAGCGCTGTTTTTCGAACTGCCGACCCTGGGGCTTGCCGTGTCCGCCATGTTTGTCCTGCTGATGGTGGGCCTCATCCTCTTTGAGACCAGCAATATCATCCACGGCGGTGAGACCAACTACATCATGGCCACGGTGACCCTCTACGTGTCCATCTACAATCTCTTTACCAGCCTGTTACACCTACTCGGAGTCATGAGCGACGATTGAGCCCCTCGCTCAGGCGCGCCGCGAGATCGGCAACTTCGAGGGCGGCACGAACCTCGGCGGCGGTGGCCGGCTCGGCACCCGCCGCCCGGATCGCCGCCACTGCGGCCTGGACCAACGCCACGTTGCGCTGCTCGCAATGAAAAGGCGCATCCTCCAGACCGACCCGGATATGGCCACCCAATTCGACGATCTTGGGAATCAGCGGCAACGGATCCAGGTGTAGGCCGGCGACCATCCAGGGCGCACCCGGCGCCTCCTCGGCCATCAACCGCGCCAGCGCTTCCACCGCCCAATCGCGCGGCGGAAAACAAAAGGTAAACCCGCTGGTCAGCATGAAGCGGTATACCGGCGTCTTGAGACCCGGGGTTTCCCGGTACAGCTTGGCGCCTTCGCGAACAAACCCCGGCTCATAACAGGCGTAGGCAGGCCGCCAACCATGGCGGGCAGCCTGTTCGGCCGAACCTTTCAGCGCCGCGGGCGGGTTGAGGTACATATCGCCGTCGCCACCGAACAGATTGGCCGCACTTTCCCGCGCCGAAAAATTACAGGAGCCCGGGTCGAGGATCCCCCATTCCAGCGCACCGCGGCGCCGCAACTCATTACTGGTCGCACAGCGTTGCTCGGCATCCTCGGGCATCGGCAAGGCGACCGCTGTGGGATAGACAATCGCGTCAACACGCTCCTGAATACCCGAGATAAAGGCCTGGCAGTTGTCGGGATCCGTGTTCTGCCGGCCGCTGTGTGGGTCCAAGGTATGGGCGTGCACAATGGCCGCGCCCGCCTCCACGCAGGCGATGCCTTCGGCGATGATCTCGGCTGCGGTAACAGGAATGTTCGGTTGCAGAGCACGGGGCCAGGCTCCATTGAGTGCCACCTCGACCCAGACTTTTGGCTTACTAGACATGACGCGGCTCTTTGTTATGTGGCGGATTGTTATGTGGCGGAAACCAATCATTGAGCGGTCTGCAGGGCGAGCATAACCCGGAGCGCGCGGTGAACAGACCTCGGCCGGGGACGGGAGCGTGACCGACCGGACGCGCCCGGTGGCGTAAAGCAGCGAACGGATGCGGGCGTGGCAGATATCCGGAAAACGGATGGTTTATGATGTTAGGTTCCTCCGGAGCTTGCCCAATGGCCCGCTTCGGGGGCAAAAACCTTTGGGCTTTCATGATATTGCGATGTCGTACGGGGGAGAGAATGAGCGCTGACACTGATTCCCGGGTTACCGCGGTGCTCGATCGGCTCGGCGATCTGCCCGGCGCGCTGCTGCCCGTATTGCACGAGATCCAGCACGAAATCGGCCATATCCCCCCGACCGCGGTGCCCGTGATCGCCCAAGCACTCAATCTGTCGCGCGCCGAAGTGCACGGTGTGATCAGTTTTTACACGCACTTCCGCACCGAACCGGTCGGCGCCCACCTGATCCAGCTGTGCCGCGCCGAGGCCTGCCAGGCGGTCGGCAGCCGGGAGCTCGAAGCCCACGTCAAGGCACGCTTGGAGATCGACTACGGAGCTACCAGCGTCGACGGCAAAATCACCCTTGAGCCCGTGTACTGCCTGGGCAACTGTGCCTGCGGACCCTCGCTGCAAATCGACGATCGCCTGCACGCCCGGGTGACGCCGCAGCGCTTCGACGCCTTGTTGGCAGGACTGGAGGAGAGCCTGTGACCCTACGCGTCTATGTCCCGGGAGATGCCACCGCCTGTGCTTTGGGGGCCGATGCCGTTGCCGCCGCCATCGCCGATAAGGCACACGCCGAGGGCTTGGACCTGCAATTGATCCGCAACGGCTCGCGCGGTCTATTCTGGCTAGAACCCTTGGTGGAAGTTGAAGTCGATGGCCAACGGCTGAGTTACGGCCCAGTCGCCCCCGAAGACGTGCCCGGGCTGTTCACCAGCGGCTTTCTCACCGGCGGCGAACACCCCCTTGCGCTGGGCCCAACGGCGGAAATCCCCTATCTGCGCGACCAAACGCGGGTCAATTTCGCCCGCGCCGGCCTGATCGACCCCCTGAACCTGTCCGACTACCAGCGCCACGGCGGATTCGCGGGTCTGCGCCGGGCGTTGACCCTGAGCGGTCAGGCGATAATTGACGAGGTGAAAGCCTCTGGGCTGCGCGGGCGTGGTGGCGCCGCTTTCCCGGCCGGCATCAAATGGCAAACGGTGCTCGACACCCCGGCCGCGCAGAAATATATCGTCTGCAATGCCGATGAAGGGGACTCCGGAACTTTCGCCGACCGACTGCTGATGGAAGCCGACCCCTTGCAGCTCATCGAGGGCATGACCATCGCCGGGCTGGCAGTGGGCGCTACCCAGGGCTATGTATATGTCCGCTCCGAATATCCACGGGCTTTCGCGGTACTGCGCGCCGCCATAGCCCTAGCCCGCGAGGCCGGCTTCCTCGGCCCCGACGTATGTGGCAGCGGCCACAGCTTCGAACTCGAGGCCCGCCTCGGCGCCGGCGCCTATATTTGCGGCGAGGAGACCTCGCTGCTCGAGAGCCTGGAAGGCCGCCGCGGCCTGGTGCGCGCCAAACCGCCGCTGCCCGCCATTGAGGGACTGTTCGGCAAGCCCACGGTCATCAACAATGTGCTCACGCTGGCGAGCGTCTCGGAAATTCTGGCGCGCGGCGGCGCCTGGTACGCAGCCCTCGGGTGCGGCCGCTCGCTCGGTACCCTGCCGATACAATTGGCGGGCAATGTCAAAAGGGGCGGGTTGGTCGAATTGCCCTTCGGACACAGCCTGCGTCAACTGATCGAAGACTTCGGCGGTGGAACCGCATCCGGGCGTCCGGTGCGCGCCGTACAGGTCGGCGGCCCGCTGGGTGCCTATCTGTCCGTTGACGAACTCGATACGCCGCTGGACTACGAGGCCTTCGCCGCGCGCGGCGCCATGCTCGGCCACGGCGGGGTGGTGGTTTTCGACGATCGCGTCGACATGGCCGAGCAAGCCCGCTTCGCCATGGAGTTTTGTGTCGCTGAGTCCTGCGGCAAGTGCACCCCCTGCCGCATCGGCTCAGTGCGCGGGGTGGAAGTCATTGACCGTATCCGCAGCGGCGTCGATCGCGACCAGAATTTGATTCTGCTCCGTGAGCTGTGCGATACCATGGAGTATGGGTCGCTGTGTGCCATGGGCGGCCTAACCCCCATGCCCGTGCGCAGCGCGCTAAACAAATTCCCGCAGGATTTCGGGGCCTAACCCCGGGAGGCTGTCATGTTGCAATACTACGAACCCGCCGGCGACGAACGCGACCTCGGTACGCCACCGAGCACCGATCAGAAGCCAGTGACCTTGACCATCGACGGCCAGGCGGTGTCTGTGCCCGCCGGAACTTCGGTACTCCGCGCGGCTGCCGAGCTCGGCGTGCGCATACCCAAACTGTGTGCCACCGACTCTCTGCAAGCCTTCGGCTCATGCCGCATGTGCATGGTCGCCATCGAGGGTCGCAAAGGGTATCCGGCCTCCTGCACCACCCCCGTGGAAGACGGCATGGTGGTACGCACCCAGACAGACGAGGTCGCCCGCCTGCGCCGCAACGTGATGGAGCTCTATATCTCCGATCACCCGCTGGACTGCTTGACTTGCGCCGCCAACGGCAACTGCGAGCTGCAAGACACCGCCGGCGAGGTAGGCCTGCGCGCCGTGCGTTACGGCTATGCCGGCGCCAACCATCTGGATGCGGAAAAAGACACCTCCAACCCCTACTTCACCTTCGATCCCGCAAAGTGCATTGTCTGCTCGCGCTGCGTGCGCGCTTGTGAGGAGACGCAGGGCACCTTCGCGCTCACCATCGACGGCCGCGGCTTCGCGTCGAAGGTCAGCGCCAGCCAGAATCAGCCCTTTCTGGACTCCGAATGCGTATCCTGCGGCGCCTGCGTCAACGTCTGCCCCACGGCGACCCTGATTGAAAACCGGGTGATCGAGCTCGGGCAACCGGAACACAGCGTCGTCACCACCTGCGCCTATTGCGGCGTCGGCTGCGGCTTCAAGGCGGAGATGCGCGGCACCACGGTCGTCAACATGAAACCCTGGAAGGACGGCAAGGCCAATGAAGGCCATGCCTGCGTCAAGGGCCGCTTTGCCTTCGGCTACGCCACGCACGCCGATCGCATCACGAAACCGCTGGTGCGCGAGCGCATCGACCAGCCCTGGCGGGAGGTCTCCTGGGAGGAAGCCTTTACTTTCGCGGCCGACAAACTGCGGGCCATCCAAGCGCGGCACGGCCGTAACAGCGTCGGCGCCATCACCTCCTCACGCTGCACCAACGAAGAGGTCTATTTGGTGCAGAAGCTGGTCCGCGCCGGATTCGCCAACAACAATGTCGACACTTGCGCCCGCGTGTGCCACTCACCGACCGGCTATGGCCTCAAGACCACGCTCGGCGAGTCCGCGGGAACCCAAACCTTCGCCTCCGTGGCGAAGGCCGATGTCATCCTGGTCATGGGCGCCAACCCCACGGACGCTCATCCGGTGTTCGCCTCCCGCCTGAAGCGCCGCCTGCGCGAAGGCGCCCAGCTGATTGTGGTCGATCCGCGCCGCATCGAGCTGGTCAACGGCCCCCACGTCAAGGCCGCCCATCACCTGCAGGTGCGGCCGGGCACCAATGTCGCCTTGATCAATGCCATGGCCCATGTGGTAGTCACCGAGGGGCTTGAAGACCGGGATTTCATCGCCGCCCGCTGCGACGCCGCGGCCTACGAAGCATGGCGCGCCTTCATCAGCGATCCGCGTCATGCCCCGGAGGCTACCGAAGCAGAAACCGGCATCCCCGCCGCCGAACTGCGCGCCGCGGCGAGACTCTACGCCAGCGCCCCCAACGCCGCGATCTACTACGGACTGGGGGTCACCGAGCACAGCCAGGGTTCGACCACGGTGATCGGCATCGCCAATCTCGCCATGGCGACCGGCAACGTCGGCCGCGAAGGCGTCGGCGTAAATCCGCTGCGCGGCCAGAACAATGTGCAAGGCTCCTGCGACATGGGCTCCTTCCCCCATGAACTGCCCGGCTACCGGCACATCTCGGACGCCGCCACTCGCGCCACGTTCGAGGACCAATGGGGTGTAACGCTCGACGACCAGCCGGGCTTGCGCATTCCGAACATGTTCGATGCCGCCATCGACGGCGACTTCAAGGGACTCTACTGCCAAGGCGAAGATATCGCCCAGTCGGACCCCAATACCCTGCATGTGGAGGCGGCACTCTCGGCACTGGAATGCCTGATCGTTCAGGATCTGTTCCTCAACGAAACCGCCAAGTTCGCCCATGTCTTCTTCCCCGGCGCCTCCTTTCTCGAAAAGGACGGCACCTTCACCAACGCCGAACGCCGCATCTCGCGGGTCCGTAAGGCGATGCCTCCGCTTTCCGGCTTGGCGGATTGGGAAGTGACCCAAGGGCTGGCCCGGGCATTGGGTTTGTCCATGGAGTACCGCAATCCCGGCGAAATCATGGACGAAATCGCCCGCCTCACACCCACCTTCGCCGGAGTCAGCTACGCGAAACTCGATCGCTTGGGCAGCCTGCAGTGGCCCTGCAATGAAACGGCCCCGGAAGGCACTCCCACCATGCATGCCGAAGAATTCGTGCGCGGCAAGGGTCTGTTCACCGTGACCGAATACGTTCCCACGGAGGAGCGAGCCAACCGCCGGTTCCCACTGCTGCTGACCACCGGGCGCATCCTCAGCCAATACAATGTCGGGGCCCAGACGCGGCGCACCGCCAATGGCGCCTGGCATGCCGAGGATGTGCTGGAGATGCACCCCCATGACGCAGAAGAGCGAGGCATCCGCGAGGGCGACTGGGTCGGCATTCAGAGCCGGGTCGGAGATACGGTACTGCGCGCTCGGATCACGGAGCGCGTCCAACCGGGTGTGGTCTATACCACCTTTCATCACCCGTTCTCGGGCGCCAACGTGGTCACCACCGACAACTCGGATTGGGCAACCAACTGCCCAGAGTACAAGGTGACCGCGGTACAAGTGAGCCAGGTCACCTCGCCCTCCAATTGGCAGAGCCGCCAGCGCGCCTTCGACGCCGAGCAGCGCGACCTGCTGCGTCGAGCCAGGCAGCGGGATGAAGCACCGACACACATCGCCGGTTGAAGCGGCGCCGCCATCGACCGCCGTCGTCGGCGCGCGCGATTGGCGCGCCGGCCAGGCGTGTGTTCGGAACGATACCGTTATCCGCGAGCTGCCGGTGGCTCTGGTCTACAATGGCCTCTCTCACGTCGTGATGATGGCGACGCCCACGGAGCTCGAAGCCTTCGTCCTCGGTTTCAGCCTTAGTGAGGGCATCCTCGAAAACCCCGGCGAGCTCTACGACCTGGAAATGGTAGAGCGGCCCGAAGGAATCGAAGTGGCCATGACCATCGCCAGTGAGCGCTTTCTGGCGTTGAAGCATGCCCGCCGCAACCTGACCGGGCGCACTGGCTGCGGCTTGTGCGGAGCCGAATCCCTACAGCAGGCGATCCGGACCCCGACCCCAGTAACCGGCGGCAGCGCGATCCTCCACGACGCCATCGAGCACGCCATCGATGCCCTGGCCAGTCGCCAGCCACAGCAGGCGGCAACCGGCGGCGCCCACGGCGCCGCCTGGTGCGATACGGAGGGGCGCATTCTCGACCTGTGCGAAGACGTCGGTCGCCACAACGCCTTGGACAAACTCATCGGTACGCGCTGCCGGCAAGCGGATCCCTGGCAGGCGGGCTTCGCCCTCATCTCCAGCCGCGCCAGCTATGAGATGATCGTCAAAGCCGCCAGCCAAGAAATTGCGATCCTGGTCGCGGTGTCGGCGCCGACTGCGCTGGCCATCGAACTGGCCGCGGCGGCCAACCTGACGCTGGTCGGCTTCGCCCGGCCCGGTCGGCACATGATCTACACCCACCCCCAACGCATTATCTCGAGGTAGCTAAGGTGTCAGAGTCCTCGGTTCAGCACCTGATCAAAATGGCCAACCAGATCGCCGCCAACGTGCCTGCACTCACTACCGCAGCCCGGATTGAGAGCACGGCGGCACACCTGAAGAAATTCTGGTCCCCGGCGATGACCGCCAAATTGCGCCAGCATCTCGATGCCGGCGGCGACGGCCTGGATCGCGAAGCGGCCCAGGCTATCACTGCCATCACCAGCGAGCCGGCCTAACCCGGCACCGTGGCCTCTCCCCCGATCTTGCATTCGCCGGGTGATGCCGCAACACTGCTCGCTTCCCAATCGGTCCCTGGCACCATGGCTTATCGCGATCTACGCGATTTTCTCGGTTTTTTGGAAAAGCGCGGCGAACTCAAACGTATCGTCGCACCGGTAGACCCCGCCCTGGAAATCACCGAGGTCTGCGATCGCACCCTCAAGGCCGGCGGCCCGGCCCTGTTGTTTACCAACCCGAAAGGGTTTGCGGTTCCAGTCCTCGGCAACCTGTTCGGCACGATCGAACGCGTGGCACTGGCCATGGGTGGCGAAGGCCTCGAACACCTGCGCGCGGTCGGGGAATTGCTGGCCTTTCTCAAAGAGCCGGAGCCACCCAAGGGGCTACGCGATCTCTGGGGTCAACGCGAACGCTTTCGCCCGATACTGAACATGCCGGTCCGTACCGTCAATCGCCCACCTTGCCGAGAAGTGATACTCGAAGGTGACGCCGTCGATCTCGCCGCCTGGCCAATTCAGACCTGCTGGCCGGGCGATGCCGGACCACTGATTACCTGGCCACTGGTGATCACCCGCGGCCCGGAAAAAACTCGGCAGAACTTGGGCATTTACCGGATGCAGGTCATCGGCCGCAACCGCGTCATCATGCGCTGGCTTGCGCAGCGGGGCGGCGCCCTGGATTACCGGGACTGGTGCCGTGCACGCCCGGGAGAACCCTTTCCGGTGGCCGTCGCCCTAGGGGCCGACCCGGCCACCATTCTGGGCGCGGTCACCCCGGTACCGGACAGCCTCTCCGAATATGCCTTCGCGGGTTTGCTGCGCGGCGAGCGCACAGAAGTAACCGCGGCCCTGGGGAGCGACCTCCAGGTACCGGCCCGCGCCGAGATCATCCTCGAGGGTTACATCCATCCCGAGGACGAGGCCGACGAAGGCCCCTTCGGTGATCACACGGGTTACTACAATGAGATCGAGCGATTTCCGGTCTTCACCGTCGAACGCCTCACGCACCGCACCGACCCCATCTATCACAGCACCTACACCGGGCGCCCACCCGACGAGCCGGCGGTACTGGGCGTCGCCCTCAACGAAGTCGTGGTCCCGCTACTAAAAAAGCAGTTCCCCGAGATCGTCGACTTTTATCTACCCCCCGAGGGCTGCTCCTACCGATTCGCGGTAGTCACCATGAAGAAGCAGTACCCGGGGCATGCCAAACGGGTCATGTTTGGAGTCTGGTCGTTCCTGCGGCAGTTCATGTACACCAAGTTCGTACTGGTGACCGACGACGATGTCGATGCCCGCGATTGGCGCGACGTGATCTGGGCCATGACCACCCGCATGGACCCGGCCCGGGATTTGGTGATGGTCGAGAATACGCCGATCGACTACCTGGACTTCGCTTCGCCGGTATCCGGATTGGGCTCCAAAATGGGTTTCGACGCCACCACTAAGTGGCCGGGCGAGACGGCGCGAGAGTGGGGCCGCCCGATCACCATGGACACGGCGGTCAAGGCGCGGATCGACGCCCTCTGGCCCGAGCTCGGCCTCTGATTCGTGTGTCACGGCCACCAGAGCAAGTACTAGCGCGAATGCCCCCGATCTTTCAGGATCCCGCGCCCTGGCCGGAACCGGGTTGGCGGCGCGCCACCTACCGGGTAATTTTTGGCCATGACACGCGCGCGGGCCTGTATTTCGATCTCTGGCTGATCGCCGCCATCCTGTTCAGCGTCGCTATCGCCCTCATCGACAGTGTCGGAGCGATTCACCAGCGCCACGCCGCACTCCTCTACACACTGGAGTGGGCGTTCACCTTGCTATTTACCGCGGAATACCTGCTGCGCCTACTGATCGTCGAGAAGCCGGGGCGTTACGCGCGCAGCGTCTACGGCGTTATTGACCTACTGGCGGTTTTGCCGACCTATCTTTCACTGCTGGTTGCCGGAACCCAGTATCTGTTGGTGATTCGGCTACTGCGCATCCTGCGGGTATTTCGCCTACTCAAGCTGACCCGTTATGTCAGCGAATCCGGGCTCATGGTCGACGCCTTGCTGCGCAGCCGCCGCAAGATCTTGGTGTTCGTCATCTTCATGCTCACTTTGGTGACGGTGTTCGGTGCCCTGATGTATCTGATCGAAGGCCCGGACAACGGCTTTACCAGCATCCCGATGAGCATGTATTGGGCGATCGTCACCGTAGCCACGGTCGGTTTTGGAGATATCGCCCCGGTGACACCCGCCGGGCGATTGGTGACCTCCATGCTGGTGCTGATCGGCTACGGCATCATCGCCGTGCCCACGGGCATCTACACGGCCGAGCTGATGAACACCTTGCGCGCCTCCATCGATCACCGCGAGTGTCGGCGCTGCGGTCTGCTGGGCCATCTCAGCGATGCGCGCTACTGTCGCCGCTGCGGTGAGCGCTTCAGCGAGGACTGAACCCCGGGGCGTCAAGGCGCCGTTCATGATCGAGCAACCAGCGTTTGCGATCCAGGCCACCGCCATAGCCAGTCAGCGAACCGTCGCTGCCGATGATGCGGTGGCAGGGCACCAGGATAGCGATCGGGTTGCGGCCATTGGCGAGCCCGACGGCCCGCGAAGCCCGCGGATTGCCCAGTGCCGCGGCAATCTCGCCGTAGCTCGCAGTCTCGCCGAAAGGTACCGTGCACAGCGCCTGCCAGACCCGCCGCTGAAACGCGGTGCCGGCGGCATTCAGGGGTAGATCGAAGCGCGTGCGCCGCCCGGCGAAATAGGCCGCGAGCTGTTCGGCGGCCCGGCGCACCAGGGCGTTGGGATTCGGTTCGGCCGCCGGTTGGCTCTCCTCAGGAAACGCCACCGCGGTAATCCCCAGCGCATCGGCACAGATCGTCAAATCCCCGAGCGGGCTTGGCAACCGGTCATAGAACATGGGTTCGACTCCTCCAGTGTCGCGGGGCCAATACCTCCATTCGGGACCACCCGCCTAGTGCCAGTCTAAACCGGAGACCACGGAAACCCATACCGACTTTGGCGCACCGTCATCGCGTCCCCGGTTACCGAAATGCCTCGACAAGCGCAATCGCAGCGCACGTGGCGATAATGACCAGAGAAAACCGTATCAGAGAGCGAAACGTCTGGGGATACAGCATCGTCGCCAGCCCGGCCGCCACTCGACGTCGCGGACCTGTTCGAACGCCGCGTAAAACCTCCGTCGGCAATGGGTCCCTGACCCCAGCAGAGAGGTATGCAGCACCTGGCAGCGCAACCGGCCCGGGTTGGCTGGGATCTCCGTAGGCAGAGATGGCCTCGGAGGGGCCCGGCGAGGGGAGCAAAGCCTAAGCGTAGGCCACTTATTCTATTGGGGAACCCGCTTCTATTGGGGAACCCGCTCACCGAGCCCATCGCGACCGTTCAATCGATGAGGGCGACACGGTCACCGATACTAATCTCGCCGTCACCGAGGACTTCACAGCAGGCACCGCCACGCCAATCTGGCACCAGCGCACGCTTGA
>JBFHML010000034.1:0-26514 GCA_041594335.1 Porticoccaceae bacterium
CCCCAAAACGTCTTGCCGGCATGACTCCCCGATTTGGCGTTACGGAGAATCATCGCGGCATTGCACTTGGGACATGGTGGGGACGAAGAGGACTGGGTCCCTGCATCGACTCCTACGGCGCCGGCTGGTTCGGGAGTATTATCTCCGGCCACCTCATGCAGCCCGCTATCTGCGGCCCTCGGCACAAGAATGTCGCCAGAAGGGTTTCCCTCAGACGCCATGGCCGATTTTACCTGCCGCCTGATCTCACCGACGACATATGATTTCGACGCCCGCACGCGCAGCAACGGCATTTTGGCTGACGCGCAGGCATCGTCTAGCCATCGGTCACGCTTCTGCCTCTTGATCGACCCATGACTGGCGTCGTCCAGCTCAACAGCCAGTTTTACTGCAAACTCCTTTGGATCGCAGATCAAAAAATCGAAGTGTTTCGCCGAAATGGCGTTAAAGGCTCGCTGCCACTGAGAACGGTCGCTCGCCTTCCGCGGCGAGAGGACATCGGCAACACGTACTTTAGCGAACACCAGATATTCCTTTCCGATCGCTTGAAAAAGAACACCGTAATAGGAGCGTTCCGCCGGCGACAAGAGATGCGTTACTGCACGATAGGAAAATTTCCGCACACCACGGCGGGTCCTGAACAGCCCCAAAAGCACAAGAACCGCAGCGATTACTAGCACCACCATCCATAGCCTATTCATGTCGATTCCTGTCACTTAGTGAGATGAGATTTCTGATCTAAATTCAGAAGATCGGATTTCCATCACCCGCCTCCAACTCCGCAATCGATCAACTGAATCCAAGATTGACACAACGCACCAGAAACTGCCCGCTACGAACAACCGGCGGACAGCAGCATCTTCTTCTAAAGGCTGTGTTTCACACCCTAGCGGCGCCCACGTAGGGCGTATGTTCGGCTGATGCGCAATTGACCGTCTTCTTTATTGGCCCCGTTCAAGAGCGCGACGCCAACCAAGATGAGACGAAAACCTCCGCGACCCCTAAGCACCCGATTCCATGATTCACTGCACCCGACATGACGCATGCTTTGGGTTCGCGCGGTCGATAAAAATAGTCCCATCGCTTCGCCGCAGCGAGACATTACGCGCTGCTCAACACCTACCCAAAGCGCCTGCTGCTGCGACGTAAAACCCATACGCTTTTGGTTTTTCCATCCGCTGCTGGAGGTGGATCATCACTACCGTGGTTGCGGCACAAAGCGCGAGAATGCAGGAGGAAAG
This sequence comes from Porticoccaceae bacterium, assembly GCA_041594335.1. Classification (GTDB taxonomy): domain Bacteria; phylum Pseudomonadota; class Gammaproteobacteria; order Pseudomonadales; family Porticoccaceae; genus JAGPUQ01. The sequence continues at coordinate 1,242 of JBFHML010000034.1, forward strand.
AAGCACCGAGCCGGCCTAGCCACTCCGCAACTCCCACGCGACCCTGGTGTCCCAAGGCGCCGGAACTTTCGTTGACAACCCCGCCTTCCGTTGGCCATCGCACACCGAAGCTGAACCCGATTCGAACGAACGAGGGGCATTCCAGCCGGTGACTCTGGCCGAACGTCGCGCCCTGACGACCCATCGACCGTTCTGATATTTCTGGATCGAGGCGATTTATTGCCCCATCGAGACAGTCGATACCCTTCCCGGCGCTGCCTTTCACTCCCTTCGTCCACGATAGCCGACGTGTACCGAGCTACTCCAGCTTCCGCCCAAACAGCTCGAACGCAATCTGCCAGTGCCGCTCGGCGGCCTCGTGGTGATAACCCATACGCTCGGGAAAGGCGAAGCCATGGCCGGTACCTGGGATCTTTTCCAGCACATAGTCGGCGCCGTGCTCGCGCAGCGCCGCATCCAGCACGGCGATCTCACTGTCGGGCACGAAAGGATCGTGCTCGGCAAAGCCGAAGTAGAGACTGCAATCCGGCAGGATAGCGGGGATCCGCAGGTGTGCGGAGTCCGCTCCGCGAGTGACATGGGAAACGCCATAGAGCGAGAGCATCGCCTTGAAGCGTTCGGGAAAGGCACCGGTCACGGCGAGGACGAACTTGCCGCTCATGCAGTAGCCGATGCAACCCATGGCGCCGCCCCGGGCCGCCGGATAGACATCGAGCCATTCGATCAGACTGCCGGTATCGGCGACGATCATGGCATTGGTGTGGGCCTGGAGCAGCTCCATCATCCGCGCCCCGGCCGCGCGCACACCGTAGCGGTAGTAGAGGTTGGGCATGATGGCGCAGAAGCCCTCGGCGGCTATGCGGCGCACGAAGCCGCACAATTCCTCGCGCACGCCGGGCGCATCCATGTAGAGCACCACCGGCGGGTAGGGACCACCGACGGCCGGGTGGGCGAGGAAACACTCCATGGAGCCCGCCGCAGTGGGCACTTCTACCCAGCTTTGGGTCAACACCATCGGCTGTGCACTCCGCTCAGCAGACGCTGTCGGCGGCTTCCTTGAAGCGCCGCGCCGCATCAATGTGCTGATCGACGGAGAGATCGGCATACATGGTCCAGCAGCCGATATGGGTGGAGCCCAGCGCTTTCCAGGCCTCGATCTCCGCGCACCAAGCATCCGCCGAACGCAGCGGGATGTCTTCCGGTTTCTGGTTCCGGCCGGCCATGACACTGGCGTTGTTCAGGATCACCCAGGCCTCGATACCGATCGACGCCGGCTCACGACCCGCCTCACGGGCGTAGCCGTGCAATTTTTCGATCATTTGCCGGCCGTTCTCGTCCGGCGGAAACAGCGTGAACCAGCCGTCGGCGAGGCGGGCGATACGACGGATCATGGGATCGGCCCAGCCACCCATCCACAACGGCATAGGCTGCTGTATTGGCAGCGGATTGATGCCCGCCTGGGTGACCTTGTCCCAGCGGCCGTCGAAGTCCACCAGTTCCTTGGACCAGAGTTCGCGCAGGAGGGCGACCTGCTCGTCCATGCGCTTGCCGCGGGTGTGAAAATCCTGCCCGAGCGCTTCGTATTCAACATGGTTCCAACCGGCACCGACGCCGAGACGCAGGCGTCCGCCGGAGAGGATATCGACCTCCGCCGCCTGCTTGGCAACCAGGGCGGTCTGGCGCTGGGGGAGGATGAGGATACCCGTGGCGAGTTCGAGCCTGCGCGTTGCGGCAGCCAAATAGCCAAGCAGGACGAAAGGCTCGTGAAACTGAAACTCATGGGTATAGGGACCCCACAGCTCGTGGTGACTGGCATTGGCACCGAGGACGTGATCGAACACCACGATGTGGTCGTAGCCCATGTCCTCGATGGCCTGAGCGTAATCGCGAATGGCTACCGGATCGGTGCCAATTTCTGTGATGGGAAAGATAACTCCCTTGCGCATAACAGCCCCCTGATTTTTGGATTATGAATCGGTTTGGAGTCTAGCAGCTTGTTGCCCTATTACCGCAGCGCTCTCCGTCACCTCACGTCCACCGCCACCGGCGGGATAACGGCCCCTCGGGTCCGCTGGCGTCTACGCGAGCCTCCCTTCTTACACACTCCTGCGGCCAATCAGGCGGGCGCCGGCTCGCTGGCGTTGTGCAAGCCCAACAGGTCCCGCGGCAAGGCGCCCAGGTCTCGCCAGTTCTCGGGATGGCAGGTAAAGAGCAGAATTTGATGGCGCAAGCCGGCGTCGTACAACAGGCGTTTGATCTGCTCGAGACGCTGACGATCGCAATGCACCAAGGCATCGTCCAGCAAAATCAGGGTAGGTCGCCCCGCCTCGCGCAGCAGGTCGGCATAGGCCAGACGGCTGATCAGTCCAAGCTGCTCCCGGGTGCCAAAGCTCAGCGCATCAAGAAGCGCGCGCTGTTCATCGCCAGTGTGCCCGCGCACCAGCACCTCTGGCATCAAGCGCTCATCGACGCGCAGATCGGCACCGGGAAACAGCAATTCCAGATAATGCCTGAGGTGCCGCTGCAGCGGCGCCTGCAATTGACGGGTAAGAGCCTGGCGCCGCTCTTGAAGCAGGCCGAGGAGCAGATCCAGCGCCTTGGCACGACGTGCCAACTGGTCGCGCCGGCGCTCCAGATCAGCGAGCTCGCCGGCCAAACTGTCGTGCGCCTCTTCCAGCCCCTCAGCGCCCAGGGTGTTCAACGCCCCCTGCAATTGCGCTATTTCAGTTTTCCGCTGCTGTGCAGCCTGTTCCAGGGCCGCCGCGGACGACCCCCAGCGCTCGATATCCTGAGCCAGCAGGTCCGGACTCGCTTCATCCAGATGCCGCTGGCGCTGCGCTATCGCCATGCGCAATCGCTCCTCTTCGGCACGAAGATCAGTGAGCTGATCCCTGGCATCCTGCTGGCGTTGTCGATGCTGTGGCGATTGCAATTCAGCGTCCAACCGTCGCCATTCATCCGTCGCGGCATTCTGCGCCTGCCGCGCCAGCTCGAGATCGCGGCGATGGGTTGCTTTATCCTCCTCGACTTTTCGAAGCCGCGCTTCGGCAGCGCGATACTCCTCCTCAGCCCGGCTCTCATCGGGCACCGGGACAACCGCCTCAGGCACCTGAGCCAGCTGCCCTGCGAGCTGCTCGCGGCGCTGCTCCAGCAATCGGAGCCGCTCGGCCAGGGCGTCCACCCCCTGTGGCGCCAGCGTGCGGAGCCGCGTCCGGTTTTCCACCAGCTGGGTGGAACGTAGGGCGGCCTGGTCGGCGCGGGCTTGGGCGGCATCGAGGTCGGGAACCCCTACACGTTGCAGGAGCTCGGCGCGGTCAGCTTCCAACCGTCGCCGGCCCCGGGCCAACTCGGCGACATCGGCGCCACCGCCAGGCTCCAGCTGCAAGGTCCCCAGCCCGGGGAGCTGCAGCTCAGCGGCTGCGACCAACAGGCGCTCCCCCTCGCCGGTCAACGGCTCGCCGTCCAATGTCAGGTGACGGCCCGGCGACAACTTGAAGTGCAATCGGGTAGCCAACACCTGCTCGCGAATCTGGAGTTCGCCCAACTGTCGTTCGTACGACCGAAGTGCATCCAGGTCCCGGTTGTCGATCACCTCGGCCTGGTGCCGAAGCTCCTGCTCTTGAAGCGCTGCTTGCAGTGCGCGGGCAACCTGCAGATCGGCGGCGATGTCCATGGCCTGCTCGGCGACTTGATCGTATTCACGCTGCCATTGCGCCCGCCGGGCCTGCTGGCCAGCCGCTACCCGCAGGGCATTCGCGCGCTCGTAATCCGCCCGGGCTTCCTCCAGGCGACGATCCAACCTGGGCTGACGCAACGCACATTGCCGCAGGCGCTCCGATGCCCCTTGGCGTTCAGCCTCCCGGTCGGCGAGCTGCCGTGCCCGGTCCTCAAAGTCTTGTAACCGTTGGCGTTGGCTAGCCTGGTTGCGTTGGCAGACTTCGAGGGCTTCGCCCTCCCGCCGCTGCTCGGTCTCCAGCGCGCGCAGCTCATCGAGCCGCGCGCGCGCGTGCTCCTGGCGGGTGCGATACGCCTCCCAAGGCCGGAAGTCATCGGTTTCGCTTCGTTCTCGTATCAATACGGCGAGGCGATCGACTTGCTGGCGATAACGGTCAATCTGCGCCACTAAGGCCGCCAGTCGACGCTGATGCTCCTCGCAATCCCGAATCGCCGCCGCATACTCCCCGGTGGGTCGCCCCGTGCTGGTCAACAAGGCCGCGCGATCGCGCGCCACCCGTTCCAGCACTTCGTCCCCACCGCTGCTGGCAAGCTCCCCCAGGCTACGGCCCAACGCCGCCTGCAAATGCTCGCCGGCGTGATCGACCGGGCCACGGATTTCCTGAACCGAGCCCTGCTCCACCCACAGCAGACCGGGAATTCCCCAGTGCTCAGCCTTGCTAGCCCCTCTACCGGGGAAATGGTATCCGAGCAGCTCGGCGAGCCTTTCTTCGGCTTCTTCGCCATGAAAATGCTCCCCATCCACCTGGAGATCACAGCGCTTACGGTTCAAAAACCGCTTGTGCAGCCGCCAGTGACGTCCCTGACAGACAAAGTCCAACTCCACTTCAGGCGCCGCTGAGGAATCTCCCCAAGGCTGCAAATCGCCGAGGCTCGTGGACTTGTGTCGCTCGAAGAAAGCGACGCGGATCGCCCGTACCAGGGTGCTCTTGCCCGATTCATTAGGGCCGACAAACAGATTGATGCCAGGGGTGAGGCCCTCGACCGCTAGGGTGTCGCGAAATTGCTGCAATTGGCGGATTCGCAGACGTTCGAGCCTCACGGCTGACGCTCCTGCCGGCCTGGGTCGAGCAGCAGCCCAGCGAGAATAGCCAGGGCGTCGCGCGCCGTATCGCGCGCGACGTCCCGCTCTTGTCGGGACTGCAGCTCGGCAACCACCTCACCCAGATAACCATCGGCTCGGAGCGCGGCGATATCCGCTTCGGTAGGCTGCAGCCGCAGGTCCGTCGTGGCGCATTGCAAGCTCCGGTGCCGGCCGGCGGCCGCGGCCAGTGCCTGCTCCAGGCGCTGGTGGCCAGCCAAATCCAGCTGTCCCGCAACGCTGAGGTCGATGACCGACATCGGCGGCCAGGCAGCCAGCTCGCGCAAGAGGAGATCCAGATCGCTGGCCACGGCCAGCGACCAATGGCGCTGGATCCAGGCGTGACGACCGACGGCGTGCGCCGTTACCCGCGGCGGGACCCCCGGGCCTTCGAGTTCGACCAGCAGCACCTGACCGGCGCCATTGTCCTTGAAGCGGTCGGGTTCCGGCGTGCCGCTGTACCAAGTGCGATCGTCAATGGCTTGGGTACCGTGCCAGTCCCCAAGGGCCAGATAGTCGAGCCGCGCTCTGACGGCACGATCGGCGGCAATGGGATTGGGCGCGTCTGCCGCTTCCGGCAAGCGCTCGGCGATACTGCCGTGGGCCAGCCCGATGCGCACAAGCCCCGTCGGAGTCTCCGCAGTGTCGAACCATTCGGTGAGATCCACTGGAGTCTGGCGTTGGGTGAGAGGCGCGGGCAACACCGCGAAGCCGACGTCGGCATAGACGCAGACCGCAGGCCGATCCAGGATCCGGACATTATCCGGCACCGCAGCCAACCGCTCGGCGCGTGTCCAGACACTCTCGGCCAAGGCCGCGTCGTGGTTGCCCGGCAACAGGATCCAGGGACCACTAAAGCCCTCCATGGCCTGGAAGGTGCGGTACAGGGTGCGGTCGGCCAACGTCTGCGCATCGAACACGTCACCGGCCACCAATACCGCATCAACGCTTTCGGTCGCCGCGACCTCGGCGATGCGCGCCACCACGGCGAAGCGAGCCTCGGCCAGGGCCGCGGCATCGTCGGGTGAAAAGCGCCCAAATTGCCGGCCGATCTGCCAATCTGCAGTGTGGAGGATACGGATCATATCTTTTCCTTTCGAAGCGCCTGGCTAGGTCAATGGCTTGGCAAAGCTGAGCTCGTGACCGCTGGGGTCGCGGATATGAAAGAAGCGCTCGCCCCAGGGCGCATCCTCGGGTTCGGTCTCCGGCACATAGCCCGCGCTGCGGATGCGTTCATAAAGCGCGTCGACGTCGGCGACGTGGAAGATGATCCGTCCCGGGAAGGGGTCCGCCGAAACCACCATGGCGCTGGAGAGATTGACGTGGCAAGCGCCTGCACTGAGCGTGGTAAACCGGGCGTTGCCGCCGCCAAAGGTAACTGTCATGCCGAGCGCGCGATAGAACGCCACGCAGGCAGCCATATCTCCGGTCCTCAAGGTTACGGCGCTGATGGCGCGTATCGCCCCGGTGGGCCCACTCGACTGCGGCATGGTAGCGGCTCCTGTCACGTCCCGATCACCTGCCATTGTGCCCGAGCTGCTAGGATGTCGATGTCGCTTCTCCTCCCCTGAACCCAGAAATGCGAATCCATCAGATCAAGGGCCGGTTGGTCAACAGCTACCTCATCGAACAGGACGGTGCGCTCGCGGTCGTGGATGTCGCCTGGCGCGGCGAGAAGTATGTCCTCGGCTATGTGCGCGAAGTGCTGGGCGCGTCGCCGGCGGCAATCCGCCTGGTAGTCTGCACCCACGGCGATCCCGATCACAGCGGCGGTGTGCGGGCCCTGGCGCGGCTCTGTGGAGCCCGGGTCGGCCTGCCATTAGCCACCCATTCGTTGCGCCGACACCTGCGGCGCGACCCACTGGGCTTCCTGATCAAACCGGCCACCGCGCTGGTGGAAGGCCTGCGCCCGCGCGCCTGGGCCATGTATGCGAGCCCCGAACGCGATGCCAAGGCCCGCGCCAGGCCGGCTTGGCAGCCGGAGCCGGATCTCGTCCGCAAGGCCCCCGCGCCGCCGGCGGAACTGCGCCTCAAGCAGGGCAGTCCACTACCCGAGTTCGACGGCTGGCAGGTGTTACATACCCCCGGACACTCCTGGGATAGCGTCTGCTATTACCACACCCCCAGCGGCAGCCTGATCAGCGGCGACACGCTGCTGGGAAGCGGCTCGCGCGGCGTATTGGTGCCCCCAGCGGTCTATGCCAACCCGCGACAGATGGCGCGCACCCTGCGCCGACTCAAGTCGCTGCAGCCCAATGCGGTCTATCCCGGCCACGGCAGTCACTTCCAAGGCCCGGGGCTGCTGGATCATCTGTAGGCAACTGCTAGGATTCGGAAAACGTCTCCCGGAAATCTGTGCCATGAGCGCCACCGGAGTCCATGCAAAGTTGCAAGAGTTGCTGACCGACGCGCGCAGCATCACCGTTTTTACCGGTGCCGGTATCAGTACCGAATCCGGTATTCCGGATTTCCGCAGCCCCGGCGGCATCTGGTCCCGTCATCAGCCGGTGCTGTTCGACGATTTTCTGCGCTCCGCGGAAGCGCGCCGAGCCGCCTGGCGGCTCAAATTCGCGCTCGACGAGACCCTGCGCGACGCCAAGCCCAACCGCGGCCACCGCGCGGTCGCCGAGCTGATTCGCCGCGGCACCGCCACAGAGGTCATCACCCAGAATGTCGATGGCCTTCACCAAGTCGCCGGTGTGCCGGACAGTCAGATCGTCGAACTGCACGGCAACACCACCTATGCGCGCTGCCTCGAGTGCGGCCGTCATCATGACTTGGCGCCAATCCGCGCCGCCTTTCTACGCGACGAGACCATCCCCGTCTGCGCGGCATGCCAAGGGCTGGTGAAGACCGCGACGATCTCCTTCGGACAACCGATGCCGGCGGAGCCCATGGCTCGGGCCGAAGCGGCGACCCAATCCTGCGACCTGTTCTTGGTACTGGGCTCCTCGCTCGTGGTCCAGCCGGCGGCGAGCTTCCCACTGCTCGCCCAACGCCGCGGCGCGCGGCTGGTCATCATCAATCGCGATCCCACGCCGCTCGACGACACGGCGGATCTGGTCCTGCACGCCCCCATCGGCGCTACCTTGGGCGCAGCGGTGGGCGTTGACTGACAGCCACCACAGCCCGGACAAGCAGTTGACAACCTCGGGGCGCCTTGCCAGTGTTCCGCGCCGACAATTCCAATAATCCGAGGAGCCATCATGAGCGCCACGCCGCGCGACACCGGGCCGGATAGCATCTATCACCACGATCAGGCCGAGAATCTGCCCAAACATTCCCACCACGATGCCGAGATTCTGGGGGAGGAGCGCGCGCACAGCTATTGGCGTGCCAATCTGCGGGTGCTGGCGATCCTGCTGGGGGTCTGGGCCTTTGTGGCACTGGGCTGCGGGGTGCTATTGGGCGACTGGCTCGACCAGTTTCGGCTCGGGGGGTTTCCGCTCGGTTTCTGGTTTACCCAGCAGGGGGCCATGCTGATCTTCGTCGCATTGATCGCGATCTACCACCGCTGGATGACGCACATCGAGCGCGCGCACGGGGTCGACGACGATGCCGATGGCACCACGGCCGGCAAGGAATCCGCACAATGAGCGCGCAGGCCTACAGTTATCTGTTTGTCGGGCTGTCCTTCGCGCTCTACATCGGCATCGCAATCTGGTCGCGAGTCGGGTCTACCCGAGAGTTCTATGTCGCCGGCGGCGGCGTCCATCCCGTGCTCAACGGCATGGCAACCGGTGCCGACTGGATGAGTGCGGCCTCCTTCCTGTCCGTCGCCGGTTTGATCGCCTTCGCCGGCCGCGACGGCTCCGTCTACCTGATCGGCTGGACCGGCGGCTTCGTGCTGCTGGCGCTCTTACTCGCGCCCTATCTGCGCAAATTCGGCCGCTTTACCGTGCCCGAGTTTGTGGGCGACCGCTATTACTCCAACACCGCCCGCGTGGTGGCGGTGATCTGCCTGCTATTCATTTCCTTCACCTACATCGCCGGCCAGATGCGCGGCGTGGGCATCGTGTTTTCCCGCTTCCTCGAAGTGGACATCAACACGGGCGTGGTGATTGGCATGGGCATCGTCTTTTTTTATGCGGTGATGGGCGGCATGAAGGGCATCACCTACACCCAGGTGGCCCAGTACTGCGTACTCGTCTTCGCCTTCCTGGTACCGGCGATCTTTCTGTCGATGATGTGGACCGGCAACCCCATCCCCCAGCTCGGTTTCGGCGGCACGCTCAACGACGGTTCTGGGCTCAGCGTATTGCAAAAGCTCGACCAGGTGACCACCGAACTCGGGTTCAACGCCTATACCGAGCGCCAGCGTAGCCTGATCGATTCCGCTGCCATCGTGACCGCCCTGATGATTGGCACTGCCGGCCTGCCCCATGTCATCGTGCGCTTTTTTACCGTTCCTCGCGTATCGGATGCGCGCCGCTCGGCTGGCTGGGCACTGGCCTTCATCTGCGTGGTGTACACGACAATTCCCGCGGTCGCGGTCTTCGCCCGCCTCAACCTCTCTGAAAGCCTCGACGGCACGCCCTATGCCGAAGCGCCGGCCTGGGTGAAGAATTGGGAAAACACCGGGTTGATCGCCTGGCTGGACAAAAACGGGGATGGTGTCATCCAGTACCGCGCCGGCAGCGCGTTGAGTCCCGACAAGCCCGAATTCACAGACGCTCGGGGTCCACAGGGCCAACGGCTGCTCCGCAACGATGCGACGCCTGGGGCCAACGAAATTTATGTCGACCGCGATATCATGGTGATGGCCAATCCGGAGATCGCCGGACTACCCGCCTGGGTGATCGGGCTGATCGCCGCCGGCGCCGTGGCCGCAGCGCTGTCGACCGCCGCCGGTCTGCTACTCGTGATTTCCAGCGCCATTTCCCACGACCTGCTCAAGCGCACCTTCGTACCGAGCATCGGCGAGCGCGGCGAACTCCGGTGTGCCCGACTGGCGGCGGTAGCGGCGATCCTGATCGCGGGCTGGTTCGGTATCAACCCGCCGGCCTTCGTAGCCCAGACGGTGGCCTTTGCTTTCGGCATGGCCGCAGCCTCGCTGTTTCCCGCCATTTTGCTCGGTATTTTTTCCAAGCGTGCCAATCAACCCGGTGCCATCGCCGGTATGCTCGCTGGCCTGATCTTTACGCTCGGCTATATCGTCTACTTCAATTTCATTGCACCCGAGCGCAACAGCGCCGATCATTGGCTGCTGGGCATTTCGCCGATCGGCATCGGCGCGCTGGGTGCGCTGCTCAATATCGGGGTCAACCTGACGGTCAGCCGCGTTACCGCACCGCCACCAGCCGCAGTCCAGGACCTGATCGACGATATCCGCATTCCCTCCGGTGCGGGCATTGCCCATTACCACTGAACCTTGGAAATGGACTTTTGAGAAACAGCCATGAATGCACTCCCTCGCCCTGCCAGAACCCGCAGCTACCGCGAATTCGTCATGGAAAGCAGCCGCTGGGACGGCTTTGCGTTCCGCGACGACGATATCCTGATCTGCACGCCGGCCAAGTGCGGCACCACCTGGACACAGATGATCTGCGCCCAGTTGATCCTGCGTACACCACAGCTCGCGCAGCCTTTGACCTCATACTCGCCCTGGCTCGACGCCCTCTTCGCACCCAAAGAAGCGGTTCACGCCCAGCTCGCCGCGCAAACTCACCGGCGCTTCATCAAGACGCATACGCCGCTCGACGGCCTGCCCTGGTCTGACAGCGTCCGCTACCTCTGCGTGGGCCGCGATCCGCGCGACATGCTGGTGTCGCTGCGCAACCACATGGCCAACATGAAGCCGGAGTCCTTTCCACGCCTCGCCGCCAATGCCACCGGGCCCTGGCGGCCTCCAGAACCTCCTCCGGAGGATTTCCGCACCTGGTTTCGGCAGTGGATCCAAAGCAGCGGCACCTACGACGAGGGCACCGCGACCTCGGACGTACTCTATTACGTGCACAGCTTTTGGCGCTATCGGGAGTTACCCAATGTGCTGATGGTGCATTACAGCGACCTCAAGGCGGATCTCGCGGGCGAAATGCGGCGCATCGCGCGCTTTCTGGACATCGAGATTCCGGAAAGCGAGTGGCCGGCCCTGGTGGCGGCAGCAAGTTTCGAAAACATGAAGGCGAATGCCGCACAGCTGGCACCCCAGGTCACCGACGATGTGTGGCGCGACCCGGAAAGATTCTTCCACAAAGGGGAATCCGGGCAATGGCGCGAGTGGCTGACCGACGACGATCTCGCCCTGTATCGACAGGTCCTCGGCGAGCGTCTCGAACCCGAACTGGCACGCTGGCTGGAACACGGTCGGTTAGGCTGAAACATCGGCAACGCCCCCTACCAGCGCCCCAGGGACGCGGAACCACCATGACCCAGCCCCTCTATACCGTCCGCCAATTGGCCTATGTCGTGCGCGACCTAGACGCCGCACTGCGCTACTGGACGGAAACCCTCGGCGCCGGCCCCTTCTTCGTGCTACCGCATTGCCCGCTCCAAGACCAGCGCTATTACGGTGTCCACGCGGACACCGACATCTCCGTCGCGCTGGGCAACAGCGGCGCCCTGCAAATCGAACTGATCCAGCAGCACAATGACGCGCCTTCGGTGTATCGAGACTTCCTCGACGCCGGCCGCTCCGGTGTGCACCATATCGGCTTGATGCCGGAGGACTACGCTGCCCAATGCGCGCGCTACCGCGCCCTCGGACACCGCATCGCCTTTGAATGCACGCTGGGCGGCGCGCCGCTGGTCTACTTCGATACCCTCGACGCCGTGGGCCACTACATCGAACTGTGGGACAACAGCCCGGTGTTCAAGGACCTGTTCGAGATGATCGAGGAGGCCGCCGTGGGCTGGGACGGACAGGATCCGGTCCGCACCCTGCCCGGCTGACACCCACCCAGCTCAGGACGTCAGCCAGCGCCGGATCGCCGCGCCGATCTCGTCGGGACTGTCTTCCTGCAGGAAGTGGTTACCCGGCACTGTGACTTCGGTCTGGTTCGGCCAACTGCGACAAAATTCCCGCTGGCGCCCGATCAGGATCGCCCCTGGGTCGGCATTGATGAATAACTTGGGAAGCTCGGTGACTTGCAGCCAGCGGCCGTAGTCGGCCACGATCTCGGCGACATCTGCCGGCTCCCCGCCGATAGGGATCTGACGCGGCCAGTCCAGCGTCGGCCGACGACCCTCTCCCGGCTCCGCAAAGGGCCGTCGATAGACGGCCATCTCCGCATCGGAGAGTTTGCGGAGCACGGAGGCCGGCAGCACCCGTTCCACGAATAGGTTCTTCTGTAACACCATGTCTTCGCCGGCGTCGGAGCGAAAGGCCTCGAAGATCGGCCGCGGCGCCTCGGGCCATTCGTTCCAGTTCGCGAAGGGCTGCACGATGGCCTCCATATAACACATACCGCGCACCGCTTCGCGATGCTGGTTCGCCCAGTGGAAACCCAGCGCCGAACCCCAGTCGTGGAGCACCAGGGTTACGCCCTCGCGCACCTCCAACGCGTCGAGCGCGGCGCTAAAGTAGCGATAGTGTTCGGCGAACGAATAGCGACCGGGGCCAGAATCCGGCAACTTGTCCGAATCGCCCATGCCGATGAGATCCAGCGCGATACAGCGCCCAAAATCCGCGACATGGGGCATCACATTGCGCCACAAATAGGACGATGTCGGATTGCCGTGCTGAAATACGATCGGTGCACCGGAGCCCAATTCCACATAGGCCATCTTGCGGCCTGCCACCTCCAGATAGTTTTTCGGCAACTCTTTGCTATTCATGTCCTGCCCCCCGTATTTGGGCATGCGGTTGTTGCTGATGGGATTCCATGTAAGCATTTCGGCGATAGGAATAACACCCAGGCCGATCGCGGGTACCGCGACGTGCAAACTGGGGTTTGCACGCTACCCGTGCGTAGCGGTACACCGTCATCGATCAGAGGTATTTGCCATGAGCGGCCCAGTCACCTACCGCCTCCTCGACCAGATCGCCTGGCTGACCCTGGATGACGACAAGGCGAACGCACTCCACCCGACCATGAGCCGCGCACTCAGCAATGCGCTGGACCGCGCCGCAGACGAAGCCGCCGCAGTCATTCTGCTGGGACGGCCCGGCATATTTTGCGCAGGCTTCGATCTCAAGCTACTGAACGGCCCTATGCAGGGCCGAGAGGAGATGATCATGGCGGGCGCACAGCTGCTGCTCCAGTGTTACCTCTATCCCAAGCCCTTGATCATCGCCTGCAGCGGCCACGCGGTCGCCGCCGGCGCTCTGCTGGCACTGACCGGCGATTACCGTCTTGCCAGCGCCGGGGAGTTCCGCATTGGCCTCAATGAGACTGCGATCGGCTGGCCGCTCCCCGTGTTCGGCCACGTGCTGGCGCGCGAGCGGCTCGCCCATCAAGCGCTCACCCAGGCGGTGCTGAACGCCACCCTCTATGCTCCCGATGCGGCGCGCGATGCCGGATTCATCGACGAGGTGGTCCCCGCGGAGTCCTTGACCGCACGCGCTCACGGCGCCGCCAACACATTGCGGCAGCTGGATCCGAAAGCCTTCGCCCAGACCAAGCGCGCGCTGCGCGAACCTGCCGCCGAGCAAATCCGCCGGTCGCTGCGTCCCTGAATCCGCCCACCGAGCCCGCCCATGTCCGATTCCACACCGAGAGACAGCGCCGAACAGACCGCATTCCGCAGCCACTGCCAGCAGTGGCTGGCCGCGAACCCTTTGCCCGAACCGCCGGTGCGGCTGCCGCAATCAGCGATCGAGATCATGCATCGCGAACAGCTCGAATACCTGCGCGACTGGCAACGACAGGCCTACGAAGCCGGGCTGGTGGGCTGCGACTACCCCGAGGCGTCGGGCGGCGGCGGGCGCACGAATTGCCAGCGCATCGCCAACCAGGAAATGCAGCGCGCCGGACGCCCCTTTCTGCCCAACATCCTCGGCCTGGGCATGGCTGCGCCCACGCTCCAGATTCACGGCAACGACTTCCAACGCGAGACCCTGCTGCCCCGCCTGTTTTCCTGCGCCGACATTTGGTGTCAGGGGTTCAGCGAACCGGGGGCCGGTTCCGACCTGGCCAATGTGCAGACCCGTGCCGAGCGACACGGCGACGGCTGGCGGATCACGGGCCACAAAGTATGGACCTCGCTCGCCCACTTTGCCGACTGGATGATCCTCCTGGCGCGCACCGATCGCGACCGAAAGTACGAGGGCATGACCTACTTTGTCGTGCCCATCAGCACCCACTTGGGCAAGACGGTACAGGTGCGACCGCTGATCAAGATCACTGGGGAAACTGGCTTCAACGAAGTCTTCTTCGATGGTTTAGAGATCCCCGACCACTACCGCGTCGGTGAAATCGGCGAGGGCTGGAAGGTGGCGCAGACCACCCTGCTGCACGAACGCGGCGCCGGCCCGTTGGTGACACCCTCCAGCGGTCGCGGTGGGCCGCCGGAGCGCGCCCTGGGCGATGCCTACGCCCTGCTCGATTTGGCTCGGCGCAGCCCTCGCGGCCTGGGCTGCGCCGCCGACGATCCGGTGCTGCGCGATCGCATCGTGCAACTCATCATCCGCCAAGAAGGCTCCAAACAGGGCGCGCGCCGCGCCCAAGTGGCAGCACTGTGCGACCACCCGATGCGCATTCCTTTGCAAGCCAAGGTGGTGATGTCGGAGATTCGCCAGGATGTCTGCGCGCTGGCCATGGAGCTCCAAGGAGCGGCCGCCAGCCTGTCGATGGGCGATGCACAGGCACCGGACGGCGGTGAATGGACGCTCGGCTACCTGAACTCCTACGGGGTCACCATCGCCGCAGGGAGCAACGAAATTCAGCGCAACATTCTCGGCGAACGCGTGCTGGGACTCGCCAAATCCAAATGAGATCGCCATGACACAGCCCCGGGACTTCGGTTTCGACACCGAAACCACCTTACTGCGGGATACGGCCCGGCAATTGCTGCGCGACCGCCTACCCACCCAGGCCTTGCACCCCTTGGTCGCGACCGAGCACGACCCGCATCGCCCGCCGGCCTGCCACTGGGATCCGCCACTCTGGCAGCAGATCGTGGACCTCGGTTGGACCACGGTCGCGGTGCCCGAAGACGCCGGCGGCGCCGGCATGCCTCTGGTGGCGCTGGCGGCCCTCGCCGAGGAGTCCGGCCGCGCTGCCCTGCCCTCGCCCTTCATAGCCACCGCCACTGCCACCTTGGTGTTGCGCCAGTGCCAGAGCGCGGCCGCGCGCCTGCTACTCCACGAAATCGCGGCCGGTCGCACCGCGACGCTTGCGGCCACCCCCCGCAGCGGCGCCTGGGACACACCGGCCTGCGACCTACGGCTCGAAGGCGGTCAGCTGCACGGCAGTGCCTGGTACGTGCAGGATGCCGCCAAGGCCGAAGTGCTGATCGCCAAGGCTGTCCACCCCGACGGCCTCGCCCTGATCACCGTACCCGTGGATCGCCAGGGCGTCGAGCTGGTGCCAGACGCCATCGTCGATCTCACCCGGGACCAAGCCCATGTGCACTTCCGCGGCGTCAGCGTCGACGATGCCCAGATCCTGGCCGTACCCGGGGCTGGTGGTGCCGCCCTGGAAGCCGCCTGGCCGGGGGTGCTGACCCTGGTCGCCGCCGACATCTGCGGCGCCGCCGAATGGCTGTTACAGACCACTGCCGAATACGCCCGCACCCGGGTGCAGTTCGATCGCCAAATCGGCTTCTTCCAGGCGGTCAAACATCCACTGGTGAACCTGATGATCCAGCTCGATCAGGCCCGGTCACTGGTCTACAACGCCGCCTGCGCCCTGGATCATGAGCCGGAGCAGGCCGAAAAATTTGCCCGCATGGCCAAGGCGGCGGCCGCGGAAGTCGCCGCTTTCAGCGCCAACCGCGCCATCCAGCTGCACGGCGGCATCGGCTTCACCTGGGAGTGCGCGGTGCATCTCTACACCAAACGCCAAAAACACAACCAGCTGCTCTACGGCGATGCGATCTACCAGCGCGCGCGGTTGGCGGAGTTGTTGCTGGCGGAAACACGGATCACCGACCACCGGAAATCTTGACGCCTACGTGGTCTGTGCTAGAGGCAGCGGTAGCCAAGAGCCTCACATTGGCTCATCTGAAAGCCGGTGTTTGGAGGCGCCTGGCAATACCGTCCTGGGGGGCGTTACAGCGCATGACCGTGACCGTAGCCGAACCATCGTGTCAAAAAACCTCACACCCCTTACCGCCGAGCAGCCAAACACCGTATTCCCCCAGACAAGCGCGCCAATTTGCCGGCCAACTCACCGACATCGCTTTTCCCGTCAGCCTCCCGGGCGCCAAGAACCAGCGCGCTGGGGTGGCCCGACCCAGCGATGTGGAGCATCACCGGGATATCCACATCCGCTTACCGCCCCAATACGCCGGAAGCGCTCGAAGACACCGCTGCGACTTGTTAGGCTGCACCTCCATACACACGGCAGCTGAAATCGAGTGGTACAGCGCGAAGATCACCCCTTTGCACGCCTCACCCCGGACTTTCTACTCACCGCAGTCGAAGATCAGGGATTTCTCTGTGACGGGCGACTGGCCGCGCTGAACAGTTATGAGAATCGGGTCTATCAGATTGGCATCGAAGATGCCGACCCCCTGATCGCCAAGTTCTATCGACCAGACCGTTGGAGCGACGCCCAAATCATGGAGGAACATGCGTTCACCATCGAGTTGGCAGCGCTGGAGTTGCCTGTGGTAACGCCCCTAGCCGATGCGGCCGGCGCCACGCTGCGCCGCTACCAGGGCTTTCGCTTCGCGCTATTCCCCCGGCGCGGCGGCCGGGCGCCAGATCTCGATCAGCCCGACACCCTGGTCACCCTGGGCCGCACCCTGGGGCGGATCCACGCCGCAGGAGCCGTGCGGCCGTTCCGGCACCGCGAGCGGCTGGACAGCCATGCGCGCGGCCACGGCAGCCTGGCCCTGATCGCGGAGGGCTTCATTCCCGAGTCGCTGCACGCCGCCTATGTGTCGGTGGCGGGCGCACTGCTGGAACGGGTGGACGCGGCATTCTCGGCGAGTGGCGCCGTCCGGTGGATCCGTACCCACGGCGATTGCCACCCGGGCAATCTGCTGTGGCGAGAAGAGGCACCCAATTTCGTCGATTTCGACGACGCGGTGATGGCACCTGCGGTACAGGATCTGTGGATGCTGCTGTCCGGCGACCGCGCGCAGGCCGAACTGCAGCTCGGCGAGTTGATCTCGGGCTATGAGGAATTCCATGACTTCGACCCTCGCGAGCTGCGCCTGATCGAGCCCCTGCGGGCGCTGCGCATCGTCCACTACGCCGCCTGGTTGGCGCGCCGCGCCGACGATCCGGCGTTCATCCGGGCGTTCTCCTGGTTCAACACCGAGCGCTACTGGGGCGAGCACATCCTGGCACTGCGTGAACAGCTGGCGGCGCTGGCCGAACCGCCGCTGCGGCTGCTGTAGCACGCACCGGCCGGTTTCGGCGCCGCACCGATCCAGCGTCCACGAGTCACCCGGATAGACGCTGTACCACCGACGGAGACACCATCATGGCCCTCCTGCACAACCTCCCGGAACCAGCCTCCCTTGCCGACCTGATATCCCATTATCCCGACCTCGCGGCGCTGGCCCTGCCACTCGCCGATCACATACTGCGCGGGCCGTCCCCCCTATCGCCAGCGCTGCGCGAGCTGCTGTTCGCCTATGGCT
Organism: Porticoccaceae bacterium; assembly: GCA_041594335.1. Lineage (GTDB taxonomy): Bacteria > Pseudomonadota > Gammaproteobacteria > Pseudomonadales > Porticoccaceae > JAGPUQ01. The sequence goes on from JBFHML010000034.1 coordinate 18,754, forward strand.
CGACGCTCAATGCCTGTAGTTTCTGCGCCGGTGTGCACCGAGCCGTCGCCGAGGCATTGGGCGCCGATGGCACTGTGATCGAAGCACTACTGGCCGATCTCGAACAGGCGCCGATCGCTGATCGCGAACGACCACTGTTTGCGTACTTACGCAAACTCACCCTGACTCCGGGTCGGCTTACCGCACAGGACGCGGACGCCGTGCGCGCTGCGGGTTGGTCCGATGACGCCCTCCATGGCGTCATCGCAGTGAGCGCCTTGCACAATTTCTTCAATCGCTGGGTGGACGGCTGCGGGGTAACGGTCCGCAGCACCGACCTACACGAAGGCGCTCGCCAGCTTGCTGAGAGAGGTTATCGTCTCGCGCCGAGGCCCGCGGAATAACCCCTGGACGTCTCTCCTGGGGTCGACACGATGTCCGGCTAGCGCGTTGCGCTTTCGATGCGCCAGCGGCAACCACTACCGCCACCGGAGATCGCATCCTTCCGCTTCACGTCAGTCCTTGACTTGATACTGCCCTCCCAGAAGGGCGCCGCCGCCACCGCGCAGCGCACGGCCCCCCGCAGATTTGCGGCGCGACGCCAAATCAAAAATCACAGACTGCCGACCGCATCTTTTCGGCGACAACCAGCGCCCTAAACCCGACCGCCAAGAGTACTGAAAAGGGCGACCCACCAGATCAGCGACGCGGCGCAAGTCGCCGGTCACGGAGAATCAACGGAGCGCCCCGCGTGGCGAATGGCATCAAAATTCGAGAATCCGCGCGATGGGTAATCGGCCATTTCTGAGCGTAAATGATGACCACCAACCATCGGTTTGCCAGCCCGAATTCAGGAGGCCACCAGGAGCCTAAGCAGCGGCTGCAGCAGAATGACCTGTTCCGGCCAGAACAGGCTGGAGCGGACAAGTTCTGTCCGCCATACCGCATCGGAGTCGGAGAAAGGAAACACATCAGCAACCGCCCCGAGGAACTTTCCCGCCGCGCAGTTGCGTATCGCCAGATACCGCGCAGGACTGTAGCCCATAACCACAAATCCGAGTCTTCCCTTACATCAGAGGGAATCGGTTGAGTCATCTTTTGGTATCATCACCCGATCCATAACTTAGTCGCACCCGAAAAATTCGCGCCGGAATTTGAGCGCCCCTGTACCGATGGGCCCATAGAATCCCCCCCACAACACACTTTTACCCTTCAATCATTTATGTGACGGATAACTCTTATGTCTGATACGAACCAAACACTGGATGCAATTGTCGTCGGCGCCGGCATGGCCGGTCTGTACATGACCAAACGCTTGAAGGATCAGGGCCTAAATTTCCAGACCTTCGAAGCGGGCGCAGGCGTAGGCGGCGCTTGGTTTTGGAACCGTTATCCGGGATGCCGGGCCGATCTGCCGATCATCGAATACTCTTACTCGTTTTCTAAAGAGCTGGAACAAGAATGGGACTGGTCAGAAATCATGGCTCCCCAAGCCGAGATCGAGCGCTATCTGAACCATGTTGCAGACCGCTTCGATCTGCGTCGGCACATCCAGTTCGAAACCAAAGTGACAGACGCACTCTATGATGAAAAGACCAACCTTTGGACGGTCAAAACCGACCGCGGAGACACCCTCACCGCGACCTATTGCATCTTGGCCACCGGCTGTCTGAACGAGCCCAATTACCCCAATTTCAAGAATGCCGACAGCTTTCAAGGCGACGTCTATCACACTGCCAAATGGCCAGCCGAAGGCGTCGATCTCACTGGCAAGCGGGTAGCCATCGTGGGCTGCGGTTCCTCCGGTGTCCAGGCCATTCCGGAGATTGCAAAGCAGGCGGCTCAGCTCATCGCCTTTCAACGCAGCCCGGTGTACACCTTCCCCGCGCGCAATGCACCGATGAAACCGGAATTTCTCGCGCAAGCGAAGAAAGACTATGCAGAGATCCGCGAGCGCCAGCGCAACAACGAAATGGGCATCGCCAACTACAGCGGTCCGCGAAAGCCAGCTGATCCCAACAAGCCAGAAAAACCCAAACCGAGCCGGAAGATCCTCGAACTCACGCCAGAACAGCGCAAGGCGGAAATCAAACAATTCGGGATCAACGTACTATCCAATTACGTGGATACCTACTTCAATCCCGAGGCCAACGAAATTGCCTGCGAACTCTACCGGGAATATTTGCAGGAAATGCTCGGAAATCCGCAAAAGGCGGACGCACTCTCACCCAAGAACTACCCGCTGCACTGCAAGCGCCCGGTGGTCGACACCCACTACTACGAGGCCTTTCAGAAAGAACACGTCTCTATCGTGGATCTGCGCGAAACCCCAGTCGTCGAAGTAACGCCCACGGGATTGCGCACCACAGACGCCGAGTATGAGTTCGATGTTCTGGTCTACGCCACCGGCTTCGACGCCATGACCGGAACCATCATGCGCCTGAACATCCGCGGCCGCGACAACCAGCTCTTGGCAGACAAGTGGAAGCACGGTCCGCGCATGTACATGGGGTTACAGGCCGTCGGCTTCCCGAACTTTTTCACGATCACGGGCCCCGGCAGCCCTTCCGTGGTCAGCAATGTGTTGCATTCGATCGAGCAACACGTCGAGTGGATCGACGAGTGCATCTCCCACCTACGCGCCAACGGTATCAAGACTATCGAGCCGCAACAGGAGGCAGAGGACGCCTGGATCGAACATGTCAACGAAGCCGGCAAAGGCTCGATGATGACCGCGCCGAGCTGCAATTCTTGGTACCTGGGATCGAACGTCGACGGCAAACCCCAGGGCATCATGCCCTATCTGGGCGGAACCAAGACCTATCGCGAGAAATGCGACGAAGTCGTGTCGAACGGCTATCAGGGGTTTGCCCTGGCCGGCTGACGCCCCACTAGCAGCACCGCTGCGCGGAAGCACCGTCGGCCGGAAGGCCACGGTGCTTTTTTTTGGTTTCTTTGCGAACAATTCCGGCCTGCCAACTGCGAACCAGCGGTTGCTGAATGACTGCGAAACCGTTGGGCCCAGCTACGCGGTCATGCGGGAACCGGCCACACCTCGCCCAGGACGCGGAAAGCGCTAGCGGCGACCGGCCAGCCAGCGTAGTGCGCAGCGTGAATGATCATAGCCTCTACCTGCTCGCGGGGCACACCAAGGTTGCGCGCACCCAGCAAGTGAATGCGTTGCTCCGCCTCTCGATTCAAAGCCACCAGGATGGTGCAGGTGATCAGCGAACGCTGCTGGAGTGTCAGCTCCTCGCCCTGCCAAACATCGCCGAACAAGTGTTCCATGGTGTAGCGGGTGAAGCGTTCCGGCAGGGCGGCACGCACCGTCGCGGCGGCGGACTCCTGGCCCTGCGTCAGTTGCTTGAACAGGGCCATGCCCTTGTGGCGTTTGTCTTCGTCAGTCACCTTCTTCCCCCTTCATTCATTCACGCGGTGAGTTGCCCGCACTGCGCTCGGGCTTGGCCAGGCGGGTCTCCTCGGTAACCAGGACACCCGCCTCCACCAGCGCCGCAACCTCGGTGTCATCGAAGTCCAGATAGGTTTTGAGAATCTGGGCATTGTGCTCGCCCCGACTCGCGGTATGCAGGTCCAAAGGTTCGGGAAACGCCGAAAACCGCAACGGAAATCCGGGCGCGTCGAACTCGCCGAACCGGGAATCGCTGAGCCTGCGGACCGTACCCCGTGCTCGGTGATGCGGATGGGTAATGGTCTGGCCGATGCTCAGTACCGGGGCGCAGGGCACCCGGTGCCGATCCAGCGCCTCGAGTACAGCAGCAGTGGAACCCTGGGTAGCGATCCAGTCTTCCAGCAGCGCAATGATTTCCTTGCGTCGCTTGATCCGACCGGCGTTGTCGCAATAGTCCGGATGCCGTGCCAAATCCTCTCGCCCCACAGCCCGACACAGCTGCCGCCACTGGCGGTTGGTGGCACAAGCAATGGCAATGAATTCGTCCGGCGCCTTACCGCGAAATACGCCCAGGGGCGCGCCCGCCGGGAGATGGGCGCCGGTGCGCCTGGGGTCAATGCGTCCGCCAGAGGCGCTATAGAGCTGCACATTGAGATCATGACAGTGGTAGTAGCTGTCGAGCAGGGAGATGTCCAGATGCTGGCCACAACCGGTGCGCTCGCGATAGAGCAGCGCACTCGCGATGGCTGCCACGCCGTGAACGCCGGTCATCACGTCGCCCAGGCCGAGCCCGGGCAGCGACGGCGGGCGGTCGGGCTCGCCAATCACATGGGTAACCCCCGCCATAGCCTGCGCGATGAAGTCATAGCCCGGCCGATCGGCCAGCGGGCCAGTCTGGCCAAAGGCGGAGATCGAGCACATCACCAAACGGGGGTTCACTTCGGCCAGCGTCGGATAATCCAGGCCCATGCGGGCCATCACACCCGGGGCAAAATTCTCCACCAAGACGTCGACCACCTTGACCAGCTCTTTGGCAATGGCCAGGCCACGCGGCGTCTTAACGTCGAGGAAAAGGCTCTTCTTGCCGCGATTCTGTTGGATATAAAAGGCGCTGCGCCCATTGCGCACCTGCGCGAAGGCGTGGGTCATGTCACCGACCGGGGGGATTTCCAGCTTGATGACCTCGGCCCCCATCTCCACAAGCAATCGCGTGGCGGTAGGCCCAGCCAACGCGTGGGTGAAATCAAGCACCCGATAGCCGTCCAGCACATGCTTGAGTGAAGTCGTAGTAGTCACGCACACCTCCCGGCCATCGCGGCCTGTCGGCTCTGGTGTAGGGCGCTCCAGACTGCTACGTGAGCGGACCCAGATGGACAATCTCCCCGGCGATCTGCTCCAGGAGGGTGCGGCAGGCGTCGAGATCCGCCACCGCACCGTGCACCTCGAGCTTGAGGCTCGCATCCCGCGCGTTGGCGATCCCGCCGACCATCGCCGCGTGCACCACGCGCACCCCCCGCGCTGCACCCGCAGCCGCCAGCGCCGCTACGACGGGTTTGGTATTCGCGCTCAGGTCAATGTAGCAGGTGCCAGGGGCCATCCCGGCAAACACTCCCTGATCACCAAGCATGACCTGTTCGACCTCGGCGGGACCCGGCAGTGCTGTGAATACGACCTCGCAGCCCTGCGCCAGCAGCCGCAGATCGTCACACCATTTGGCACCCTGAATTTCAAGATTGCTTTGCATCTCACGGACGAGATCATGAATGACCATCCGGTGGCCGGCACGCAGTAGATTGACGGCAACGGCGTTACCCCGATTACCGAGACCCACGAAGCCGATGTTCATGATCCGCCCCTGCCATCTTTATTGTTTTCGGCGATCTCGAGTTAACCTCCTAGCGCCGGCACTGGCAAGGGGTTTAGGTGGGTGGCCGGCGCCGATCTGCGACCGGAACCCAGGGCAGCCGACTGCGGCGATGCACATCCAACGCCGGCGGGAAGCCGTCCGGATGGTCGAGGCTGCCCAGCGTGACGTCGACATGTTCGGGCTGATCGAGGAGCCAACAGGCGATAGGCGTGCCACAGGCGGCACAAAAGTCGCGCTTCCCCCGTGCGGAGGATTGCAAATGGGCCGGCTCACCCGAGGTATAGGTGAAAGCCTCGCGCGGCACCACCAGCCAGGTCACCAAAGGAGCCCCGGAGATACGCCGACACATCGAGCAATGGCAGTTGGCGACCTGCGCGACTCGCGCGATGCGATAACGCAGGGCCCCGCAAAAACATCCCCCGGTAATGTTCCCCACCACCTCGCCCATCAGAGCTGGGCAATCACATTGTCGGCGAATTCGTTCAGACCACGGCGAATACCGTCAGCATCATAGGCCGGCGGATTGAGCATCATGCGACTGACACCGATTTCCCGATATTGACGTACGCGACCCGGATCGGGCAGACCGGCGGCCACCGTCAATTCGATCTCGGCGGGATCGCGACCAATTTTCGCGCACTCGTCGCGCATGGCGTCGAGTAGCCCCGGCAAAGTCTTCATGCTCCCGGACGCAGGATAAAAACCATCGCCTACCCGCGCTGCGCGGCGTGCCGCACCTTCGACATTACCGCCCACGACAATGGGCACGCCGGGCTGCTGGACCGGCTTGGGATTGGAATGCAGCGGCTCCCAGTCGAAATAGCGACCGTGGAACGCTTCGGGTTCGCCCTTCCACAGCGAGCGGATGGCACGAATCGACTCTTCGGTGCGGGCTGCGCGCTCTGCAAAAGACACGCCCACGGTTTCCATCTCCTCGCGCAACCAACCGATACCCACACCCATGATGGCGCGCCCTCGGGAAAGCACATCGAGACTGGCCCACTCCTTGGCGACATAGAGCGGATTGCGCTGCGGCAGAATCATGATCCCGGTAGCCAACCGGAGATTCTTGGTCATCCCGGCAGCATAGGACAGCGCCACCACCGGGTCTGGAATAGGCGCGCGCTCCCCGCCGGGGAAAGCGCCATCCTTGCTGTAGGGGTACTTGGTCTTGAAGCCCGCGGGCAGGACGACATGTTCGACCGCCCAGATGGATTCGATGCCGACTTCGTCCGCGGTGCGGACCAGGGTCTCGAACAACTCTGGATTGGCAAGCGGGCCGGCGGTGGCGAAGGCAATACCGAATTTCATGAAATTCTCCTCAGCATAGTTCGCCCGGATTGTGGTGCATTGCACCCAAAACGGACAAGCTCAGACGCTCCCCCCGCTCCGCAGCGCAAACTCGTCGTCAGCAAGTATCCGCAGGGGCGGCACATCGCTGGCGCCGGTGATGACCGGCGATGGGTCGGCGCGCAAGCAAGTGCCGGCATGCCAACCATCCACCGAGAAGGTACAAATCTGCACATACTCGCCGTCGAAACCTGGCAGCGGCCACCAAGCCTGATAGATCTGATCCTGATGCTCGAAGCGCCCGCCGGTCGCACCGATCACCCGCTGCGCGGGATCGCGGATACTGACATTGCTGCCACAACGCCCGGCAATGGGCTTCACGACATAGCCCTGTTCCATCAGACTCTCCGTGCACTCGAAGTGCGTTTCGAGCAGATAGGGACTATCCGGAAACAGTGCCCAGAGCACCTGGAGGATGGCCTTGTTGCTGGGAATCAGCGTCCACAGTGGTTCGAACACCATGACCTGCTCGCGCAGCAGGACATCGACCAGACGCGGCGGTGACTTGTACACCTGACCGAAGCGGTACTCGCGCAGCTTGCGCGCATCGTCCTCACATTCGGCACGGATCTGATCGAGCGCGGTCTCCCAAGCCCAGGTCTTCCACACCCATCGGATTTCCACACCGTCCGGATCCACCACCGCACCCCTGTGTCCCCAGGCCAGCCCTTCGATGCCATGGAGAATCTTGCAGCGGATACCCGCAGCCTCCAGTGCGGATTTCATGAACAGGGCGTGGTAGGTCTCCTCCAGGTCGCGATCCTGCATGATGTGCAGTACATCATCGACGCCACTGTTGCGCCACGCCTCCACCAACTGCGCAAAGAGTCCAGCGCCGGGGTCGCGGCCCCCGGATACCCCAAACTGCCGCGCCCACTTGCCCTGCACTTTGCCGCATTCCATGTAGCAGGAGGCCGAATCGGCGTTGTATTCGTAGAGCTTGATGCCGCGCTCGCTGACTGCAAAATCGAAGCGGCCCGTGATCATCTGACTGCGCCGATGACTCCAAGACTTGCGGATCTTCGGCCACACCGCCGGTGGCAGATTGAAACGCGCCAGCAGGGCATCGTCGCGCAACACCTGATCCGTGGCGTAGAGAAATTTGGCGTGCAGATCATTGGTCGCTAGACGCAGTTCGCGCTCGGCAGCATCCGAC
>JBFHML010000035.1:0-26220 GCA_041594335.1 Porticoccaceae bacterium
CCCGCCAATGATCCGCGACGGGCGCGGGAACGTGGCGCACAGTCGGGAGACGGGGCCGGCTAACCCCCCGCGCCGCGTGCTGGCGGAATGCCTCAATCATCGGTAGAGGCGTTCCGCCAGGGTGGCGAGTAGCGCATCATGAGCGGTAATGAATTTGTCGATGCCCTCTCGTTCCAAGGTGTCGGCAATATCCGTCATGCCAATTCCTGCCGCTTCTAGCTGTGCCATGACACGCGCTGCGCGACCCGGTGCCGTGAGGCGTACGGCGGGCTGACCATTCGCCCGGTAGGCATCCAACAGGGCTGGAGGCAACGTGGTCACGGTATCCGGAGCGATCAATTCCTCCACATAGCGTAATTCAGCATAGGCAGGATCCTTAACCGACGTTGAAGCCCACAGCAAACGCTGAGAATGTGCGCCCAGCGCCGCCAACGCCTGCCAACGCTCGCTGAGCATCCAATCCTGGTAGTGGCGGTAGGCGAGTTGCGCTGAGGCAATCGCGGCGGCACCCCGCAATCCGTGCGCTGCCTCCACACCGGCGTCCATAGCATCGATGCGAGCATCAACCAGCGTATCGATTCGGCTCACAAAAAAACTCGCCACGGAGGCAATGCCAGTTACTGGATCGCCGCGGCGCCGGCGCGCTTCGAGTCCGGCCGTAAAGGCTTCGAGTACTTCCTGGTACCGGGCGACCGAGAACAAAAGTGTTACGTTCACATTGATGCCAGAGACAATTAACTCCTCAATGGCGACGAGCCCGGCCCGGGTGCCCGGCACCTTGATCATCACATTGGGCCGTCCGACGATGTTCCAGAGATCTTTCGCCTCCGCTACGGTTGCCCGCGCATCGTGGGCAAGCTGCGGAGAGACCTCCAGGCTGACCATGCCATCTCGTCCAGCCGTCTCACGCCACAGCGGCGCCATGAGATCCGCGGCATCGCGGATATCGTCGGTCGTCAGTGCCCGATAGGCCTGCGCGGCATTGTGCCCGGCGGTACACAACTGGGTGATCCGTGCATCGTAGTGATGATGCCGTGCGATCGCTTCCTCAAAAATGCTGGGATTCGAAGTAATCCCAGCGAGCCCGTCCTCCCGCAGCATCGCGGCCAGACCACCGGCATCGATCAGGTCCCGACGAATGTAGTCGAGCCAGACACGCTGCCCCAAATCCCGTAGTTCCAACAATGGGTTCTTTTGCATGCCTGCCGCCTGCCACGGTGCTCGAGAGCGGCATATCCTATCAGTTTGGGTCCTGGGGGCTAGGCTGGTTCATCGGTCCGCAATCCCTACAATACGCCCGCACCCAGACGGATTCAGCTCATGGCCACCAGCGATCTCCCAGACCAGCCCCTCATCGAACCCGCAGAAAGCCGCGTGATGAACCTGGTTCGCTGGCTGGGCTTGGCCGGTGGGCCCTTACTCGCGGTGATCGCCGCACAGCAAATCCCGGCGCAACTCGTGCTCGACAGTGGTACGGTACTCGAACTCGGCCGTGCCGCTGCGGTCACCGCAGGTCTAGCGGTGTGGATGGCGGTGTGGTGGCTCACGGAAGCCATTTCGATTTATGTGACCGCCTTATTGCCGCTGGCGTTGTTACCCCTGTCTGGTACCCGGACCGTTGCCGATACCGCCGCCCCCTATGCGCATCCATTGATCTTTTTATTTCTCGGCGGCTTCATACTCGCCCTGGCACTCGAACGCTGGCATCTACACCGCCGCTTCGCGCTGTTCATACTGCGTCTCGTGGGCACCTCACCGCGCCGACTGGTCGGTGGCTTCATGTTGGCCTCAGCGCTACTGAGCATGTGGATCACCAACACCGCTACCGCCATTGTCATGCTGCCCATGGCGCTCAGTGTCATCACCCTGCTCCCGGCATCGCGCCTGCGCCAACGCTTTGCGCTCTGCCTCCTACTGGGCATCGCGTATTCTGCGTCGATCGGCGGAATAGGGACCATTGTCGGCACCACACCCAACCTTTTCACCGTCTCTTATATCCGCAGCGAGCTCGGTTACGCGGTAAGCTTTGTCGAGTGGATGGCGATTGGCGTGCCGCTGGTTCTTGTGTTGCTGCCCATCACGTGGTTACTGATGACCCGGGTCCTTCTGCCGTTGCCCGAGCGTCTCCCAGGTGGCGATATCGGCTTGGATACCATGGCGGCCCCCTGGGAGCGCGGGGCGGTGCTGACTGTGCTGGTGTTTACCGGCACGGCGTTGGCCTGGATCACACTGCCCCTACTCAACCGTGTTCCCGCATTGGCTGGTCTCACTGACACCGGGGTCGCGATCATAGGTGCCATCGCGCTATTCACTATCCCCGTAGATTTTCGTGAGCGCCGCTTCTTGATCGACTGGGAGACCGCAGTCCGGGTGCCTTGGGGGGTGCTGCTCTTGATGGGTGGGGGGCTTAGCCTAGCGGCGGCCATCGGTCAGAGCGGCGTCGCCGAACTCTTGGCCCAGGGATTGGGCGGACTCGCCGGCGTGCCACCACTGGTCATGACGCTGGCCGTAGTGAGCTTGATCGTTTTCCTCACCGAACTGACCAGCAATATTGCGACCACCACTGCTCTGATCCCGATTGTTGCTGCGATGGGCACAGCGTTGGGCGTCGAGCCGATCAAGTTGGTCATTCCTGCAGCCATGGCAGCGAGCTGCGCCTTTATGCTGCCAGTGGCCACGCCGCCCAATGCAGTAGTGTTCGGGTCACGGCTGCTGACTATCCCACAGATGGCGCGGGTCGGATTCTGGCTTAATTTCGCCGCCATCGCCGCGGTCACTCTCGTTAGTCATTTCGTCATCGATCTGATAATTTCCTGAGCACTACCCTGCGGCCATGGGACAGTACACGGCCCTCGTCTCAAGACGACTCGCATAATCACAACAAGGAGATACCCGGTGAGCCTCACAAATCCGACCATGCGCGTTACCCATACGCTTGCCCCCTTATTGGGACGGCTATGCATCGCCGCTCTGTTCATCCCTGCAGGTTTGACCAAGATTGCAGGTTTCGAAGCCACCGCTGCCTACATGGCCACCAAAGGGCTGCCGTTGGTTTCCCTGTTGCTCATAGCCACCATCATTATCGAGGCCGGCTGCGGTCTGTTGATCCTCCTGGGTTGGCGTGCGCGGGAAGCCGCGTTGGTGCTGGCGCTGTTTTTGATCCCGGTCACTGTCATCTTTCATGGTTTTTGGGGTATCGAAGACCTTGCAGCGCGAGCCCAGGAACAACGCGCTTTTATGAAAAATCTAGCCATCATGGGCGGTGTGCTGATGATCGCCGGATTGGGGTCAGGGCCATTCAGCCTACAGCGCCGGGAACCCTGAGTTGCTCCGATGGTCCATGCCGCTGACGCCCCGGCTTTGCCGTGGCCAGCGTCTTCACGCTGCTGTTGTCGAAGGAGAATTCGCATGCGCGTTCCGAGCCTGGTTCTGATTCTGGGTCTGGCGGTTACCGGCTGTAGCAAGCCAGCACCGCTTGAATCCGGCATCGATCTCAAAGGCATGAATCCTCAGGTGCGCCCAGGCGAAGATTTTTTCGAATACGCCAATGGAACCTGGCTGCAAGAGACGGAGATCCCCCCCGACCGCAGTTTCTGGGGCTCATTCGCCATACTGCAGGAGCGCAACCTGAAACAATTGCACCATATCGCCGAGGAGTCCGCAGGTGCAGTGGATGATCCGGACCGCGCCCGGGTAGGCGCGCTCTATGCGGCTTTCATGGACGAGCAGACCATCGCCGAACAGGGCTTGGCGCCACTCGCCGACGAACTCACCGCCATATCCGGCTTACAGGATCACGACGCCATCGCAGAATATTTTGGCCACGCGGCAGTGCTCGGCGTGGATTCCCCAATCCATTTGTGGGTAGATCAGGACGCCCGGGACGCCGACAGCTATATCCTGTATCTCAACCAAGGCGGGTTGGGACTGCCCGACCGTGACTATTACGTTGACGCCACCGAACGGGGTCGGGAGATTCTCGCCGCCTACCGGCAGTTCGTTATCGACTTGCTCGCCCTAGCCGGAACGCCTGAGTCGGCAGCTGCATCCATTGCCACCCAGATCATTGACCTGGAAACCCGGCTCGCCAAGCAGCAGTGGAGTCGTGTTGACAACCGAGATGCCGACAAAACCTACAATCGCTTCGCCACCGAAGAGTTACAGCACCTACTGAGCGACTTTGCGTTGACACGTTTTCTCGGCGCGCAGGAGCTGTCGACGCCGCAGGCCGTGATTGTTCGCCAACCAAGTTATGTCGAGGCCCTCAATACCCTCTTCTTTGAAGTGGATCCGGACGTTTGGAAAAGTTATCTACGCCTACGGCTGTTGACTGCCTATGCTCCGTATCTACCGCCGGCCTTTGAAGCCCTGCATTTCGATTTTTACCAGCGCAAACTGAACGGCCAACAGGAGCCGCAAGAGCGCTGGAAGCGCGGAGTCACGATACTCAATGACCACCTGGGCCAGTTGTTGGGGAAACTTTATGTGGAGCGGCATTTCCCGCCCGAAGCGAAAACGCGAATGCGAACGCTGGTCGGACATCTACTCGAAGCCTACCGAATTTCGATTAGTCAGCTCGACTGGATGAGCGCCGCGACTCGTGCCCGTGCGCTAGATAAACTAGACCGCTTTACCCCGAAAATCGGCCATCCCGACCAGTGGCGTGATTACAGCGGGTTGGTTTTGGACCCGGACGCGTTGATCGCCAACATTCGCGCTGCACAGGCGTTCAACCATCGTTATCACATCGATAAGCTCGGTAGACCGGTGGACCGCGATGAATGGTTTATGCCGCCGCAGCAAGTCAATGCGTATTACAACCCGGGGATGAACGAAATTGTCTTCCCCGCGGGAATTCTGCAGCCGCCGTTTTTCGATCTGCACGCCGATGACGCCGTCAATTACGGCGCCATCGGCGCGGTCATCGGCCATGAAATCGGACACGGTTTCGACGATCAGGGTAGCAAGTACGACGGCGCCGGCAATCTCAACGACTGGTGGACGGCACAAGACCGTCAGCGCTTTGAAGCGCGCACCCAGAAGCTCATCGCGCAATACGACCAATACGAAGCTCTACCGGGACTGACGGTTAATGGGGCGCTTTCGCTTGGCGAAAACATCGGTGACTTGGGCGGCCTGGGCATCGCCTTCCGCGCCTATCGGTTGTCTCTCGCAGGTGGCGAAGCGCCGGTGCTGGATGGCTTTTCCGGGGAGCAGCGCGTGTTTCTGGGCTGGGCGCAGGCCTGGCGCGTCAAGCGCCGCGATGAACTGACTGAGCGCCTGCTGCGCGTTGCGCCTCACGCGCCACCAAAATTCCGGGTCAACGGCGTGGTCCGCAACATTGACGCCTTCTACCGTGCCTTTGAGGTCAACCCGGATGACGCGCTGTATCTCGCACCCGCCCAGCGGGTCCGGATTTGGTGAGGAGTGTGACTCAGGGTAAACCGTCGAATTCAGGACCCTCTTTGACCGGTGGCATCAGGTCTTCTCGGCAGATCCCCAACTCCAATGCCATAGCCGAGGCAATGTAAATAGAGGAATAGGTACCGAACCCGATTCCGACCAACAGCGCGATGGCGAAATTATGAATAGCCTCGCCCCCGAACCAAAAGAGCACCGCCACCACCAGCAAGGTGGTGCCCGAGGTCAGCAGACTGCGCTCTAGGGTCTGGCTCATGGAGAGATCCATGATCTCCTGCGACGAGCCCTTGCGTACCAGGCGAAAATTCTCGCGAACCCGATCGAAGACGACGATGGTGTCATTGATCGAATAACCGATAACGGTAAGTACCGCCGCGAGTACGGTCAGATCTACTTCCAACCCGAGAATAGCGAAAAAACCTACCGTCAACAGCACATCATGGGCGAGCGCAGCTACAGCACCCAGCGCGAGCTTGTATTGGAAGCGGATAGATACATAGAGCAGTACCGCACCCAAGGCTACCAAGAGCGCCAAACCGCCCTGATCGCGAAGCTCATCGCCGATTTGTGGGCCGACAAAATCGATCCGGCGCACTTCCGGCTCCGCCAGGCCTTCGGCACGACGAATCCCAGCGAGCACGCGTTCCGCGAGATCATCGCCCCCTTCCCGAACACGGATCAGCAAATCGCTCTCACTGCCGAAATGCGCCACTACCGGGCTAGTAAAGCCTGCGTCGCTTAACTGTGCGCGCACTGTTCCCGGAGATACCGGGTGGCTGAAGTGCAGCTCCAATTGACTGCCCCCGGTGAAATCCAGCCCGAGTGCCAGCCCCTTGGTAACCAAGGCGCCAATCGCGGCCAGACTCAATAGCACCGACAGGAACAACGCCTGACGGCGCCACGCCATGAACGGAAAAATCTTGGAGTTCACCATCGTTCAGATCCAGAGTCGGTTGAGAGTGCGGCCGCCGAAAATCAGATTGGTCAGCGCCCGCGTGCCCAGGATGGCGGTGAACATCGACGTCAGAATACCGAGTGACAGGGTGACAGCGAAGCCCTGCACCGGTCCGGTGCCGATCAGATACAGAATGCTCGCCACCAGTAATGTCGTCAGGTTGGAATCGACGATCGACGTATACGCCCGATCATAGCCAGAGCTGATCGCACCTTGAACGCTCTGGCCGTTGCGCAACTCCTCACGAATACGAGAAAAAATCAACACATTGGCGTCGACGGCCATACCCATGGTGAGGACCATCCCGGCGATTCCCGGCAAGGTCAGGGTGGCGCCGATCATCGACATGAGAGCCACCAGGATCACCACATTGGCCGCCAGCGCCAGATTCGCAAAGACGCCAAACGCCCGGTAGTAGAACAACATAAACACGACCACACAGGCGAGGCCCGTTTGAATGGACGTGATGCCCGCGGCGATGTTTGCCTCGCCCAGGGAAGGCCCAACGGTACGTTCCTCAACAAACTTCATGGGAGCGGCTAGCGCGCCGGCACGCAACAGCAGCGCAAGCTCTGAGGCTTCTTTCGGGCTTTGCAGCCCTGTGATACGGAATTGGACGCCGAGTGCACTCTGAATAGTTGCGAGACTAATGATGCCCTTTTCCTGATAGGAAACCGGCACCTTTTCGACCTGGCCACTGGCGCTCACCCGTTCCTCGGTGCGCTGACGGGTCTCGATGAACAAGACGCCGAGGCGGCGCCCGACGTTGTCTCGCGTAGCACGAGACATTGCGCGCCCGCCCTCGCCGTCGAGCGTGATATTGACTTGCGGCTGCCCGTTTTCGTCATAGGCAGCCGAGGCATTCACCACGCGATCACCGGTAATAACGACATCGCGCTCTAGCCAAGCGCTGGTCTCACGCTGCGGATCGCGAAACTCGAAGGATTGCCGGGAACGACTCTCACGATCGGCTTCGAGGCGAAATTCCAGATTCGCCGTTTTGCCGATAATCCGCTTAGCCTCCGCCGTGTCCTGCACGCCGGGGAGTTGCACCACAATCCTGTTGCGCCCTTGTCGTTGTACTACCGGCTCAGATACTCCCAGTTCATTGACGCGGTTGCGCAAGGTAGTCAGGTTCTGGGTGACCGCATAGTCCTGGCGCTCGGCGATCAAGGTAGCGCTAGCGCGAAGCCGAAGCAGATAGTTGCCATCGCGCTCTTCTCGCTCGATCAGCAGTTCACGAAATTCCCCGCTGCCGGCAATCTTTGCACCCTGCTCGCGGCGCGCAGCGGTATCAAACACTGCCTCAATCGCCGTTCCCTGGACCCGTACCGCTCGGTAGCGTGCGTCATTGCCAGCCTCTCGCAGGGCTTCACGCAATAATGTGGCCTTGGTTTCTAGATAGACCTCGACAATGTCGGCGGTATCGACCTCCAACAAGAAGTGCACGCCGCCGGAGAGATCCAATCCCAACTTCATCGGCTCGGCACCCAGGGCGGATAGCCACTGCGGTGTGGTCGGGGCCAAATTCAAGGCCACTACGTAATCAAACCCCAAAGCCTGTTGGATCACCCGCTTGGCCCTGAGTTGCTGCTCGCTCTCCCGCAAGCGCAGCAATCCACTGCCGCGACCCAACTCCGATCCGAAATATGCGATCCCCGCGTCTTCGAGCGCCTGCCCCGCCTCGACCAAAACGCCTTCATCCAGCTCGGCGGAGCTGCTCTGCGGGGTGATTTGAATCGCCGGGTCGGGAGCATAGAGGTTCGGCAGCGCATAGAGACAGGCCACCGCCAACACCCCGAGCAGCAGGAGATACTTCCACAACGGATAACGATTCATCGAGGCAGCGCGATCCCGGCAAAGCGGGCGATTATAGGTGAATCGCCCTGCCCCTCCAATGAAAGCCGTCCGATTAACACCCGACCATGCCACCGGTTTCGGCTGCGAAGGCGGTGGCGAAGTCGTGTAGCCGGCCCTCGGCGATAGCCAAACGCAATTGCGCCATCAGCCATTGATAGTGGTGCAGATTATGGATCGTATTGAGCATCGCGCCGAGGATTTCTCCACAGCGGTCGAGATGGTGTAGATAGGCTCTACTGAAATTCTGACAGGTGTAGCACTCGCAGCGTGCATCCAACGGACCGGTATCGGCTCTATGCACCGCATTGCGGATTCTGACCACCCCCTGTCGGGTGAAAAGATGACCATTGCGCGCATTGCGCGTTGGCATCACACAGTCGAATAGATCGATGCCGCGACACACCGCAGCGACCAGATCTGCCGGCGTGCCCACCCCCATGAGGTAGCGCGGTCTCTCCACGGGCAAACGTGGCGCCAAATCGTCGAGGACGCGCAGCATCTCTCCCTTGGGTTCACCGACCGACAACCCGCCGATGGCATAACCGTCGAATCCAATGCCGACCAGTGCTTCCAAGGATTGAGCGCGCAGATCCGGGTACATACCTCCCTGTACGATGCCGAATAAGGCAGCCGGGCTGTCATCGTGGGCATCCCGGCTACGCCGTGCCCAGCGCATGGACAATTCCATCGACGCCTGGGCCTCCGCCCATCCAGCTGGATAGGGCGTACACTCGTCAAACACCATGACCACATCGGCGCCCAGTTGCCGCTGTACCGCAATAGAGCGCTCCGGATCTAGCACCACTGGACTACCGTCGATCGGCGACTGAAAACGGACACCCGCCTCGGTAACCTTGCGTCGCGCACCCAGGCTGAATACCTGAAAACCACCGGAATCGGTCAGGATCGGCCCCGGCCACTGCATGAAATCATGCAGATCACCATGCGCGCGAATGACCTCAGTTCCCGGACGTAACATCAGATGAAAGGTGTTGCCGAGTACGATCTGCGCGCCCATCGCCACGAGATCCTTGGGCAGCATACCCTTGACCGTACCGTAGGTCCCTACCGGCATGAAAGCCGGTGTGTCCACCGTGCCCCGCGGAAAACGGAGTTGGCCCCGCCGCGCGGCGCCATCGACGGCGGAAACGTTGAATGTCATATGACAATGACGACTCACGCGGGGATATCTCGCGCCGCCGCAGGGTTATGAGTGAGAAACATCGCGTCTCCATAGCTGAAGAAGCGGTAGCGTTCGGCCACGGCTTCACGGTAGGCGTTCAGGGTGGTTCGATAACCGGCAAAGGCGGAAACCAGCATCAGCAACGTGGATTCTGGGAGGTGGAAATTGGTCACCAGCGCATCCACCACACGGAACCGGTACCCGGGATAGATGAATAGATCGCTCTCCCCGACGAACGGGTCGACCCGGCCCTGATCGTCGCTAGCAGATTCCAGGCAACGCACTGCGGTGGTCCCAACGGCAATTACCCGGCCGTTGCGGGCGCGAGTCGCCTGGATCTGCGCGCACAGACGCTCCCCGACCCAGATACGCTCGCCATGCATTTGATGTTCACGGATATCCTCGACACGCACGGGCCGGAACGTCCCAGCGCCGACGTGCAGGGTAGCAAATCCGGTGTCTATTCCCCGCGCATCCAACGCTGCCAAGAACTCGGCGTCGAAATGCAAACCCGCCGTGGGCGCCGCAACCGCCCCTGGCACACGGGCATATACCGTTTGGTAGCGTTCCTCATCCTGCGCCACCGGTGTTCTCTCTAAATAGGGTGGCAAAGGAATTTCCCCAATACGATCGAGCAGATCGGCGACGCTTGCAGTCCCCTCGAAACACAGCTCGTACAGATCGCCGTGGCGGGCAACCACCCGGGCGCTAACCTCGCCTTCGAATCGCAATACCGTACCGCTACGCGTCGGCTTACTCGCACGCAAAAGGGCCAACGCGCGCTGCGGATCGTCAAGTAGACGCTCGACCAGCAGCTCGACCTTGCCACCGCTTTCCTTTCGGCCTCGCAGGCGTGCGCGAATGACCCGAGTGTCGTTGAAAACCAGCAAATCGCCTCGCTGAAGATACTCCAGCAAGTCCGGAAACTGGTGGTGACGACAGCGCCCGGTGGGCCCGTCTACCACCAGCAACCGGCTGGCGCTGCGGCGGTTCGGGGGATGGCGGGCAATCAACTCCTGCGGTAGATCGTAGTGAAACAGCGAGCGATGCATGGAGATTCCGCGAAAAAGGCGCAAGGTTAGCCGAAAATCTCAGTGGGCCCCAAATAGGAGTCCGCTGAGCCGCCGCGGCCTTCGCCGCGCCCCCGCTGCTCTAGAGAAGTTCGCCGGCGATCAGCTCCATTTCCCGCAACAATTTGTCCAAGGGAAGATTTTCTGGCAACCACAGGGTTACCCGATCCGCACCCGCTTGCTCGAGCGCGCGAATCTCATCGGGATCGCGCCACTGGCCCTTGCCGCCAAAGACCGTTTTGGTGAGTTCACCGTAATCCCGTCCCACTTCGTCGGCAGCACGCTTGAGCTTGTCCACACCAACGCGGAATTGATCCACCGACTGCAGCACCGGCAGCCAGCCGTCTCCCCATTGCGCGATACGCTGATACACTCGCTCCGCGGTAAAGCCGCCGAGCAAGATTGGCGGGTGCGGCTTGCGCGCCGGCTTCGGGAAACAGCGTACTGGCGGAAAATTCACGTACTTGCCCTGATACTCGGATTCTTCCTGCGTCCACAGCGCCTTCATGGCCAAGATATGGTCCTTCGTCTGCCCCCAGCGATGCGGAAAGTCTCCCCCCAGAATCTCACATTCGGATCGATTCCACCCGGCACCAATACCCAGGAGCACGCGACCGCCGGAAAAGTAGTCCAATGACGCGATCATATTGGCGGCGAGCAGTGCATTGCGCTCTGGAACCAAGAGAATTCCGGTTCCCAGCTGAATCTTTTCGGTAACCGCGGCTGCGCGCATCAGCGCAATCAGCGGATCCGGCATTTTCCATAGATAGTCAGGGCCTGGCTCCCCAGGTGCCACACCCGGGTATTGCTCTTGATAGCTCACCGGCAGGATGGTGTGATCTGGAACCCAGTAAGAATCGAATCCGAGCGCCTCGGCATGCTTAGCCACCACTGCAGGATCCGCCGTCATATCCGGCAGAATGGAAAAAACTCCTATTTTCATATGCCTCCCCCCTGGGGATTTTCCCCCGTATTGATATAATCTACCCCAGTGCCAGAGTGGTGAAATTGGTAGACACGACGGATTCAAAATCCGTTGGGGTAAAACCCGTGCCGGTTCGAGTCCGGCCTCTGGTACCAAATCTTGCGGCGCGCGGTCCGCGCCGACCGTTAAGTCCCATCTTTGCCTTGTATATCCTTACGCCCTGCGCCACGGCAGCGCCCCCAGCGCGCGCGCTGCCGTCGAGCGCGCTGTTGCAGAACCTGGCGCTGGCGGCGCACGATGTCACGGGCATGAAACAACGTGGGGACATCGTAGTGCCGCCGAGTCAGGATCAGCGTAATGATCACTTCCTCTAGCGCCACCCAGATGTGGAACAACACCACCACCCGAAACGGCCCCGTAATGCCCCAGAGTACCAATAGATAGTAGGCCGGCGCCATCAGCAGGGCCGAGACCTTGGCAGCCCAGGTGTGATAACGCGGCAGTTCGCGGAACTTCAACAGGCTGGTAACTACCGGTATGAGGTAAAAGCCCACAGCCAGATAGACGAACCATTGCTCACGCGCGAACCGTTCCGGCCACAACCACATGAGGCCCAGTGCCATCGCCGCATAGGTGGCCAGGTCTCCCCAACTATCGAGCTTTACCCCCAGCGCTGTAGTCTGGCCCCAACGCCGCGCCAGATAGCCATCGAGTAGATCGGTGAGCAAGGCCACAGCCAGCAGCCATAGGAACCACTCTCGCGCGCCTTGCTGTGCACATGCCAAGAGCACCGGCGCCAACAGCAACCGAAGTGCACTGAGCGCGTTGGGTAAATTCAGGTCGCCACGCGACTCAGGGGATGTCGGGGCCACCGCCTTCCCCTAGAGCCTCGGAGGCGGCCGACCGTTGGCGGCGCGCTTCATAAAGACAGATTCCCGCCGCGACCGACACATTCAGGCTCTCGACCTGCCCGAGCATCGGCAGCCGAACCAAGATGTCGCAGGACTCCTGCGTCAATCGGCGCAGGCCGCTGTCTTCCGCACCCATGACTAAGGCGATGGGACCGCGCAGATCGACGGCATAGAGACCGCCCGCAGCTTCTCCGGTCGCGCCCACCACCCATACACCGGAGTCGCGCAGCCGTTTGAGCAATCGGGCCAGATTGGTTACCACCACGTAGGGGACGCTCGCCGCAGCCCCACTGGCCACCTTCTGAACGGTCGGCGTAATGCCGGCGGCCCGGTCCCGCGGAGCGATCACCGCTGCCGCACCCGCGGCATCGGCCACCCGCAGGCAGGCTCCCAAATTGTGTGGATCCGTCACCCCATCAAGCACCAATAGCAGCAAATCCGGGCAACGTGCCACCAGATCCAGGAGAAAAGCCTCATCCTGTAACGCTCCCGGGGATACGCGCGCCGCTACCCCTTGGTGCCGCCCCGGCGCCAAGGCATCCAGCTCCGTGCGTCCAGACCAGGCCCAGGGAACCGTACGCGCATCGGCCAGCGCCCGTATTCGCTCGAGTCGTTGGTCGCCACGCCGGCGGGCCATGCGAATCTCATGGACTCGGGCAGGATCGGTCTTGAGCAACCCCATGACGGCGTGCACGCCATATACCCATTCGTCCCCGCTGTGGCTGACCATTGACGCCTCGCCTCGAAGTCCCGCCAAATTTTACCGTCTCCGAAGCAACTTCGGCCCAATCACCCGCTGGTTCGGTCAACCGCGGCGACCACGTCTGCCACGGCTTTTACGCGGCGATTTCTCTTTTTCCCCGCCAGGGCCCACCTCGCTTCGCTTTCTCGCGCTTTTGTTGGTCTCGCTCCCCGGGGCTGCTGGCGGTTGCCGTACCTTCCGCTTGCGGGGTATCCCGCTGGAGGTCGAATCGCGGCGTTGCCGGCGTTGCGGGGGCTCGGCAACCCGGCCCTGCAGTGTGAAGTCGATTTTGCGATCCTCCAAGTCTACCCTAGCGACCTGTACCTGCAGACGATCTCCAAGGCGAAAGACTTGCCGAGTCCGCTCCCCGATCAAGCGATGATGCGCCGGCTCGTGATGATAGTAGTCCTTCGGCAAATTGGTGATATGGACAAGCCCTTCGACATACAGATCTTCCAGCTCCACAAAGAGCCCGAAGGCGGTCACCCCAACGACCACGCCGACAAACACATCTCCAACGTGCTCTAGGAGATACTCGCATTTGAGCCAATGGGTCACACTGCGCGTCGCCTCGTCGGCGCGCCGCTCCGTCATCGAACACTGGATTCCCGCCGCATCCACGACGTCTTCGTCATACGGATAGTGCCGTTGTGCGGCGCTACGCGCAGCTTCGGGATGGCGGCGCAAATGCCGGCTGCGCATGTCCGAACGCAATAGCATCCGGATAGCGCGATGCACCAGCAGGTCCGGATAGCGGCGGATCGGTGAAGTGAAGTGCGCGTAGGCGGGATAGTTGAGGCCGAAGTGACCCAGGTTGTCTGCCTGATAGCGCGCCGGACTCATCGCACGCAGCATAACCGACTGGATAATGGCGACATCCGGTCGATGCTGAATATCCTGCAGCAGTGTTTGGAAGTCTTCTGGCCCAGGCTCCTCGCCACCAGGCAAGCCCAACCCCAATTCGCCGAGGAATTCCCGCAGGTTCGCCAGCTTTTCGCTCGGCGGGCCTTCGTGAACCCGATAGAGTACCGGCAATTTCGCCCTTTCCAGTAACCGTGCAGCACATACGTTGGCCGACAACATGCACTCTTCAATCAGACGGTGCGCGTCTGTGCGCTCCGCCGGAACGATACGCTCAATCTTCCGCTCCGCGTCAAACAGGATACGGGTCTCAGTGGTTTCGAAATCAATGGCGCCGCGCCGTTCCCGGGCTTCCCGCAACACTCGATAGAGATCTTGCAAGTCATCAATATGCCGGACCACACCCTGAAACTGCTTTCGCATGGGACTATCCGGCTCGTCGCGCTCGGCCATCATCGTGGCGACTTGGGTATAGGTGAGCCGGGCGCGAGAGTGCATCACCCCCTCGTAGAACTCGAACGTCCGCAACTCGCCGTCGGCACCGATACGCATCTCGCAGACCATACACAGGCGGTCGACCTCGGGATTGAGGGAA
The DNA here is from genome assembly GCA_041594335.1 of Porticoccaceae bacterium. GTDB lineage: Bacteria > Pseudomonadota > Gammaproteobacteria > Pseudomonadales > Porticoccaceae > JAGPUQ01. The sequence goes on from JBFHML010000035.1 coordinate 14,524, forward strand.
CAGAGGCCGTTGGACAGCGCCTCCGGCAACATGGGGACCACATGACCTGGAAAATATACCGAATTGCCGCGCCGCCAAGCCTCCTCGTCCAGTGCGGAGCCCACCGAGACGTAATGTGAGACATCCGCGATTGCCACCAGCAGCCGCCAGTTCCCAGAACGCAAGCGCTGACAGTACACGGCATCATCGAAGTCGCGGGCATCCTCGCCATCGATCGTGACCAGCGGCAACTCCCGCAGATCAAACCGGCCCCGACATTCTGTGGTGCGAACGCGGGATGGCAGTTTGTCCACCTGCCGCTGAATGGGCCCGGACCACAAGTGGGGAAGCGCGAAATTGTGTATGGCGACCTCAATTTCCATCCCTGGCGCCAGGTGCTCGCCCAGTACACGCGAGATACGACCAGCAGTTTGGCTGTGTCGCGACGGGTGGCGGGTGATCTCTACCAGCACCATTTGGCCGGCACGGGCACCACCCGTATCTTCCGCGGCAACCAGAACGTCCTGGGTCATCGATGGGTTGTCCGGGCGCACAAAATGGATGCCACCTTCCGTGAAGAAGCGCCCCACAAGCTCCCGCGTGCCATGCTCGAGGACTTCGACAATCGATCCTTCCGGGCGTCCACGACGGTCGAGACCGGCGATGCGCACCACGACTTGATCGCCGCTCATTACCCGACGCATCTGGCGACCGGAAAGGAAGATATCGGGCTCCCCACCACCGGTAATCACGAACCCGTAGCCTTCTGGATGCCCGGAAACCCGGCCTTTCACCAGGTTCATCTTATCCAGCACACCATAGCCCCCGGAGCGATTCTCGACTAACTGGCCGTCGCGAACCATGGCGCGTAATCGCCGTCGCAGCGCTTCGCGGGCAGCGTCGTCATCCAGCGCGAGGAGGCCACAGAGCTCCTCATAGCTGAGAGGCCCGGTACTGGCAGATAGCTGCTCCAAGATGTACTCCCGGCTGGGAATCGGCCGCTCGTATTTCGCGGCCTCTCGTCCGGCATGTGGATCCGCACGAAGGTGTCTGTTTCCCATGTGTTTCAACTCCTATACTCGGGCGCGCAGCGGCACACAACCCATAGCTGCGCGCAGTATGACGGATTGACAAGGTCCGGGGCGATCAGTAGAGTGCGGCTCCCGCGGAGCTGACCGCGGATTTCATCGACTGCCCAGGTGGTGAAATTGGTAGACACGCTAGCTTCAGGTGCTAGTGGCCTTACGGTCGTGGAGGTTCAAGTCCTCTCCTGGGCACCATTCCTTCCTTTTTTCTGAAACTCAGCTAGGCACGGCGACTTGTTTGCGCCGCTGTCCGGCCGGAACGATGCATCAACGCAGCGGCCTTTCACTCCGTTGCCGCCTCATCCCCAGCGCCCTGCGAAGACTCGGCCAAAAAGTCGATCAGGTTGTGATCGAATCCTGGCCAATGGGCGTGATTGCCCGGCGCGCGACATAATAGTGTTGGAGCGGCGCAACCTTCGAAGGCCTCACAATGGGGATAAGGCGTCGGCCCACGGCCGTCCGCGCAGCGGTTGCAGGCCGCCCACCAGCGCGCAACGCCCGGCCCATAATCCGGAAAATGCCCATCCTGAAGGTTATGCATCAACATCACAGCAACCGCTTCCGGACAGGAAAATTCGCTCATGTCCGCCGCCCGCATGCCCATCGCGCTGGGGGCAATAACGGCCGGATGGATCGCCAGTCCAGGCAGGGCTGCCACCGCATTACTGACCGTACCGCCATCGGAGTGCCCGGTATAGGCAATCCGAGCGGGGTCGATACACCACTCGGCAGCCAGATCCTCGGGTACCTGTGCGAGCGCTCGAAGCGCCTCATACCCCAACGGCACGCTGCGGACATAGGCCACAACAAACCCTCGAGCGGTCGCGGGTCCCGTGAGACCGGTGAAGCGCTCGCTGAGCCATTCGTTGAATCCGGCGGGCGCAAACACCACAAGCAGGGGATGAGCGACTTCGGACCGATAGTTTCGGGGGGTCGTAACGCGGAAATGAATCCCCTTGGACGTCTGTCGCGCGGCATCATCCACCACTTCGCCACGACCTTTCGGACAGAGAACTCGTACGTCCCCAGGGTACGCAAACGTGGCCGGCTGAAGGTAATCGCCCCGGAAACTATAGGCTGTGTACCCCCAGATCAACCCGCCTGACAACACTGCGACCAACAACCAGTAGTAACGCATCCAGCGTCGCTGTGCCCGACCTTTCATTGCACCAGCCACAACACGATGGCATACCGCAACCATTTCCCGACCCACAGCAACAACGCCGTGTATATCCAATGCAGACGCAGCCAACCGGCAGCGACACACAAAGCATCCCCGATCAGGGGTGCCCAGGAAAACAAAAGAGCGGGATAGCCCCAGCGACGCATTCTCGCCAATGCGCCGGCATCCGGTACGCCGCGGCGGCTCCATCCCGCAGCCGCCAATCGCCCCAGGCCATAGGTGGTCAAGCCTCCCAGGGTATTGGCTACCGAGGCGGTCCATAACAACGCTGAGGGCGACCACAACCCTTGTTTCAGCAGCGCAATGAGAACGATCTCAGAGCTGCCGGGCAATAGGGTGGAAGAAAGGAAAGCGCTCAGCGCCAACGCACCGATGCCCCAATCCAGCGGAATCTGCCAGGTGCCGATCAAGTCAATACGCTGCGGTGACGGCGTGGGCCAGTAGCCGAACGACGTCAACGCTTGCCGCGGCGCCCGTTGCGGTCACCGTGCGGAGATCAATCCCCGCCGCGCTTGTCCCGGCCGCAGGGTTGACTACCACGGCGAGGCAAGCGTAGCCAAGGCCTTTCTCGCGCGCTAACGCAGCTTCGGGCATGCCGGTCATCCCTACCAAGTCGCAGCCATCACCACGCAACCGACGGATTTCGGCGGCACTTTCCAACCGCGGGCCCTGGGTGACGCCATAAATTCCCCAGGGAAAAACTTCGAGACCTGCCTCCGCCGCAGCCTGAATGAGGCAGGTGCGCGCCTCCCTGTCATAGGGTTGGGTAAAGTCGATATGCATTGGCGGTTGATCGGCATCATCCCAATAACTCGCTGCGCGCCCCCAGGTGTAATCGATGAGTTGATGTGGAACCACCAGCGAGCCCGGCTTGAAAGCGGGGCGCAGACCGCCCACCGTATTGCAGGCAAAGATCCGCCGCACGCCTACCGTAGCCAGGGCCGCAATGTTGGCGCGATAGTTGACGAGGTGTGGCGGAATGGCTCGCTCAGCACCATGGCGAGCGAGAAAGAAAACTTCTCTGCCAGCCAAAACGCCGCGTTGCAAGGGCGCTGAAGGCGACCCCCAGGGAGTCTCCAGCACGATCTCCTCGGTCACCTGCAGGGGCGCCAAACGTTGTAGCCCACCGCCACCGATAATGCCGATGCTCTGGGTGAACACGGGTCCGCGCATACGCTATAACTGCTCCAGCCCCGCCGCGACGGCAGCGCGCCGATCGTTGCGAAGAAGCGATGCCCAGTCGAGTCGCTGGCGCGCACGCATCTGCGCCAGGCGTCCGTGGTTAGCGGGGAGATCCAAGCTACCATCGAGCGCGGCGATTACCTCCAGCGCGCCCGGGCGATCATTGCAAATCAGCAACATATCACAGCCGGCGGCCAACGCCGCCCGGGCCTTATCGGCATAGTTGCCAACGGCATCAGCGCCTTTCATGGCGAGGTCGTCGCTAAAAATCGCACCCTGAAAGCCGATCTCATTGCGTAGTATTTCCTGCAACCAAAACCGAGAAAACCCCGCCGGCAGCGGATCCACGGCCGGATAGATAATGTGTGCCGGCATGATCGCGTCCAGTATCTCGCCAAGCTCGACGAACGGGCGTAAATCCCGTGCGCGAATGTCGGCAAGGGATCGTGCGTCAACCGGTGTTTCCAGATGACTGTCGCCGGCGACCCCGCCATGCCCGGGAAAGTGTTTGCCGGTCGCCGCCATGCCGGCCTCATGCAACCCGGCGATAAACTCGCGCGCCGCCAAGATGGCAATTTCAGGCACCTGGTGAAAGGCGCGTGCAGCTATCACGGCACACTGATCCCAATCCAAATCAAGCACTGGTGTAAAGCTGAAATCCAACCCAGTGGCCAATACTTCGCTGGCCAGCAACCAGCCAAGGTCGCGACAGAGAGCACTGCCCCGCTCGGCATCTTCCTCGACGGCACATCCGAGGCGCTGCATCGACGGTAATCGAGTGTAACCGTCTCGCATGCGCTGAACTCGACCGCCCTCTTGGTCTACCGCCAGCAGCAACTCCGGGCGCACCGTGCGGACCGCGGCAACCAGATCCGCGAAGGCCTCCCGCGAAGCGATGTTGCGGTCAAAAAAAATCACGCCGCCAACGAGTGGGTGGCGCAATAAATCGCGCTCCTCTGCGCACAGCGTCGGCCCCATAAGATCCAGCATCACGGGTCCGGGCTCCACGCTCACAATGCACCTCGTATCATGGCCTCTCCCACTTCTATCGCGACGATGACGCCCCATTCCCAGTGAGCTCAATGCCCCGGGGATTTTTAGACAATTTTATTCTTTGAACAACGGAATTTCCTGAAGCAATCGGAATAAAAAGCGAGCGGGGTCGATTTTTCTCTGTACGATCATCAGGTTAGGAAGTCAGAAGGCCGACGACGGCACCTCGCTTTGCGACACCGTGTGCGGCACGAGAGCCTGCTTCTATAGGCAAGCATCGGCTGCGATGGTAGCTTGGAACCGACCCAACCGGAGAAATTGCCCGCATGGCGAAGCGCGAACCGGTAATCGGCAACTGGTACCAAGACGTCGCCGAAGACGACATTTTCGAGGTGGTGGCGATCGATGAACACGGCGGCGGTATCGCCATCCAGTATGTCGATGGCGATATCAGTGAGATCGATCTGGAAACCTGGGCCCAGATGGTGCTGCTACCGGCCGAGCCACCGGATGATCTCAAAGAGCTCGAGGATCTGGCCATGGATGAAGAGGATACCGGTCGCCGGGATCCATCCTGGGACGATCCGTTCAATGATGACCTCGACGCCGACGGCTTTCCCGGATACGACGAATACTGAAACGGGCTCATTCGGAAAGCAATTGCGCTTCCAGCATGCGGGCATGATGGAGAATCACGGCAGCCGCCTCCTCCGCCGTATCAACCAAGGTGATCAACTTCAGCTCGTGCTCGTTGATACAGGCGCTCTCCTGCATGATCTGCTCCATCCATTCCAATAATCCCTGCCAATAGCTGCTGCCTACCAGCACGATGGGAAACGGCCGCACCTTGCCCGTCTGCACCAAGGTGAGCGCCTCGAATAGCTCATCGAGGGTGCCGAACCCGCCGGGATAGATCACGAACCCGATGGCGTATTTGACGAACATGAACTTGCGGACGAAGAAATACCGAAAGTACAACGCGATGTCCTGATAGGCATTCGGTCGTTGTTCCTCCGGCAAGTGGATATTGAGCCCCACCGTATCGGCCGGCGTACTGAAACAACCGCGATTTGCGGCCTCCATGATCCCAGGCCCACCGCCGGTAATAACGGGAATGTTCTCTGCGCCGAGGAGCTCGCCCAGCTTGCGGGCGGATTCGTACCAATGACTGCCTTCCAGCTGACGCGCACTGCCGAATACCGTCACGGCCCCCCGAAGCTTGTTCAAAGACTCGATTCCATCGACCAGCTCCGACTGAATACGCAATACGCGCCAAGCTTCGGGTAATTTGCTTTCGTCCATCGACTAGACCTGTTGCGGGCTCCACTGCATGATCGCACACCCACTCTACCCGTGTTTATAATCACAGTATCCCACCATCGCGGTGAACACCATGCCGGCCGCTCGACTCACCAAGCGCCAAGAGCAGATCCTCTCCCATATTCGGGACTATCAAGAGCAATATGGCTATCCGCCAACCCGGGCGGAAATTGCCGAGCATTTTCGGTTTCGTTCGGCCAACGCCGCAGAGCAGCATCTGCGCGCTCTAGCCCGCAAGGGTGCGATTGAACTGATCCCCGGCACATCGCGCGGACTACGCTTGGTAGAAGTGCCGGACGGACTCCCCATCGTGGGTCGAGTGGCGGCCGGGAATCCGCTGTTAGCCGCCGAACAGCTCGAGGGTTACTGTCCCGTCGCACCGCAACTGTTCAGCCCGAGAGCGGACTACCTGTTACGCATCCACGGGGACAGCATGCGCGATGCCGGGATTCATCACGGAGATCTTCTGGCAGTACGCAAAGTCGATACGGCAAATGATGGGGACATCGTCGTCGCCCGAATCGATGACGAGGTCACGGTAAAGCGGCTGCGCAGGACGGCAAATACGGCGCAACTTCGCCTGCTGCCGGAAAATCCCGCATTCGCTCCGATCGTGGTGGATCTCGAGACGCAAAGCTTTTCTATCGTTGGCGTCAGTGTCGGTCTGATCCGCGATCGTTCGACTTGACAGCCTGGGGGCTGGGGTGGCGCGACGGCGAGCGGTGCCGATCGAGGTTCAGTGTAATGTCCGCTCCCCAGCGTTACCCGGGCCCTCGAACCCCCCTTCTGCGCCGAGTTTTTCAATGGCCTCGATGCCGGCATCGATCATGGCGCGTGCCACGTCCAGCCCCGCGTCGAGCAGATAGACACGGGCCTCCTCCGAAAACTCGATACGCACCAGCGGTTCGCCCTCTTCCCCGGAGCGTTGCAAGGCAAATTCGCCGCTAGGAAGCTCGATGATTTCGTAAAGGGAGGATGCCATCTACTCACCATTGCGCAATTTCGCAGCCAGTATAACAGCGCCCCCCCGGATTTGATATGCCGAGCTCACTTGCGCTTGTCGGAAATCACCCATCGATCCTCATGGAAATCAGCGCGCCACCCGGTGGCTTTGCCTTCGATTTCCGTCTGCACATACTGGGTGCCCGTCTTGCGGCTGAACCGGATCACTGCGGGATTGCCGTCAGGATCTCGGGGCGGCGCCTGCAGGAGATACTGATACTTGGCATCGATCTCATCCGCATGCGGCAACAACTCTTCGACCAGCGGGGCACGGGTCTCTCGATGCTTCGGAAATTGGCTGGCCGCCAGAAAAATACCCGCTGCGCCATCGCGCAAGACATAGTGATCCTCAACTTTCTCACACCGAAGCTCGGGCATAGGCACCGGCGGTGTTTTGGGGGGAGCGGGCTGGCCGTTGCGTAGTAACTTTCGAGTATTGGTGCAGTCGCTGGCGGTACAGCCAAAGTACTTCCCAAACCGGCCCGTTTTGAGCTGCATGTCGCTGCCACATTTGTCGCACTCGATTACCGGGCCCTCGTATCCTTTGATACGGAAAGTGCCCGTCTCTAGCTCGTAGCCGGGGCAATCGGGGCTGGCGCCACAGATATGAATGCGCGTTTTCTCATCGATCAGGTAGCCATCCATAGCGCTGTTACAACGCGCGCAACGGCGTTTATGCAACAACAGCCGCGACTCCGCCTCGTCGTCGGCACCGACAGGTACGACCTCGTCATCGGAGATGAGATTGCGGGTTCCCTTACAGCGTTCCTTGGGCGGCAGCGAGTATCCCGAACAGCCGAGAAACACACCCGTGCTGCCGGTGCGAATTTGCATCGCGCGGCCGCATTGGGGGCAAGGAACTTCTGTCTCCACCACGGCATTGGGGCGCATGCCGCCGGCATTGGACTTGGCCCGAGTCAGCTTCTCGGTAAAACCTTCGTAAAATCGGTCCAACACCTCTCGCCAGTCGATATCGCCCTCGGCGATACGATCTAGCTCGCCTTCCAGGTTAGCCGTAAAACCGTAGTCCATGAGATCGGCAAAACTCTCTTCAAGCCGACTGGTGACGATGTCGCCAATCTTTTCCGCATGGAAGCGCCGGCTCTCGAGGCGCACGTAACCGCGCTCTTGGATGGTAGAGATGATGGCCGCATAGGTGGATGGGCGGCCGATTCCCCGCTTTTCCAGCTCTCGAACCAAGCTCGCTTCGGTAAAACGAGCCGGCGGTTTGGTGAAATGCTGCTGTGGATGCAGCGCACACAAGCGCAGCATTTCATCGGTCGCGAACTCGGGCAGCTCAACGTCGTCCTTGCTGCGCAACGCGGGTATCGCGCGCAAGAAGCCGTCGAACACCGTTAACCGTCCACGCGCGCGCAATTCATAGTCACCAGCAGCGACCGTGACAGTGGTACTGGTGAAGCGCGCCGGCGTCATCTGGCAGGCGACAAACTGTTGCCAGATCATCTGATATAAGCGGCGGGCATCGGCATCCACGCCGCCGAGGTCGCCTTCCGATACTTCGACCGCCGATGGCCGAATGGCTTCGTGCGCTTCCTGAGCCCCAGCCTTCGAACTGTATCGGTTGGGCTGCGGTGGCAGGTAGTCGCCCCCATATTGGGTCTGGATCAACTGGCGACAGGCGGAAACCGCGTCCGCGCTGAGATTGGTCGAATCCGTACGCATATACGTGATATAGCCGGCCTCATACAGGCGCTGCGCTAGCGTCATGGTCTTCTTGACGCCAAAACCCAGCCGAGTGCTGGCCGCTTGCTGCAAAGTCGAGGTCGTAAAAGGCGCCGGCGGCCTACTCTGCGTCGGGCTGTCCTCGCGCGCAGTGACCCGGAATGTTGCCGATTGCAACTGCTGAACGAAGCCCTCCGATTCCGCACGGCTCGTGGGACGATAGTTCTTTCCAGCAACCTTGCGCACCTCAAAGCGTGCGTTCTCCCCGCTGTCCTTGGCGAGATCGGCATGCAGTGTCCAATACTCTTCCGGCGTAAATGCTCGAATCTCTTTTTCGCGCTCGACGATGAGCTTGACCGCTACGGATTGCACCCGACCGGCCGATAGGCCGCGAGCCACCTTTTCCCACAAGAGCGGGGACACCATAAAACCGACTACACGGTCTAGGAAGCGTCGCGCCTGCTGGGCCTTGACCCGATTCAGATCCAGATCACCGGGCTGCGCGAAGGCCTCGCGAATCGCTTTTTGGGTTATCTCATTGAAAACCACTCGTCGAAAGCGATCCTCGTCACCACCGATCAGCTCGCGCAAATGCCAAGCGATTGCCTCTCCCTCACGGTCCAAGTCCGTCGCCAGATAGATGGCATCTGCGGCGCGCGCGGCCTTTTTGAGTTCGTCGACGACCTTTTCCTTGCCGGGCAGCACTTGATAATCGGCGCGCCAGCCCTGATCCGGGTCGATTCCCATGCGCCGGACCAACTGTTGGCGACGGCGGGCTTCCACGTCTTCAGATGCTTTTTTGCCGCCGTCTCGCTTACCGGTAGCAGCGGTCTTTGCGCTCCCTCCGGTAGGCAGATCACGGATATGTCCCACGCTGGACTTCACCACGAAGTCCTTGCCTAGGTACTTGTTGATGGTTTTCGCCTTTGCAGGCGACTCCACAATAACCAATGACTTACCCATTAAACCTGCCACATCACTGGATGAATTTACGGCAACCCTACCCGATGAAGGCGAGCATATATAAGGGGTCGATGGCCAAGGGTCAACCCAGGTTGCGGATATTCCGTCGATCGCCACCCCTATTGCGCCACCTTACCAAGCCGCTACACTGCCGATCTTAAAGAGGCGCGGAGAAGCTGCGTGACGGTGTACAAGCACGTGCTGGTGGGTCTCGACCTGTCGCCGGAGTCACGACAAGTGATGCATCGAGTCCAAGAGCTGCTCGGTGAAAGCGACGCCCGGGTGTCTTTGATTCATGTCCAAGAGCCGCTTTCCTTCGCCTATGGTGGAGACATTCCCATGGACCTCGGGCAATTGCAGGTTAAACTCGAAGAGCAGGCCCGAGAACGCCTGCTCGCGCTCGCCACAGAGAACGGTTTCGACCGCGCACAGTGCCATGTCCTCATCGGCCAGCCCGCCCATGAAATGCACCGTTTTGCCCGAGAAAACGCCGTCGATCTGGCCGTGGTCGGTAGCCACGGTCGCCACGGCCTCACGCTCATTTTCGGCTCCACCGCCAACGGCGTCCTTCACGGTGCGACCTGCGACGTGCTTGCCGTTCGGATCCAACCCGAGAAATCCCAACACTGAAGAGCCCGAGGGCAGTCACCGGTGATGCGATCTCTGCAGATACATTCTGCGATCGGCGCAAGCATCGCCGCGATGGTGCTGTTCGCGATCGGAATATTCGTCGGCGCCAAGCCCTGTGTCGCCGAACCTGCCGAAGCACTGGAGCGCCAGCGCCACCTCTATCGCACCGCGCGCTCGGCCTGGGACGCAGGCGAGCGCGCTACCTTCGCGCGGCTCGCCGAGCAGTTGCGGGAGTACCCACTGCACCCCTATCTGGAATTCGAGCACCTACGCAACCTCTCGTACGCTGCCGCCCCCCAACGTATCGACGATTTTCTCGGCCGCTACGGCGATATGCCGCTAGCCAACCGGTTGCGCGATCGCCTGCTCGAGGACTTCTATACGCGCCGCAATTGGTCGGCATTTCTCCAGTATTATCGGGCACCGCTGGCCGGCACTGGTCAACAGTGCCGGTATCAGGAAGCCCGTTTTCACGCAGGAGAGCGCCGCGCGGCGCTGGCCGCCGGCCTCACGCTATGGAATGTTGCCCGTTCCCAGCCCGACGCATGTGATCCGCTGTTCGCATTGCTGGAACGCGAGGGCGCCATCTCCGAAGAAATCGCCTGGCAGCGCTTTACCAAAGCAGTGCGCGCCGGAGAGTTGCGCCTGGCACGCTACCTGCGACCTAAGCTGGATTCACCGTCGCGGCGGAACCTGGCGGACCGTTACTTGGCGCTCTATCGGGATCCGAAGCTGCTCGGCGATTACGACTTATTTCCCGAGTCCGATCCCGAGGCGACCACACTGATCGGGCTCGCACTGCAGCGCGCCGCGCGTTCAGATGCCGCCGCAACGCTGCGCCATTGGCGCCACTATGCGCAACAGAGGGACTTTGGTGCTGCCGCCGGCAGCCAGATCGTCGGCGCCATAGCGCGTGGCCTCCACGAGCAACGGGATCAGGCACTGCTTGCCGAGTTGGTCGCCAGCGACGCCGCGCTGCTGGATGACAGCTTTCATGAATGGCTGCTCCGGCAGCGCCTCGCCGGCGCCGACTGGTCGGGCGCATATACCGGAATCGCCGCTTTACCCGTCACTTTGCAAAAAGAACCGGAATGGCAGTATTGGCGCGCCAGAACCGCGGAGCTCGCTGGCGGAGACCGACAGCGGAGCGAACCGCTCTTCGCCGAACTCGCTCAACAACGCAGCTACTACGGCTTTCTCGCCAGCGATTGGTTACGCCGCGAATATCGGATGCTTCAGCGTACGACACCACCCAACCGAGTCGATATCCAGGCCCTGGCGGCGCGACCAGCTTTTCTACGCGTACGGGAGCTACTCCATCACGGCCAGGAACTGGACGCCGCCCGCGAATGGTGGCGGGCCACACGCGAACTGAGTGAAACCGAATGGGATCTCGCCGGCCAATTGGCGCATCGCTGGGGGTGGCACTATCAAGCGATTCTGGCAATGGTCAAAGCCAGCCGTTGGGATGACCTAGATACCCGGTTTCCTGTCGTACACCAGGACAGCTTCTCGGCTCAGGCGGCTCGTAACGCGCTACCGCTCCCCCTCGCACTGGCGGTAGCGCGACAAGAAAGCGCGTTTCGCGCCGATGCCGTCTCTCCAGCCGGTGCGCGAGGTTTAATGCAACTCATGCCGGCGACCGCGAATGAAGTAGCACGCCGACACGGCATCGCC
>JBFHML010000036.1:0-25687 GCA_041594335.1 Porticoccaceae bacterium
CCATTGGCGGTTTCGGCGACAGCGGTTACCGCTGTCAAACCGATAGCCAACAGCGCAATCGATTTTAGAAATTCTTTGAATATCGCATTCATCGCTCGACAAGCTCCTCGCGCCCTTTCTCGCTCAGAATCAGCCGGGCGACCGAACGCCCGAACCCAAACCGACCCCATGGCCGATGATCCGAAGAAACCGACAACCTGATGCTTGAAAAACAAAAAGAAGAAATGCCGTTTGGCCTCTTTTGATTGTTATCGTTATCTGCGTCTTGCCAGTTCACATCCATCCTGGCGACGCGGGTCAAGCCTATACCAGCCCGCCCATCAGAGCCAGCCCCTACACCTCTCCCCTGATCGAACAAGGGCCGGATCCCAACAGGATCCGGCCCGTGCTTGATAGTCAATCAGCGGATGCCTCGCCGCCGAATTTCGCCTGGGGTGAAGTAATCATCACTCCCCCGGAAATCGAACTTCGGTGCGCCGTCTTCGTTATCCAGACCCAGAATAACCATGCGACCAGCTTGCATGTCGTACTGATTCTCGATCGTGGAGTCCATGAAGCCGACATCTTGATACATTACCGGGTGCAGCTCGTACAACCGCCACAGTTCGTTACGACGATCATAGTGATCACCCAGCACGTACCACCAGCTATCTTCATCGAGATACATTATCCGAGTGCCATAATCATGGGTGGTGCCGTCCTTGAGCGTTCCCTTGAGTTTCCAGACCCGGTGTAACTCGTAACGTGCCAAGTTCTGATTGAGGCGACCTTTTTCCGTAATGATGTCACTGACTTTGAGATCGCCGGAGTGGAGCTTGTAGGAATTGTAGGGCACGTAAATCTCTGCCTTGCCTTCCAGCGTCCAATCGAAGCGATCGTTCGGGCCGTTGAACCCGAACTTCTGATCCGTCGTGGCCAGGCCGTCGCTCGAGGTCAGCGGGTTGTCGTAGACGATCTGCGGAGCGCGTTTGACTCGGCGTTGTCCCGGGCTGTAACTCCAAGCCTGCCGGAACTGATTCACGAAGCTGATTGGGTCACGAGCCAGAACCACCTGTCCAGCCTGTTTCGCCGGCGCCGTCGTGGTCTGGTAATACTTCAGGCCCGCACCACCAGAGGTAGGATCATAGTCCGCGTTGTCCCAGGAATTCTCCAGATCGCTGTAGGGCCAGTGTTGTTGTACCGACAGCTTATTCACCTCGTAGGCGCCGCTGCTCGTTACCGGCGCAATATTGTCCCAGCTATCCTTCCACGGCTGTACGGGACGAGTCAGGAAGGAGACCAGCGCCTGCTCACCGTTTTTCGGAATGGGGAAGGCCCAGGAATTGCGGGCGTTGTTGAAACCCACCAATCCTGGATATTTGGTGGAGATCTCGATGGTCGCCTGCCCCGCGTTCTTCAGCGCCGCCTCATAGATATGGGGCTTGAACACCGCGCTACGTCGGGTCGGGTAAATGTTCATGAAGTAGTCTGGGTAGGTCTCGAACATCTTTCGCTGACCAGGCGTCAGGCGTTCGGCGTGCTCCTGGTAGTTCTCTGCGGTGATGGTGAACAACACCTGATCATCGGCAAAGGGGTCCGGGTGGAAGGTACCGGGCTCGAATCCGGGAGGTACCGGCAAGGGTTCATTTTTCCAAGCCGGGATGGTGCCATCGGCATTGCCGGCGCGAATGGCGCCAGCCGGAGTCAGTTCGGTGCCCTCCAGGCCGAGCTTGGCCAGCTCGGCAGGGGTCGGCTTTTCGTTGACGTCCTGGGCCAACGCAGCGTGCGCCATGGCCAGCCCCAACACCAGGGCGCTGGTAGCGCCCGCGATTTGCTTATGCATAGACATTACAAACTTCCTCAGAAACTGTATTTGAAGGTGATCGCGATGTTGTCCCGGTCATCCCATACCCCGGCTGTCCCCAGCCACCAGGTATGCGCGATATCCAGAGAAGTCGAGCTCAAATACTCGAAGGTCACCCCGACCACTGCGGTTCGCTGGTTCTCCACCAAGGCGCCACTGGTAAAAGGCGTATAGCCTTCTACACCGTGGGCAAATACGAACCGCGGCTTCACGTTCAGATTCCAGAACAGGTTGTTGTACTCATAGGAGGCTACCGCGGTATAGCCCCAGGCAAAGGGAGTGATCGGACGGTCCAGAGCGTCCACGCCCTTGAAGCGGCCCGGATCCACAATGGTGCCAGCCTGAGCACTGGTGTTACCCGCCCGCGCCGGATCTGCTGCCGCTGCCGCTGCCGCGCTCACCGGTGTGAGATTACGACGATCAGTCAGATCACCATGATCCAGATCGTCGATCCAGGACAGGGCAAAGTCGAACACATAAATCTGCCGATCCGCGCCGAATGGACCACCGCCGCTCGCGCTGACGAGGTTGCCGAGCCACATCCAGGTGTTGGAGGCCCCGATATCACAGCCGGGCACAACTGGCGTGAGATCTGGATTGCCGAATACCGCGCCGCCTAGGCCGAAAATGTTCTGGCACTGACGCGTATCGCTAAAGTTTTCACGCAAGTTGATTTCCGTACCAAAGGACATCCCGGTGGTGCCCAACTCGCCACCCAAGGAGATCGCGTAGGTGTTCTGATCCTCCGCGTAGACGGATTGGTACGTCAGGCCGCTCGGTCCCATGGGGCTGGTGGGGTCAAAATTAGCCTCCAAGTACGGAATGAAGCTGTGACTGCGCACCCAATACACGCCCAGCTCGGCCCAGTTCAGGCTTTCGATGATGAAACGCGTCGCCAGACCCCACTGGCCACCGCGGTCAGCATAGTCGTGGCCGCGGTATTCCACGCCAGGAACGCTCAAATCCGGATTGAAGCCTGGCCCCAGGAAGTCAAAGGGGCTGAACAGCGTACCGACGGAAATGAAGGTGCTCGGCCGCCAGTTCCATACATAGTAGGCTTCGACATTCCAGTTATCGGTAATGTCATAGCCAACCCACAATAGCTCTTGGGGAAGCAATCGCTCCTTCACCTCAGCACCTGGGGTAACGCGACCGTTGACATCCTCCGGGCTTTGCACGGTGGAAATACCGCCGCCCATGATGTTGCTCTCACCCCAACTGATGACCTGCTTACCGGCCCGCGCCGACAGCGCCCGATCGCCCAGCGTCCAGTTGCCATAGACAAAGGCATCGAGCAACGAGAACTTGTTGGCTGCATCCTGAGCGCCGTCGGGAACCCCATCTAGGGTGCCACCCGGGGTGCGCCCGAAACAGTTATCGCAATCTTTGGAGTTCAGGGTGTAGTCGTAGAGATACTTGAAGCGAGTAAAGAACCCGTAATCCCCTTTGGAGATGCCAAACTCACCGAGATAGGTGAACGGGGTGCTATAGATATCGCCCGCGTCGTTGAAGACATTCCAGTTGCCGCTGGCGCTAAAGGTCGGATGCTTCGCACTCTGCGTCCGCATCGCAGTGGACACGGTGACCGTGCTATCTAGGTAGGCATCGATCTCGGGATCATTGAAATCGATCCGGAAGGCACTTGCCGGCGCGGCGGCCAGCGCCAGGACCGCCACCCCTACGCCGAGGGCGAGTGGATTGGGTCGGTAGGAGCCCCCTCTTGGGCCAAAAATTGCCGTGTGTTGCTCGGAAGAAAAACGACCATTCTTCACAGCTATACCCCCGATTATTATGGTTTATGGATCAGGTAATTCGAACGCTATGCCCATGAGACGGCAATGTCAAGCTATTGACCTATGAATTTGGGTTAGCGCAGGGTACAGCAAGCCAATACCCAACGGCATGTTCTTACAGCCGATGGCCGGCATGCACAATCCGGGATCACGACCCCGGCGCCGGCGACCCGGCGGGGGATGCTTGGGAAGGGTTTAGTAGGCGGCCTGTAGGGGCCTACGGCCGCCGGAGGATGCTAACGGAAACTGTTATTGATATTTTCCAGCGTCTTCACGCCGGGGCATAAATCCGGCACGTCGAGGTCGCGCAGCGCCGTCTTTACTGTGCCCAGGGTACGATGCAACTCTTGGCTATCGGGATCTACATAGAGCAGTCCGGTGAGTATGCGCCCCTGCTGACGGTGATCTGCAATCGCCCGTAAAGCGCCATTTCGATCGCGGACAGAACCGTCCCCGCTCTTATAGAGATGAATAACCGAGCCATCATGGAGGGTCACCTCCTGGGTATAGCCGGGCTCGTAATCTGCGGTGATTTCTTTGCGCACCGGCACAAAATCCAATTTGCCGGTCGCCTCCACATGTTCACGGACATAATCGTAACTTTTGGTCGAACGCGCAGTGTCATTGAAGGTAACGCACGGCGAAATCACGTCGATAAAAGCAAAACCACTGTGCGCGAGCGCCCCCTTGATCAGCGGGACCAACTGCGCCTTGTCGCCGGAAAAACTGCGCCCGACGTAGGTGGCCCCCAACTGTAGCGCCAGTGTGCAGAGGTCAATCGATTCGTAGGGGTTGGGCTCGCCCTTCTTGCTGGCCGACCCCACATCCGCAGTGGCAGAATCCTGCCCCTTGGTTAAGCCGTAACACCCGTTATTCTCCACGATGTAAACCATGTTCAGATTGCGGCGCGTGGCGTGGGCAAACTGTCCAAGGCCGATTGATGCCGTGTCACCGTCACCAGACACCCCGATATAAATCATCTCCCGATTCGCCAAATTGGCGCCGGTCGCGACCGATGGCATACGCCCGTGGACCGAATTGAAACCGTGGGAGTTGCCAAGAAAATAAGTCGGCGTCTTGGAGGAACAACCGATCCCGGACACCTTGGCCACCCGGTGTGGCTCAATCGCCAAACCAAAACACGCCTCAATGATCGCCGCACTGACCGAATCGTGGCCGCAACCCGCACAGAGCGTGGACAGTGCCCCCTCGTAATCCTTGCGGGTAAAACCCAGCTCGTTGGCCGGCAGCTTGGGGTGCCGGAACTCTGGGCGGATATAGCTCATGATTGGCCTCCTCTGGACTGCCGCCGCAGCGGTACTACCTGACCGCCACCCACGCCTGAACGTATGGCATCGCGAATGAACCTCGCCGTGATCGGCATGCCGTCAAAGCAATTGACCGCGCGGAGCTTTCCCGGATTGATATCGCACTCGGCAATCAACAGCTTGCGCAGTTGACCATCGCGATTTTGCTCCACGACAAAAACGCGGTCATGCGCGTCGATGAAATCCGTGACCTCTCGACCGAACGGAAACGCCCTGACTCTCAACCCATCTAACGCAATGCCCTCTTCGGCGAGTAAATCCAGCGCCTCCAGCGCTGCAGCGGTACTCGTGCCAAAAAACAGCACGCCCTCCGGCGTAGCATCGACGGCAGGATACGTCTCTGGAGCCGGCACCAAGGCTTTGGCCGTCTCCCATTTCACCAGCAGGCGCTCCATATTGCGACGATAGGCCTCACCATCTTCGGTATAGACCGCGTACTCGTCGCGTGAAGTGCCTCGGGTGAAGAAACTTCCACGACTGGGATGAGTGCCCGGATAGGTTCTGTAACAAATACCGTCACCATCCACGTCGAGATAGCGTCCAAAGCGCTCGTCGCTGTTTTCGAGCTCGGCGGCAGTGAGCACCTTGCCTCGATCGTAGGCCCGGGCATCGTCCCAGGCGAGCGGCTCACTGAGGTTGTCATTCATTCCCAAGTCGAGATCAGAAAGCACAATCACCGGGGTCTGCAGGCGATCGGCCAAATCAAAGCTGAGCGCTCCCATGTCGAAGCATTCCCGCGGCGTCGCCGGGAACAGGAGCACTTGCTTAGTATCGCCATGAGATGCATAAGCGGCGGCGAGCACATCCGATTGCTGGGTGCGGGTCGGCATGCCTGTGGAAGGCCCCGCACGCTGGATATCGAACAGTACTACGGGCACTTCGGCGAAGTAGGCCAACCCCAAAAATTCACTCATCAGCGACAACCCTGGACCCGATGTCGCGGTAAACGCTCGCGCGCCGTTCCAGCAGGCGCCGATAGCCAAGCCAATTGCCGCAAGCTCATCTTCTGCCTGCGCGATCGCAAATTTCTTCAAACCGCTGCCCGGATCGATGCGCAGGCGATTGCAGTATTTCTCGAACTCCTCGACCACCGAGGTCGACGGCGTGATCGGATACCACCCGGCTACCGTCGCACCGCCATAAATAGCGCCGAGCGCCAATGCCGTGTTCCCTTCCATGAGAATTCTGCCGCCCACTGCGTCCCGACGTGCCACACGAATACCGAGCGGGCAGTCAAAATGCTCGATTGCATACTGATAACCCAACTCCAGGGCGTGCACATTCGGGGCAATCAGTTTTTCTTTACCTTGAAATTGCTCGCCAACCAAATCGCGTAGCACATCGAACTCGATATCCAGCAACGCCGCCAGGGCACCCACATAAATGACATTCTTGAACAGCTGGCGCTGCCGTGCCTGGCTGTACTCCCGGCGACAAATATCGGTCAGCGGCAAGCCGACGAAATTCACGTCATCGCGCAGCAGCCGCAGATCGAGCGGCTTGGTGCTGTCGTAGATGCAATAGCCTCCCGTCTCTATCTCCCGGACATCCTTCGCCATGCTCTGCGGATTCATGCACACCACGGCATCTACGCCACCCCGGCGCCCGGTATATCCGCGCTCGGAAATTCGCACTTCATACCACGTGGGCAACCCCTGGATGTTTGATGGGAAGATATTTTTCGGGCTAACTGGGATGCCCATCCGAAAGATCGCCTTTGCAAACATGTTATTGGCACTGGCTGATCCCGTACCGTTCACATTGGCAAAGCGAATGACAAAATCATTGACGCCCTGGATCGCTTTCATAGGATGGGTGCCGCCTTGGTAACTTGGTAAAGAAACTTCTGCATGTCCCACGCCGCGGTCGGACACCGCTCAGCGCAAAGCCCGCAATGCAGGCAGAGATCCTCATCCTTGACCATGGCTCGTCCGGTTTTGAGATTCTCCGAAACGTACAGTGGCTGCCCGGCATTGGTCGCGGGAATCCGCAGCTCCTGGCGCAATGCTTCCTCATCGCGGTCATTGGCCAGAAAATTGATGCAGTCCGTAGGGCAGATGTCGACACAGGCGTCACACTCGATGCACAGTGCTTCAGTAAACAAGGTCTGTACATCGCAGTTCAAACAGCGCTCTGCCTCTTTGTACCCCATGTCGCGATCGAAACCCAGTTCAACCTCCATGTGCCGGTCCCTGAGGGCCACTTCCTTCGCTGCATGAGGCACCTTGTAACGCCGGTCTGATTCGATACCGTTGTCGTAGCTCCACTCGTGAATCCCCATCTTCTGGGTGATCAGCGTGGTACCGGGCAGCAGCCGCTCAGCGACATTTTCCTTGCGACAAAAGCGATCGATCGAGATGGCCGCCTGGTGACCATGGGCAACGGCAGTAATGATGTTTTCCGGCCCAAAGGCCGCATCTCCGCCAAAAAACACTCGGGGGTTGGTGGACTGGAAGGTCGCGCGATCCACCGCTGGCAAATCCCATTGGTCAAACTCGATCCCCAAATCGCGCTCAATCCAAGGAAAGGCGTTCTCCTGACCGATCGCCATCAGCACTTCGTCACAGGGGTAAAACACCGGTTCCTCGCCAGTCGAAACCAGAGAGCGCTTACCGGACTGGTCATAACGCGGCTCGACACGGTCGAATCTCATGCCCACCAGGCGACCATCTTCGACGACGAATTCCAAGGGCACGTGGTTGTCGATGATGGGGATGTCCTCCGCGATGGCGTCTTCCTTTTCCCAGGGAGACGCTTTCATATCGGCAAAGGGACTGCGCACGATGACCTTGACGTCCTCGCCACCCAGCCGACGCGCGGTCCTGCAGCAGTCCATCGCCGTATTGCCACCACCGAGGACGATGACTCGCTTACCAACACTGGCGGTGTGCTCAAAGGCCACGCTGGCGAGCCAGTCAATGCCAATATGAACGGCGGCGTCCGCTGCCTCGCGGCCGGGCAATTTCGGCAGGTCGCGGCCCCGCGGGGCGCCAGAACCTACGAAAACAGCATCATAATTTTCATCCAGCAGACTCTTGAGACTATCGATATAACGATTGAAATGGGTGATAACCCCCATATCGAGGATTCGCTCGACCTCTTCATCCAACACCGCTTCAGGCAGCCGAAAGGAGGGAATTTGGCTGCGCATGAAACCGCCACCCTTGTACTGCTCATCGAACAGGTCGATGTGATAGCCCAGAGGCAATAGATCACGGGCCACGGTAAGTGACGCCGGCCCCGCGCCGACCAGTGCGATCCGCTTGCCGTTTTTGGTGCTGGGAACCACCGGCAACCGATCACGGATATCGGCTTTGTTATCCGCAGCTACCCGCTTCAAGCGGCAGATGGCCACCGGCTCCTCTTCCACCCGGCCACGGCGACAGGCGGGTTCACAGGGCCGATCACAGGTACGGCCAAGCACCCCCGGAAAAACATTCGATTCCCAATTGACTAGGTAGGCTTCCGTATAACGCCCTGCCGCAATCAACCGAATGTACTCCGGTACCGGCGTATGGGCCGGGCAGGCGTACTGACAGTCGATCACCCGATGAAAGTATTCGGGATCCTGGATGTTTGTTGGTTTCAACCTCTACCCCCGTAGCGCACAGACCCTAGCAGGCCCGCACCGACGCGCAGCTAGAAAAATCAGTGGATCATACATTATATCAATATCGGTCCTAATATAGGCCGCCCCCTACTCCCCAGGCGCCCCCCTCACCGATTGGCTCCCGCGGGATAACCCAAAGCCGCCAGCGCCACCTCGATCTCCGCTAACGTCGCGGGATCATCGATAGTGGCTGGCAACTTCCAGGGCTCGCCATCGGCAATCGCGCGCATGGTGCCGCGCAACACTTTCCCAGAGCGCGTCTTGGGCAGGCGGGCCACCGTGGCGCACAGTTTGAAAGCTGCCACCGGCCCGATATGCTGGCGCACCCGTCCGATGGCTTCCGCACAGATCTCCGCTGAATCGCGGGCCACACCGTCCTTGAGTACCAGCAAGCCGAGCGGAAGCTGACCCTTCATGGCATCGGCCACGCCAATCACTGCGCACTCGGCCACGTCTGGATGCGCGGCAAGCACCTCCTCCATGGCCCCGGTCGATAATCGATGTCCGGCGACATTGATCACGTCATCGGTCCGTGCCATCACGAACACGTAGCCCTCAGCGTCGATGTAGCCGGCATCTCCCGTTTCGTAGTACCCGGGGAAGCTAGTGAAATACGCCTTGGCGAAACGCTCTCGATTTCCCCACAGCCCGGTAAAGGTTCCTGGCGGCAATGGCAAGCGCAACACCAAAGCACCGATTTCTCCGGCGGGCAGCGGCTTGCCTGTGGTGTCGAGCACTTCGAGCACGAAGCCAGGGACCGGCTTGGTGGGCGATCCGGGCACTACCGGCAACAATTCAATACCGCGACAGTTGGCACACGCTGGCCAACCAAGCTCGGTCTGCCACCAATGATCGATAACCGGGACTCCGAGCTGCCGCTCCGCCCACGCCAAAGTGTCTGGATCGCAGCGCTCGCCGGCCAAGAACAGGGTCTCGAAGCCGCTCAAATCGTAGCGCTTCAAATATTCCCCGTTGGGGTCCTCCTTCTTGATGGCACGAAACGCCGTAGGGGCCGTAAAAAATACCTTGACACCATATTCGGCAATGACGCGCCAATAGGCCCCCGGATCCGGCGTGCCCACGGGCTTGCCTTCGTAGAGGATGGAGGTGCTGCCATTAAACAAAGGGCCGTACACGATATAGGAGTGCCCCACCACCCAACCAACGTCCGATGCCGCCCAAAACACGTCGCCCGGGGCCACGCCATAAACCTTGCGCATACTCCATAGCAGCGAGACCACACTGCCCCCCGTATCGCGCACCACGCCCTTTGGCTGACCCGTCGTACCCGAGGTATAGAGCACGTATAAGGGGTGTTCGGCAGGCACAGGCACACAGGGGGCCGGCGCGGCCGTGGCTTCCAACGCATGCCAATCGAGATCACGGCCGTCAATCAACTCCGCCGGCTGCTGCTCCCGCTGGAGGACGATGCAGGCCTCCGGCTTGTGCTTCGCCAAGTCGATGGCCTCATCGAGCAACGGTTTATACGGCACCAAGCGGCCCGGCTCGATGCCACAGGACGCGGCGATCACTAGTTTGGCCTGCACATCGTCGATGCGCACCGCAAGCTCATTGGCGGCAAAGCCACCAAATACCACCGAATGGATGGCTCCGATACGGGCACACGCCAGCATAGCGATAGCGGCTTCCGGAACCATGGGCATATAAATCACTACCCGATCCCCAACTTCTACGCCTTGGGCACGCAGAGCGCCTGCAAACCGGGCTACCCGATCACGTAGCGCTCGATAGCTGAAGCGCTGGGCGGAACCGGTCACCGGACTGTCGTAGATCAACGCGATCTGATCACCGCGGCCTGCCGCCACATGGCGATCGAGTGCGTTATGACAGGCATTGAGCTCGCCGTCGGGAAACCAACGGGTGAAGGGCGAATCGCGGTCATCCAAGATGGTTTGCGGTGCCCTGTGCCAATCTACCGCCGCCGCGGCATCGCTCCAAAATGCTTGCGGCGCCTCACGCGCGCGCCGGTACTCGGCGTCGTATTCGCCGCTCATCACTCCCCCCTTGTCTCGGTATTGTCGGTGCAGGGTCCGGACAGCGCGCACCACCCCATCGGCCGATCGGCGCCCCAGAGCCCGCAGGCCATTAAACAATGGCTCATCGGCAGCTTCAACGCGCCGCTGGGTCTCCCGAAAAGAGGGCGGCGGCTGTTACCCTAATGGCCTCGCAAGACCGCCGATACGCTGTACCTGGAGAACTGCCATGTCCCTACCCCGAACCATGAACTGCATTGCGATTAGTCGACCTGGCGGGCCCGAGGTACTAGAGCCGGTGCAGCGGCCACTGCCTACCCCTGGAGATGGCGAAATCTTGATCCGGGTGATTGCCGCCGGCATTAATCGCCCAGACGTCTTCCAACGCCAGGGCGGATACCCGCCGCCGGCGGGCGCATCCGACCTCCCCGGGCTGGAGGTGGCGGGAGAAATCGTCGCCCTGGGTACCGATGCTGGCCCCTGGCGTACGGGAGACCGGGTCTGCGCACTGCTCTCCGGAGGAGGGTATGCAGAATACGCCATTGCCCATCGAGACCTGTGCTTACCCATCCCCGCCGGACTCTCCGCCACGGAAGCTGCCGCCCTACCCGAAACCGTATTCACGGTCTGGCACAATGTCTTCGAGCGCGCCGCGCTCAAGCCGGGAGAAGTGCTCTTGGTCCACGGTGGTACCAGTGGCATAGGCACCATGGCCATCCAGCTCGGCACCGCCTTGGGAAGCCGGGTATTCGCCACCGCCGGAAGCGCCGAAAAGGTGGCCACCTGTGAACATCTCGGCGCCGTGCGCGCCTTTAACTACCACTGCGATGACTTTGTCGAAGGCATCAAGACGGCGACCGGCGGTGCCAATGTGATTCTCGACATGGTGGGCGGAGACTACGTTCAGAAGAACCTCCGCGCGACAGCCTTTCGCGGACGTATTGTCTCCATCGCGTTTTTGCGCGGCTCCAAAGTCGAGCTCGATCTGATGCCCATGATGTTGAAGCAACTGACATTGACCGGATCTACACTCCGCAGCCAACCGGTCGCCGACAAAGCGAGGATCTGCCGCGCGGTGCATGAGCAGGTCTGGCCTTTATTGGAAGGCGGCGAGATCAAACCCCTGATCCATGCCACCTTTCCACTGGCAGAGGCCGCACGCAGCCATGAATTGATGGAAAGCAATCAACATCAAGGCAAGATCATCTTGGAGATCGGCCAATGAGCGGCGAGCGCCGACTGGTATACAGCACCGACCGCGGCCGAATCCGCCCCGACGAGGCCGCGCCCACACCGGCCATTTCCCAGGGCGACGGTATCGCCCGCGTCCGTCGAGAGACATCGGGGCGCGGAGGCAAGACCGTCACGACCATCGCAGGCCTGGCTCTGCCCGACGCCGAGTTGCGCGGGCTGGCGAAAAAGCTCAAGCAACGATGCGCAACCGGCGGTAGTGTCTGTGACCGTGTGATCGAGCTTCAAGGAGATCATCGAGAGACCGTTGTGGAAACCCTGGAAAAGCTCGGGCTCCAAGTCAAACGAGCTGGCGGCTGATGCAAGAGACATCCGCCCGCCGCCCCCGCGCCTGTGGCACCTGGCCAAGTCCGCTCTCTCCGGAACTGGCAGCGGCCGCCAGTAGCGCCCTCGCCCATCCGCAGCCTGATGGGGACCATCTTTACTGGCTAGAGACCCGACCCGCCGAAGGTGGGCGCAGCACCCTGGTAGAGCGCGCCCCTGACGGTAGCCGCCGCGACCTCCTGCCGCCCCCACTCAATGTTCGCAGTCAGGTTCACGAATATGGGGGGCGCCCCTTCGTGGTCGCCGGCGGCGTACTCTACTTCGTGCTCCGAGACGATCAGCGCCTCTACCGACTCGACCTCAGCGATCCGCGCGCCCTGCCGCAACCCCTGACCCCCGACCACGCGGGATTCCGCTTCGCAGAGCCCATCGTCGACCGCAAGCGTCAACGTCTGCTGGCAGTCTGCGAATGGCATCGGGAAGGTCGTCACTCCGCAGCGCCAGAAAATTTTATTGCGGCCATTCCATTCTCCGGGGGTGTCGTTGACCCTCTGGTTCGCGGCGCGGATTTCTACGCCGCCCCCTGTCTCAGTGACGACGGCGAGCGCCTGGCTTGGCTGAGCTGGAATCATCCCGCCATGCCCTGGGACAACGCGGCGCTCTGGATTGGGGATCTCGACCCAGCAGGCGCTTGCACGCAAGTCAGACCGGTTGCCGGCGGCGACAATGAAGCCATTTTCCAACCCGGGTGGCTGGACCAGCGACACCTCGCGTTCTGCTCCGACCGCAGCGACTGGTGGAATCTCTACCACTGGCACGACGGGGGAGACGGCGGCCCTCTCACCGCCTTGAACGCCGAATTCGGGGCGCCCCTGTGGACCCTCGGGATGTCAGTCTGGGCCCCCAGTGGCTCCCGAATCACCACCTGCTATAGCCGTAGCGGGCGCTGGCATCTGGGCCTACTCGACACGGACTCCGGCGCCCTCACTGAACTCCAGACCCCACATAGCGAATTTCGGGACCTGAGCGCGGCGGGACAGTACGCCTACTGCATTGCCGCCGGACCGGATCGCGGTGACGAACTGCTGGAGATCGATACCCGCGATGGCAGTTGGCGCTGTCTGCACCGCATTGGTGAGCCGGTGCTTCCCACGACGTATGTACCGGCTCCAGAAACGTTCCGTTACCCCACTGGAGATGGCACGGAAGCCCACGGTTTTTACTACGCGCCGGCTCATCCGGACTTCGAACCCTTACCTGAAGAACGGCCACCGCTAATCGCCCTGTGCCATGGAGGGCCCACGGGTGCCGCCAGTACCGCGTGGAGCCCGAAGATCCGTTTCTGGACCAGCCGCGGATTTGCCGTAGCCGACTTCAACTATCGCGGCAGCACCGGCTACGGTCGTGCCTACCGCGATGCACTGCGCGGCAATTGGGGTGTGGCCGACATTGAAGATCTGGTATTTGGCGTGCGGCACCTAGCCGCGACTGGACGCGCAGACCGCGAGCGACTGCTGATTCGCGGCAGCAGCGCCGGCGGCTTCACCGTATTGGCCGCGCTCACCTTTACCAAGATGTTTCGCGCCGGCGCCAGCCTCTACGGTATTGGTGACCTGGAAGCGCTGGCACGGGACACACACAAGTTCGAATCGCGTTATCTCGACCACCTGATCGGCCCTTGGCCAGAGGCGCGAGCTCACTACCGCGCGCGATCTCCTCTCTATCACGCCGAGCAAATCCAATGCCCTGTGATTTTTTTCCAGGGTCTGGACGACAAGGTCGTCCCCCCAGATCAGACCCTTGCCATGGTGGAAGCTCTCCGAGCCCGTGATTTGCCCGTCACCTATGTCCCCTTCCCCGGCGAAGGTCACGGTTTTCGGCGTCCGGCACATGTCGCCCGGGTCTTCCGTGAGGAGCTGTCGTTTTATCTGCAAGTGTTGGATTTGGACGCCGAACCGACATGACGCGATGGCGCCCACCCCAGGCTCCGGGTTCACCGTATATCACGCCACCCGGCGCCGAAGCCCTACGCCGTGAATTAGACCATCTCTGGCGTCGAGAGCGCCCGGAGGTCACTGCCCAGGTACAGGCAGCGGCAGCCAACGGCGATCGCTCGGAGAACGGCGACTACCTCTATGGTAAAAGGCGCTTGCGGGAAATTGACCGTCGGGTCCGTTATCTAAGGCGGCGCCTGGACACCTTGGTGGTGGTATCACACCCGCCCGCGGACCCCAGCAAGATCCGTTTCGGCGCCTGGGTCGGGCTCACCGACGATGCCGGTGCGATCGTGCGCTACCGCTTGGTGGGAGCCGACGAGATCCAGCCTGCCTCGGGCTGGATCAGCATCGACTCACCGCTAGCCCAAGCCCTCTTGGGTCGCGCAGTCGGGGATTGGGTCGAATCGCGGGATGGCCGGGTACTACGCGTCTTATCGATTGACTACCACCCGACCACGCCAGCGTCGGGGAGGGATTGAATTGGGCGAAACTACAGGAATACAGGCTCCTGCTTCACCTGATAGTCCCGCACCGACAATCCGAAACTACCGTCGGGATGCGTCCGTCGGATCAGAAACTCCTTGCTTAGACGTCCAGAGTCCGTATGGTCGAGCTCGACCGTACGCTCTTCCATCGGCTTTTTCTCCGCATCACGCAATAGCAATACTGTCGGAAGATGCCGAAACTTGGGCTTCCCAGCGAGTACAACGCCAACCATACCGTTACGGAGCTCTACTAAGGTTCCCGGCGGGTAGGGCCCGATCGCCTGGATAAAGTGCAAAGCCAACTCTTCATCGAACTGCCCACCGCGATTTTGAAAAATAATTTTTTGCGCATCCGCCGACGGTTGCTCCTCGGCGTAGCAGCGATTACTCGTAATCGCGTCATAGGCGTCGACGATAGAAATAATACGGCTGAACTCCGAAATTTCACCCTGTGACAGCCCACGCGGATACCCACTGCCGTCCGGCCGCTCATGGTGATTCAGCGCAACATCGAGCGTTAAGTCGGGCAAGCCCCGCGTAGTATCTTCGAGCAGGCGGTGACCAAGGACCGTGTGGCTCTTGATGAGCTCGAATTCCTCTCGAGAAAGGCGCCCGGGCTTATCGAGAATCTCGGGGGGGATTTGCATCTTGCCCACATCGTGCAAAAGCCCACACAAGCCGAGCAGATGGAGTTCGCGCTCCTCCATGCGCAGATGGCGTCCAAAGGCGATCGCCAAGACGCACACATTGAGACAGTGCTCGGCCGTATATTCGTTTTTCTGTTTAATCTTGGTCATCCAGAGCATTGCCTCTGGATTTTCCAGAATACTTTTCACGCAGCTCGACACGGTTTCCTCCGCCAGATCGGTATCCAACATCTGGCCGGTATGGGCGGACCGTAACAACGCTTTGACATTAACTCGCCCGGCGTCGAGTACTTTGCGCGCGACCGCATGCTCCAAGCGCACCGGATTGCCGGCTTCATAGGCAGGGCGGGATCTCAGCACCGATCGCGGGGCATGTGCCTTCCGCTTGACTCGCGCACTAGGCAACAGCGTCCCCATATCCCGCTTCCTGGGCGGCAAATCCAGCTTCGGGGCACGCATCTCCACCGGCTTTCGTGATAGCCCCTCCTTGAGCACATACACGTGCTGGCAGTAATTCATCAGGGTACGAATCTGGCTGCGACTGCGCACCTCGAAACCCTGCAGCAGGAACGGTGTCTCGATCCAGGGGCGATCCAGCTCGACGACAAACATGCCGACCTCAACCTTCGCAGCAGGGACCTGGACCAGACTCTCTCGAGAGTACGTGCGCCCCTCCGAGTCGTATTGATCTGTCATTGCTGTCCTCACCCCGAGATCCGTGCGGCCGAGAAACTATAGCAGCAGCGGGAACACCAAACTATCTTGTCTTGCACAGGGTGCGGCGCCATTAACGCCGCATCTCAGGCTGCATTCATTCGTCAAACAGGCCATGTCTCACGCGCTCCCGCACCACGGGTACCACCTCGGCTTCAAACCAAGGGTGGTGCGCCAGCCATCGCCGATTACGCGGCGACGGGTGAACCAATGGTAGGCAGGCGGCATCGGCCATGGGCCACTGGCGAATGCGCGCGGCAAGCGAAACTCGCTGGCGCCCCAAGTAATACGCCTGGGCATAGCGGCCAATCAAGAGGGTGAGGCGTAAACTGGGCAGCAGATCAAAAATCTGCCGATGCCAGCGCGGCGCGCAGGCAGGGCGCGGCGGTAGGTCGCCGCCGCGCCCGCGGCCCGGATAGCACAACCCCATCGGGACAATGGCAATACGATCCGTGTCATAGAAAAGGGTCTTATTCAGCCCCAGCCAATCGCGCAACCGATCGCCGCTCGGATCATCCCAAGGAATCCCACTGGCGTGCACCCGAGCGCCTGGCGCCTGGCCAATGATCAGGAGGCGTGCGCTGGAAGCCGCGCGAACCACCGGCCGTGGACCCAAGGGCAGGTCGACACAGTATCTACAGCTACGCACCTCGGCCAGCAGATCGCGAAGCGCCAGTGCCCCTTCCGTGTTTGGCGCATCAAGGGAGGCGCTGCTAACATCCGCTGCGCCCTCCATTCCGCCCTCTTTCTTTGTAGTAGGCACTTCGCGATGACCTCCACCAATACGTTCGACGATCTGTCCGACGCCAAGGATTTTCAATACCGCCACATCGGCCCCCGGGGCGAGGAATTGAGTGCTTTGCTCACCGCACTGGGCGCGCACGATCTCGATCAATTTGTCGCCGATATCCTGCCGGAAAGTATCCGTCTGCGTACACCGCTATCCCTGCCGGAATCCTGCTCGGAACACACGGCCTTGACCGAACTCCGGGCACTAGCTGAGCGCAATCAGATCTTCCACTCTCTCATCGGGCTCGGATATCACGGCACTTGGTTGCCGGCTGTCATTCGGCGCAACATCCTGGAAAATCCCGGCTGGTATACCGCCTACACACCCTACCAGGCGGAAATCTCTCAGGGTCGGCTGGAGATCCTGCTCAATTTCCAACAGCTCATCATGGATCTGACGGGCATGGAAATGGCCAACGCTTCTCTGCTCGACGAGGCGACCGCGGCGGCCGAGGCGATGGCCATGGCTCATCGCGTCCATCGGGGCCCACGTGGGCATCGCTTTTTTGCCTCAGCCCAGTGTCTCCCACAAACCCTGGCGGTGCTCGCTACCCGTGCTGCCCATTTTGGCTTCGAACTGATCATTGGCGATCCCAACACTGAACTCGAGGGTGCGGAGTATTTCGGCGCTCTCCTGCAGTATCCGGGCCGCGATGGCGGTATCGACGATCTCGGAGAACAGCTCGAGATCATTCAAAAACGCGGCGCCATCGCTATCGTTGCGGCCGACCCGCTGTCCCTGGTACTGCTACGTTCACCCGGCGCGCTCGGCGCCGATATTGTCATCGGCTCCTGCCAACGCTTCGGCGTTCCCCTGGGTTTCGGAGGGCCACACGCGGCCTACTTCGCGTTCCGAGAGCGCTTTAAGCGCGCGGCACCGGGCCGACTCATCGGCGTCTCTCTGGATCGCCGCGGCAAACCAGCTCTGCGCATGGCGCTGCAAACCCGAGAACAACATATCCGCCGAGAAAAGGCGAACTCAAACATTTGCACTTCGCAAGTACTACTCGCGGTAATCAGCACTTGTTATGCGATTTATCACGGGCCCGATGGCCTGCGCCGAATCGCCCGGCGCGTGCACGGCCTGACCAATACACTGGCGGCAGGATTGCACGAATCCGGATTTCCGCTGCGCCACGACACCTGGTTCGATACCGTGACTGTGGTCGTCGGTGACCAACAGCAGGCAATTCTCGATCGCGCCCGGAGCGACCGAATCAACCTGCGCGCAGTCGATTCGGACAGCATTGCCATCAGCCTCGATGAGACCTGCGCGCCCGAGCTGGTGGCGCGCGTCCTGAGCGCTTTCTCGGCCAAAACCACGGCACCCGGAGAACTCGCCGCTTTGGTTCCAGCCGCCTCCGGAATACCGGCGGCGATGCATCGCCACGACGCCCTATTGGAACACCCGGTCTTCAATCGGTACCACAGCGAAACCGAGATGATGCGCTATCTCAAGCGCCTGGAGAATCGCGATTTCAGTCTGGTACACGGCATGATTCCACTGGGGTCGTGCACCATGAAGCTCAACGCCAGTGCAGAAATGCTACCGATCAGCTGGCCGGAATTCGCCAACCTACATCCTTTTGCCCCGCTCGATCAGGCCGCGGGCTACCTGCGCCTGTTTGCCGACCTAGAACGCTGGCTGGCGGACTGTACTGGGTTCCACGCAGTGTCATTGCAACCCAACGCCGGCTCGCAGGGGGAATACGCCGGTCTACTCGCCATTCGCGCCTACCAAGCAAGTCGTGGAGAAGGCCATCGCAATGTCTGCCTGATCCCCGCCTCGGCGCACGGGACCAACCCAGCCAGCGCCCAAATGGCGGGCATGAAAGTCGTGGTGGTGCGTTGCGACCGTGAAGGCAACGTAGATCTACAAGATCTGGATCGGGCCATATCGGCTCATCGCCAGGAGCTCGCGGCGATCATGCTGACCTACCCCTCTACGCACGGGGTATTCGAAGAGCAGGTAGCAGAAGTCTGCGCCCGTGTTCACGCCGCCGGCGGGCAGGTCTACATCGATGGCGCCAACCTCAACGCCTTGGTAGGCATCGCCGCTCCCGGGACGTTCGGCGGCGACGTAGCCCACCTCAACCTACACAAAACTTTTTGCATCCCTCATGGCGGCGGTGGCCCCGGCATGGGCCCAATCGCCGTCCGTGAACACCTCGCGCCCTTTCTGCCCCACCACCCACTACTGAAGACACCGAATCGCCCCTCTGGCAGCACGGTAGCAGCGGCACCCTGGGGCTCAGCGGGAATCTTGCCCATTTCATGGATGTACATTCGGATGATGGGTGCCGAGGGTCTCCGGCGCGCCACCCAAATCGCTATCCTCAACGCCAACTATCTTGCCGCTAACCTCGCGCCCCATTATCCCGTGCTCTACACCGGCCGCGGCGGCCGCGTCGCACACGAATGCATCATCGACATCCGGCCCCTCAGGTCTCTGGTCGGCATCAGCGAGGAAGATATCGCCAAGCGCCTGATGGACTATGGATTTCACGCGCCGACCATGTCATTCCCCGTACCGGGCACCCTAATGATCGAACCCACGGAGAGCGAAACCAAAGCCGAGCTCGACCGTTTTATCGAAGCCATGATACGTATCCGCGCCGAGATCCAGCGAATCGCTGACCAGCGCTGGCCCCGAGACGACAACCCGCTGGTGAACGCACCCCATACCCAGGCCGACGTACTGGACGCGCAGTGGGAACATCCCTACAGTCGCCAGGAAGCTGCCTGGCCGGCACCTTGGTTGGCTGAAGCCAAAGTGTGGCCATCCGTTAACCGGGTCGACAACGCCTACGGCGACCGCAACCTCGTCTGCAGTTGCCCTCCGGTGGCAGACTGGGCGGAACCCGATCCGGGACCCGAACTCAACCGATGAAACATTTACTGATTATCTATCACACCGGCGGCGGCAAAACGGAGCGAATGGCGCAAGCAGTATATGCAGGTGCCAACGCCGAACCGGAAGTCGAAACTCGGCTGCAGCACGCCTTCGACAGTGGGCTGGACGACCTACTCTGGGCGGACGGATTGATCTTTGGCACTCCGGAAAACTTCGGCTACATGAGCGGCGCGCTCAAGGATTTCTTTGACCGTACCTTCTACCCCGCCGAACCCTATCAGCTCAATCTTCCCTATGCCTTGTTCGTCGGCGCCGGCAATGATGGCAGCGGCGCGATCCGAGAAGTTGAGCGCATCGCCCTCGGCTACCCACTGCGCAAGGTGGCAGAACCTGTCGTGGCGGTTGGCGCCCTGGGAGAACAACAACTACAGGCGTGCGAAGAACTCGGGGCAGCCATGGCTGCCGGATTGGCACTGGGGATCTTCTGAGCGCCATGTCTTCGCCGCGCGGATCCTCGCGATGACCACGGCTTTAGTATTGAGCGGCGGCGGAGCCCGGGCCGCCTATCAGGTCGGGATCCTGCGTGCCCTAGCGCGCCTGTTGCCAGCGCGCACCTACAACCCCTTTCCCATCATCTGCGGCACCTCGGCGGGCGCGGTGAACGCGCTGTCGCTCGCCGGACAACCCGGGCCGTTCCGGCGCCGCGTGGCGAGCTTGGTGAAAATCTGGCGCGCGTTGGAACCCGACCACGTCTACCGCACCGACCTTGTCGGCGTATTGCGCAACTCCGCGGGGCTAGCCGCCTCGTTGCTGTGGGGCGGCTATGTTCCCTGTCAGGCCCTCGCCCTGCTCGACAACGCCCCACTGCGCACGCTGCTCGAACGCCATGTCCACTTTCGGCATATCGATGAGGCCTTGGCGAGCGGCGAGCTGGATGCAGTCTGCGTCACCGCGATGCACTATGGTAGCGGCCACTCGGTGAGTTTCTTCCAGGGTCGCCAGAGCCCTTGGCAACGCAACCGCCGGCGCGGCGAGCGCGCCGGGCTATCCATCGACCATCTGATGGCTTCGGCAGCCATCCCCATTCTCTTTCCTTCGGTACGGATTGGTGGCAGCTATTACGGAGACGGTGCACTACGTCAATTGCGACCTTTGAGCCCGGCGCTGTATCTGGGCGCCGACCGCTTGTTTGTCATCGGCGTCAGCGATAACCCGCTGCATACAGCGCCTGAGCACTCCAGTAAACACCCACCCTCCGTCGGTCAGATTCTAGGACACATGCTCAACAGTGCTTTCATCGACAGTATCGAAGGTGAAATCGAGGGCCTCGAAACGGTCAACCTGCTGACCCGCGATAGCGCCGAGCCAGTGAGCCGGGACGGCAGATTGCTCCGCCCCATTGAAACCCTGTGCATCTCGCCTTCCCAACCGCTCGATGAAATTGCCGCTCAACATATCGACGACCTGCCGCCGAGCATGCGTTTATTTCTCCGCTCCATCGGCGCGACTCCCGAGGGCGGTGGCGCCAGTGCCGCCAGCTACCTACTCTTTGAGCCGGGCTTCTGTCGCCGGTTGATTGCCCTGGGATATCGCGACGCGATGGCGCAACGCCATCGCATCGCGACGTTTTTTCGTCTCCCCAGCGCGGCTGGCCTCATTCCGGACGATACACCTTGATGGGATGGTACGATTTCTGAAAATCAGGCTGATCTGCCCACTTGAGCCCACAGGTCACGCCTCCGTCAACGACGAAATGCTGCCCAGTCACGAAGGTTGAGCGATCACTGGCGAGCCAGCAAGCCATCTGGGCGATATCGTTGGGCTCGCCGGCACGAGGAATCGCCTGCATCTGGGAAAACGCCGGCTTGACGCGATCCACCAAAGCGTCGGACCGACCCACGGTGTTGGCCGCCAAGGGAGTGGCAATAAAGCCAGGGCAGATCGCATTAGCACGCACATTGTGCTCGCCGAGCTCCATGGCCACCGACTTGGTCAGATGAATTACCGCGGCTTTGGCCGCCGCATAAGGATGGGGGCTGTAGCCCGCCAGGAGTCCAGCGACGCTGCCGGTGTTGATGATACTGCCGGACGCCTGCTGCTTCATGACCGGCGCCGCGTGCTTGATGCCCAGAAAGACACCGCGCACTAGTACGTCGAAGGTCATGTCGAATTCATCGACCGGAATCTCGGCGACAGGACCCAGCACCCCGCCGAAACCGGCATTGTTAAACATGCAATCGAGCCTTCCCCAGCGGTTCACGGCAAGCTCGACCGCGGCCTTAACCTGGGCTTCGTCGCGGACTTCCACCCGGGCGAAAGCCGCCGCCTCGCCCAGCTCCGCCGCCAATGCCCGGCCGCGCTCCTCCTGCATGTCGGCGATGACCACCCGTGCGCCTTCCTCGATGAACAAGCGTACGCTGCGCTCACCGATGCCGCTGGCGCCGCCGGTGATGACCGCCACCTTGCCGTCCAGTTCTCCCATTTCTATGCCCCTCATTTTGTCGATAGAAAATTGATTACGCAGCGTGTTTTGCAGGCGCTACCCAAATCCAGATCTGGCTAGCACAGGCGCGCAGGCGACCGTGCACATCATGAATGGCGACCCCCATGAACCGTTTTCTCCCCTCGCCCGGCGCGATCTCCCAACTGCTGACCAGGTAGCACTCCTCCACCGCCAGCGGTATCCGGATCGATCCCGTGCAAGAGCCGAGCATATAGATGCCAGACCCTGGAGCCGCCGCTTCAATGGCATAACCACCGGGACAGTCGAGCGCGCCCCAGACGTGTTCTACCGCCACCTCACCGGTCGCTTCCGCCCAACGAGGCTCCGGCCGCCACACGGCGGCCGCCAGTGCAGAACCCGAGGTCACGGGCCCACAAAACAAACGCAACCCCTCCGCCGATGCCCGCCACGGGCTACAGACATAACAGCCACGGGGGTCGCTACGATGCAGGAAACGATACCCAGAGGTGGCCTTGTGCGCCATTTCGAGCGTAGGCGGAGGCGGCACGTCCAGATTCAAAGAAACCGCTCGCGCCCTACCCAACTCTTGGTCGCCGAGCAGACAGATCAGGTTATCTTCGTGATCACGGCACAACGTCAAGGGCACGCCGAGTGGAAACCCACGCGACAGCCGAACCTCGGCATCACCCCCGATGCGGCGCGCCAGCATCCCCGCCACATACCCCCCATTGCCCAGTCCACTGGGACCGTTGAATTGAGGAGGAATCATCACCGTTTCGCGCACTACAGCCCCACCCGTAAAACCCAGCGGGCATTCTACGCCAGCTCACTTTCTCCCTGCGGCGCCCTTACAAACGGGACCGCCGCCGGTCGAACCTCCGCCGGGACGGACAGGCTCGAGACACCACAGCAAGGCATCCTCTCGGCCACCCTCCGTGGTCGGGTAATAGCCACGACGAATTCCGACCTGAGTGAAACCCCATTTCCGGTACAACGCCAGTGCCGCCTGGTTACCCGCGCGCACCTCGAGATGCAGGCTACGGATCCCTCCCAGGCCCGCCAGACAGCCGGCCATCAAACACCCTCCAACCCCCCGGCGGCGGTATGCCGGCGCCACCCGCACGTTAAGCACTTCGGCTTCATCGAGAACGACCCGAAAGGCTAGGTAACCTACAATCGCGACACCATCCAAAGCGACGCGTACCTGATGTCGCGCGAGACTTTCTGCCAGTTGTCCCGGACTCCAAGCACCTTGCTCTGCCGTGGCCTCCAAGCGACACAGGGCGTCCAGATCCGCCGCGCAAGCGCGGCGTTCTAACCAAGGGGCTTGCGTCATCCCCGCGCCCCGACCAGCGCTCGGATCGCCTGCCAGGCGAGCGCCTTGAGGTGTGGCGCCGCGAGCATCTCGGCAAGGCCTGGGACCAAAATCGCTTGAGCCTGTCCGCCCGCGACCGCCAACCGAACTCCGGGCGTCAAGTCTGGGGCGCTCCCGGCCAACCAACGCCACGCCGGTTCACCCATTACCAGAGCCCAACGAAAGGGTTCCTTGGCCATGCGCCCGGCGAGAAATACCGCCAAGGCCTCGTGCGCCGCGGCCAACGCGGTATCGCCGCCTGGCAGTAGTGGCCAGTCGAAGAACTCGGGAGCCTCCAGGGATTCCGGCTGACGACCGATGGCGCGAAGCATATTGGCCAGCAGCGTCAGAGATTGGCGATCGGGACGCTGCCCGCAGGGCAGCGCATTCAGTACCAGAAGGTCTGCGGCTGGCCGCCAACAGGCCAACCGCATGGGCGCGAGCAGCGCCATCGGCGCCCCCCCCGAGCCCTCAGAAGATACCGCAGCGGGCGCAGTGGACTTGGGTTTTCCCTCGTCCACCGGCGCCGCCACCTCGGGGACGCCGCCTTCCGCGAACATCGGCTCCGCTTCCTGCGACGCTTGGCCCTCCCGAGACTCACCGACAACCGCAGTGATCTCGCTACGCCGCCGGTAGCGGACGATGCCCAGCGCCGCGAGGTAGCGCTCCCGCTGGCCGCCGTGCACGGCCGGCTACACCCCGTCGCGCTGGGGATGCACCCGATCCGGCGCCTCGAGCAGATTCAGCGCGTTGAGATAGGCCTTGGCGCTGGCCGCGAGGATATCGGTATCCGCGCCCTGACCATTGACGATCCGCCCGCCGCGTTCCAACCGCACCGTGACCTCGCCCTGAGAATCACTGCCGGTGGTGATGGCGTTGACCGAATAGAGCTGCAGACTGGCACCGCTGTCGACCAGCTGTTCGACGGCCTTGAACACCGCATCCACGGGCCCATCGCCGTCCGCCTCGGCGTCGCGTTCATGGCCACGCATATTGAGAGTCAGCGCGGCGTGGGGTGCACGGCCGGTGCGCGAGGCCACATCCAGGCTGACGAGGCGGTAGTGTTCATCGCTCTCGCCGAGCTGAATGTCCGACACCAGCGCCTGCAGATCCTCGTCGTAGATCTCACGCTTTTTGTCGGCCAGCTCCTTGAACCGCGCAAAGGCGCGGTTGAGATCGGCCTTGTTATCGAAACTGATCCCCAGCGCCTCGAGCCGGGCCGTAAACGCGGCGCGGCCGGAGAGCTTGCCGAGCACGATGCGGTTGGTATTCCAGCCCACGTCCTGGGCACGCATGATTTCATAGGTCTCGCGGTACTTGAGCACGCCGTCCTGATGAATGCCGGACTCGTGAGCAAAGGCGTTGGCCCCGACCACTGCCTTGTTGGGCTGCACCGGAAAGCCGGTTACCGTCGAGACCAGGCGCGACGTGGGCACGATCTGGGTCGTGTCGATCCGGGTCTCCACGGGGAACACGTCTGGTCGGGTGCGCACCGCCATGACAATCTCTTCCAATGCGGCGTTGCCGGCGCGCTCGCCCAGGCCATTGATGGTGCATTCGACCTGTCGGGCACCCTGCAGCACCGCGGCCAACGAGTTGGCCACCGCGAGGCCGAGATCATTGTGACAGTGCACCGAAAACACCGCCTTGTCGGCGTTGGGAACGTTGCGGATCACCCGCCCGATCATGGCGCCATACTCGCCCGGTTCGCCATAGCCGACGGTGTCTGGAATATTGATGGTGCGCGCACCGGCATCGATCACCGCCTCGACGATGCGGCACATGAATTCGAATTCGGTGCGGCTGCCATCCTCGAGCGAGAACTCGACGTCGTCGACCAGCTTGCGCGCAATGCGCACAGCACCGACCGCCTGCTCCATCACCTGCTCCGGGGTCATCTGGAGCTTGTATTCCATGTGGATTGGCGAAGTGGCGATAAAGGTATGGATACGCGGCGCCTCCGCCCCCTGCAGCGCCTCGGCAGCGCGCTCGATGTCCGCCGGCAGGGTCCGCGCCAGGCTGCATACCCGGCTGTCACGCACCGCCTCGGCGATGCTCTTGACCGCTGCGAAATCTCCCGGGCTGGAGGTTGCGAAACCGGCCTCGATGACATCGACGCGCAGCTTCTCCAGCGCCTTGGCGACGCGCAGTTTTTCTTCCCGGGTCATGGCGGCGCCGGGGCTCTGCTCACCATCCCGCAGGGTGGTATCGAAGATGATCAATTGGTCCTTGGTACCCATGGCTATCAGCTCCTGGATCGGTCTGCGGTCAGGCGACCGCGACAGCATGAATCGGCCCGC
>JBFHML010000037.1:0-24768 GCA_041594335.1 Porticoccaceae bacterium
ACCTTCAAGCCAGCACGGAATTCATTGGTAGAATAGGAAGCCATTCAATCCCCTTCCCTTACTCTAGATCGATGCGAGGGCCGCCATGATACAGCAGCGCATCGCGGCACGGCAGTCGTGTGACTGGCAGAGCGAGCTCACCCGGGCCATCCGCGATCCGCTTGAGCTCGCCGCCGCCTTGGACCTGGACCCGACCACACTGGGGATCTCCACCCAGTCCGCCGCACAGTTCCCCGTGCGCGTTCCGCGGCCATATCTCGCACTCATGGAGCCCGGCAATCCCCGAGACCCGCTGCTCCTGCAGGTCCTCCCAGTCGTTCGCGAACTTGCGGAGACACTTGGCTATACCACCGATCCGCTGCAGGAGCTGGCGGCTAACCCCATCCCCGGACTGATCCACAAGTATCGCGGGAGAGTGCTGCTGCTGATCAGCCCGGCGTGCGCGATCCACTGCCGTTACTGCTTTCGCCGCCACTTCGACTACGCCGCCAACACGCAGGGGCGACGTCAATGGCAAGCCGCACTCGACTATATCCAGCGGGACGCCTCGATCACTGAGGTGATCTACAGCGGCGGGGATCCCTTGGCAGCCAATGACACGCTGCTTGCTTGGTTGACCGCGCAACTGGAGCGCATTCCCCACCTACAACGGCTGCGCATCCATACTCGAATGCCGGTGGTGATCCCCGCGCGCATCGATCGCGAATTGTTGGCTTGGCTGAGCGCCACCCGACTGCAGTCCTCGGTCGTACTGCACATCAATCACGCCAACGAGATCAGCGCCGAACTCGCGACTGCGGTGCGTCAACTACGCCGCATCGACGTCACCGTACTCAACCAATCGGTGTTGCTGTCCCAGATCAACGATTGCGGTGACCGGCTCGCGGCACTGAGCGAGGGTCTTTTTTCGGTCGGAATCCTGCCCTACTATCTTCATTTGCTCGACCGCGTGCAGGGTGCCGCCCACTTTGCCGTAGACCGGTCCCGCGCCATTGCATTGCACGGAGAACTGCTGGCAAGGCTGCCAGGCTACCTGGTCCCGCGCCTGGTCGAGGAACTACCGACGCTACCGCACAAATCGGCGGTTGGCGAACCCCCGCAACAGGCTGCCGGGGATACCGGCAAGGCCAGGGAAAGGTCACAGGATGGAACAAGGCTCAAAAAGCCATCATGAAGGCTTGGGGCGCATTCTGCGCCGGCTGGCGCGCGACGACGGCGACACCAAGCACGCGCAACAGGTGACAGAACCTTCGCCCCACTGGGACGACCTGACAGCCAAACCAGCGGTGGTTCGCGCTGTCGTTCTGGAGCGGGCACTCCGCGCCAGCCTGCCGCTGGCCGACAACCCCAAGGGCCACTGCGAACGAATCTTGGCGCCCAAATCCCTGCTCTTGAGCACCACGGAAGAACTGCTGGCCAATCCCAGCTCCGACCACCCGCGCGAAGCTGCGGCAGTGCCAATCGCGCTACTCAACGCCCAGTACGAAATCGAGTTGCGCGCGGTACGTCACTGCGCTGTGGCGGCACGCGACGACACCCTCCTCGCCACCTATATCGAAGCGGCGATGTCCACGTTGTGGCCGCTGTTGCTTGCCTACTGGCGCCGGCAACTGGTTGTCCCGGACCGCTTCTGGGGAGAACTCCACGCTTTGTATCAGCTCGCCTGTGAGCGCGGCATCGAGGATCACGAGGAAGCTCTTCCACCGGCCCTCGACATTCGGGTCGCCTACCTCAAGCCACTGTTGTTGGGGAGCCTGAATCCTACCCGCTACCGCAGCGCCGAACTCAAGCAAATCGCGGCATTCCTCGACACCTATGCTCTGCGCGCCCGTCTGGGCAACCCAAGCGGCCTCTTGTTAGTCGACCCCAACTCTTCTCGCCCGCCAGGATACATCGGCAAACAACACACCGATGGCTGCTGGCGGCTGTGCGTACGTGGACTGGTACAGGCCCTGGATGAAGACGCCGCAGGGCAGAAGCTGCTGGTCACCCGACTAGCGCGGGATCTCGGTCGCTATTGGACCCGCCGCCAAATCCGCGGCGAGCTCCACCGCCGGAGCGTCGAACAGACTGCGCTCGCAGTGGGCCTTGAAACCGTCCACAAGGCGTTAACCGGTTGCGAGGACGACGACTGTTTCCCAGATCACCTGTCGCCAACCGCACGACTCCCGACGGCACCACGTATCCGCCACCCCTGGGTTCAGGCCGTAATCGCCGACCAGAGCACCACCGGGGCGCAATTCCGATTACACGGTACGCCAGAACAAATTTCACCGGGGGCATTGATCGCGGCCCAGCACCGCGCCGGCTGGCGGCTCGGCATCGTTCGCTGGACACAACTAACCCCAGAATTTGACACCGCTGCCGGGGTGCAATGGCTGCCAGACGGCTTCCAACCCGCCGCAGTGCACAGCCTGGAGCCCGACCGACCGACGCCCTCCGTGCGCGCCTTCCTGCGCCCCATCGGCTCCGACGAACAGGACGTTGAACTCATTCTACCGGTAGGCATGTTCAACCCAGCGGACGCAGTTCATGCACGGCTAGCCGACCGAGAGTATTTACTGAGCCTGACCGCCGTCGTGGACTTGACGTTCCACATCGCGCGCTGCCACGCTCGCAGGCATTCCGGTTTCGCTCACTGAGCCCGCCGGCAAGGAGCTGACCGCGCGGGCTCAGAACGCTTTTTCAACCAACACCTTCCTGCGTAGAATACGGGCCAGACGGGCTCCGTCAGGATGACATTGGCCCGAGCGACCTTTCCAAGATCGCCATCCGCACCCGGATCCGATGCGACCCACCCAGGGAACAGCGTTTTGAAGGTACTCACCACCTGTACAGACCAAATAGACGGCCTTGCCAGCCTGCTAGCAGACGCCTTCACGGCGACCGAGATCATCACCCTCCAGGGTGATGATGTCGGCGTTGAGGGCAAAGACGCCACCTTGCTGCTCGCCGCCTACGACAGCGAGAGTGATCGGGTTTTGGTCAGGAAGCTAATCAGCCAGATCCGCAATCTCTCACTCGGCATCCCCATTGTGCTCCTGCAAAGCACACCCGAACCAGATCGGGTTGTCGAGGGACTGCGAATCGGCGCCGCAGATGTCTTGACCTTTGGCGACGACCAACATTTGCTGCACGTCATACGCCGCGTCCTACACGAGCGGGAGTTGCTTCGCGAACGGGACTTCTGGCGACATCGCCACAGCGTATCCGAGCGCCGTTGCGAACGGCTGATGGACAGCTCGCGAGATGCCATTGCGCTGATCGCCGATGGCATCCATATCTACGCCAATGCGACTTATGCCGAGATGCTGGGTCATGGCCTGGACGACCTGCTGCTTTCACCCGTCGCCGATGCACTGGACCCGGCAACCCAAACCGAAGTCAGGTCGCTACTGCGCCCCTTATCCGCTGCGCGGCCACTGCCGGCCGAGCGCCGCGTCATCCGATTCCGCCGCACCGACGGCACACTCATCCAGGTCGAGACCCAGGTCAGCCAAGTTGATTATGAAGGGGAACCGGCCTTGCAGTGGAGCGTTGCCGAGGCCAGCGTCGGCAGGCCGCCAACTCCTGGAGACGTCCGATCGACAGCGCAAAGGACCGCGTCTCCGGAAATCCTCGAGGCCCAACAAGTCAGCCTGGGGCGGATGGAGCAAGAGATCGACAGAGTGCTGCAGGAGAGCCTCGACAGCCAGAAACCCTGGCTGCTCTATTACGTGCGCGTCGACGAATTCGATCGTCTGCAGGGAGATGCCGGTATCCATGCGGCGGAACAGGCGATGTTGGGCGCCTGGCGATTTTTGCGCAGACAACTCGGTGCTGAACTCCCCTTGGGCAGGATTCGGGACAACGTATTCCTGTTTCTGACCTCCCATTACACCCCATCCGACGCGCGGCGCATGGCAGAAAACCTCTGTGTCGCGCTCGACGGCGAAACCATCGATCTCGGCAGCGAAAGCGTCAGCCTGCACTTCAGCATTGGCATTGCGGCCATCGACAATGACCACGAACAGGCCGCCAACTGGATCGACCGTTGCTTGAAGGCGGTACGCACCCTGGATACCGAGGGCAGCGCCGGCGTCAGCACTCCGGTCCGCCTGTTTGAAGACCTTTACCCGACAAGCCTTGCGAGTCTCAACGAAGAAAACAATATCAAGCAGTTCGTTCGCCAAATGCTCGAGCAGCGCATGCTAGGGCTGGCGTTCCAACCGATCGTCGCGCTCAAAGAACAGGAATTCGAAGACTACGAGGTTTTCACGCGCCAAACCATTGCGGAGCTGCCCACGGGTATTCCCCAGGACCTCTTCAAGCGCGCATTCCGCACCAGCGTGGCCGGAGATCTGGACCGCTGGGCGATTCTGGAAGCCTTCCGGGTGCTCCGCGACCAGCTCGAACAGCATCCGCGAACCCGTCTATTCATCAAGATCAGCGCACCTTCTCTGCGCGACCCCAGCTTCGGGGACTGGCTCAAAATGTCATTTCAGGCTGCACGCATTCCACCGGGGCACGTGGTGTTCCAGGTCGAGGAAAAAGACGTCAGTCTGGCGGTGAATGCCACCCGGACACTTTCCGAACAGCTCACAGCGTTGCAGGTGCGCCTGGGGCTCACGCATTATGGCCTCGGCAGTCCACCCGGTCGAACCCTCTCGGAGGCCCAGTTTGAGTTTGTCAAACCAGATCAATCCCTAGTCCTCCGCGCCAGCACTACCACGGAGGGGGTGGAGCAGCTCAGTGCGTGCGTCACCGCGGCCAAGGAAGCGAATCTGCGCGTGATCGTACCCTTTGTCGAGGACGCATCCATCATTCCACTGCTCTGGAAGCTCGGCGTAGATCACATCCAAGGCTACTATATCCAAAGCCCAGCCGAGACCCTGGACTACGAATTCAGCTTACTGGAATAAGGCGGGCATCGCGGTCGCTAATACCCATCAGGTAGAGGATGCCGTCCAACCCGAGCTGTGAAATCGCCTGCTTGGCGCTGGCTCTTACTAGAGGCTTGGCGCGAAACGCAATGCCCAGCCCGGCGGCACCCAGCATCTGCAGATCATTGGCACCATCCCCAACGGCAATGGTCTGCTCCAGGCTAATGCCCTCGCGCACGGCCAGCTCACGCAACAACTCCGCCTTGCGCGCAGCATCAACGATCGTACCGCTGACAGCGCCGGTGACACGACCGTCGCGTATCTCGAGCTCATTGGCAAACAGGTAATCGATGCCCAGACGTTCCTGAATGCGCCGGCCGATACAGGTAAACCCTCCCGACAGAATGGCGGTCCGGTAACCCAGCTTCTTCAACGTTGCGATCAAATGCTCTGCGCCCTCGGTGAGGGTCAAGCTTTCATAGACTTCGTTGAGCACCGTCTCCGGCAACCCTTGTAACAACGCCAGCCGCTCACGAAAACTGCTCTGAAAATCCAGCTCTCCGCGCATCGCCCGCTCCGTGATCGCGGAGACTGCCACACCGACCCCAGCGCGCTGTGCCAACTCGTCGATGACTTCGTTCTCGATGAGCGTGCTATCCATATCGAAGGCCACCAGGCGACGGTGGCGACGAAAGATACTATCTTCCTGATACGCAATATCGATATCGAGCTCCGTCGCCAACTCCAGTAACGAAGCGCGCAGGCTACCCAAGTCTGCAGTCTCGCCGCGGACAGAAAACTCAACACAAGCATTGCCTCGCCCTCGCTCCGGGTGAAGAGACACCCGACCAGACAACCGAGTGATCTTGTCGATATTCAGCCCATGGTCGGCGATGATGCGCGTAATCCGCGCGATGTGCCGAGCGAGAATTTCGCGGCCCAACAGCGTCACGATATGCCGCGACTTGCCCTGCTGGCCGACCCAATGCTCATACGCGTCAGCAGAAACCGGCTCAAATCGCACCCGGAGCCCAAGCTCGCCAAGGGCGCGGCGCAACTCCTCCATCGCCGGCCCCACTTCTTGGGGCCGGGGCACACCTGCGAGCAAGCCCAGATTCAGCGTGTCGTGAATCACCGCCTGACCAATATCCAAGATAGTGCCTTCATGATCGGCAAGTACCTGGGATACCGCGCGAGTCACCCCGGGACGATCAGGCCCCGAGACATTGACGAGCAGAATTTCAGTCATCGCCCGTCACGCGACTGATAATCGGCCACACGATCGCGCTCAGCGCGGCTGCATGCGAATGGCGCCATCGATACGGATGGTTTCACCATTGATGTAACCGTTTTCTGCGATATGGACCGCGAGCGCCCCATATTCCGCCGGCTCACCGAGCCGCGAAGGGTTAGGCACGCTAGCTGCGAGCGACGCTCGGACCTTGTCGGGCATGGCCATCAGGAGTGGCGTTGCCATGATGCCGGGGGCGATGGTATTGACCCGAATCCCCAGATTGGCAAGATCCCGTGCCATGGGCAGCGTCATACCGACCACCCCGCCCTTGCTGGCAGAATACGCGCACTGACCCACCTGTCCCTCATACGCCGCCACCGAAGCGGTATGCACGATAACGCCGCGCTCACCATTGTCCAACTCGTTCTTGGCCATGGCAGCTGCGGCACAGCGGGCAACGTTGAAGCTGCCGGTGAGATTGATGCCGACGATCTTGGTGAAGTCCTCGAGCGGCATCGGCTGGTTGTCGCGGTCCAGAATTTTCTTCGCCGGCCCAATGCCGGCACAGTTGATCAGTACATGCAACGCACCGAAGCGCTCCACAACCTTGCTCACCGCCGACTCCACCGCCGCTGCCGAAGCCACGTCGACCGCCTCGAACATGGTGCGCTCCGCACCCAGGGAAGACACCGCCTCGGCGCCCGCCTCCGCGTTCAGATCGAAAATTGCTACCCGCGCACCGCGCTCGACGAACGCTTCCACGGTAGCGCGGCCGAGACCGGATGCCCCGCCGGTGACCAGTACGACTTTATGCTGCAAATCCATGATTGACTCCTCGTGATTGGCGATGGATGGTAATGCGCGTCAGCTCAGCCCCAACTCCTCGATCATGGCCTCGCGCATCTTGAACTTCTGAATCTTGCCGGTGACGGTCATCGGGTAATCGTCGACGAAACGAATGTACTGGGGAACCTTGAAATGGGTGATCCGATCGCGACAGAACTCCCGCACCGCTTCGGCGGTTAGCACATGCCCCTCCCGACACTTGATCCAGGCACAGACCTGTTCGCCATACTTCTCATCAGGGACACCGATCACCTGAACTTCTTGGATGCCGGGATGGGTGTAGAGGAACTCCTCCACCTCGCGCGGATACACATTCTCGCCACCGC
This sequence comes from Porticoccaceae bacterium, assembly GCA_041594335.1. Lineage (GTDB taxonomy): Bacteria > Pseudomonadota > Gammaproteobacteria > Pseudomonadales > Porticoccaceae > JAGPUQ01. The sequence continues at coordinate 7,269 of JBFHML010000037.1, forward strand.
GGATGATCATGTCCTTGATCCGCCCAGTGACCTGCACATAGCCGTCGGCGTCCATCACCCCGATATCGCCCGAATGCAGCCAGCCGCCGCGATCGATGGTCTCCCGAGTCTTCTCCTCATCGTCCCAGTAGCCCTGCATCACTGCATAACCCCGGGTGCAGATCTCACCCTTGGCCCCAATGGGCACCACCAAGTTGTGCTCGTCAACGATCTTTGTCTCTAGGTAGGGACACGGCTTGCCGACAGTGCCAACCCGCTTGTCGACAGGATCGTTGGGCGCCGTGATGTGGCTCACGGGACTGAGCTCGGTCTGCCCATAGGCAATCAGAATCTCCCGAATCCCCATGCGCCCCATCACCTGTTCCATCACCTGTACCGGGCAGGGCGCTCCCGCCATGATTCCGGTACGCAGCGAACGCAGATCAAAGCGCTCGAAGTCTGGGTGGTCCAGTTCGGCGATAAACATGGTGGGCACGCCATGCAACGCCGTACAGCGTTCCTCTGCTACGGTCTTCAGGGTAGCCAGGGGCTCGAACGCCTCACCCGGGAATACGGCGGTAGCCGCATGGGTCAAGCAACCGAGATTGCCGATCACCATTCCAAAACAGTGATAGAGCGGGACCGGGATGCACACGCGATCGCCCGGTGCCAAGCCCATCATATCGCCATTGACCTTGCCATTGTTTAGCACGTTGCAATGGGTCAGGGTCGCTCCCTTCGGGTTTCCCGTGGTTCCGCTGGTGAACTGAATATTGATGGCGTCGTCCGGAGACAGTCGGTCGCCGATCTCAGCCATACGGCGATATTCTGCTTCCGAACCCAAGTCGCAGACTGGGCCAAAATTAAACATCCCTGGGGTTTGCGCTGCCCCCATGCGTATCACCGTCCGCAGATGCGGCAGCCGAGCGGCTTCCAACGCACCGGGAGCGGCGGTTTCCAGCTCCGGCGCCAGCTCTCGCAACATGGACAAATATTGGCTGGTTTTGAAGGACTCCGCGGTGATCAATGCCCGGCACTGCACCTTGTTCAGCGCATATTCGAGCTCGTAGGTCCGATAGGCCGGATTAATGCAAACCAAGATGGCACCGATACGCGCCGTTGCAAACTGGGTGAGGCACCACTCGTAACAGTTGGGCGCCCAAATTCCCACCCGTTCGCCGGGCTGGATTCCCAGCGCCAGCAAACCACTGGCAAGGCGATCGATCTCTCGCAAATACTCGGCAAAGGTCCAGCGGATGCCCTGGTGGGGAACCACCAGAGCCTCACGCGTTGGATGCTCCGCTGCAATCTGCTCCAGCAATTCACCGATAGTCTGATAGATCAGCGGAGCCTGGGCGGTTCCGCAACCGTAGCTGAGAGGCTGCATAGGCATATCACCCGATCGGGGCCATGAACGGTGGGGCCGGTATTGTCGGGAAAAGCCCGGCCCCCGGCAACCGCACCGCACCCCGGATCCGGCTACACTGCCGCCTCACCCTCAGCGACACTCCGGATCATGCGCAAGGAATTCATCGATGCCGAGACCCTGCTCGCCACCAGTTTCCGCCTCGGCGCGCTGATCCACACCAGCGGCTACCGACCGGATCTGTTGCTCGGCATCTGGCGCGGCGGCGCACCCATCGCCATCGCCGTGCACGAGTATCTCCAACATCGAGGCCATCGCTGCGAACACCTCCCCGTCCGGGTGACCTCCTACAAGGGCATCGACGAGCCTGCTGAGCGCGTCGACATCCATGGCCTCGCGACACTGATCGCCGAAACGGCTGCCTTTCAGCGGCTATTGATTGTCGACGATGTCCTCGATACCGGCCGCAGCCTGGCCACCCTGTTGGGCGCCCTGCGGCACAGCGAGGCCCAGGAGCTGCGCACCGCCTGTCCATGGTACAAGCCAGGCAACACGCGCACCGGACTGGTTCCCGACTACTACCTCAGTGAAACCGAAGCGTGGCTGGTATTTCCCCACGAACTCGAAGGGCTGAGTACCGACGAGATCCGCGCCGGGAAGGGGTCGCTTGCAACCCTATTGCTCGGCACGTCCGACTAACCGAACGACGCCAATCAGGCGCTTGCGACCGTGTCTACCCCTTGCGGCAACGCTTCGGCGTGGAGCACCCCTCCAGACTCCAGCACCGCCACCTCTTCCGCGGTAACACCTGCAAGCGTCGTCATTACCTCGCGGTTATGCTCCCCCAAGTAAGGCGCCTGCAGATCCAGAGGCTCAGGAAACTCGGAAAATCGCAGTGGAATTCCCGGTATCTGCAGTGCGCCATAGCCGCGATCATAAACTGTCCGCACGACCTCCCGCTCTAGCAAGTGAGGATGCTCCATCGCCTCGGGCACGCTTAATACTGGCGCCACCGGCACATGCATGTCCTCCAGGATACGCAACGCATCATCGCGGTCGTAGTCGCGCAACCAATCTTCGATAATGGCGACGATTTCTGCACGCCGCTCGACCCGCTTGAGGTTGGTGTCGTAGTTGGGGTTATCGGCGAGATCATCCCGACCCATCGCCTTACACAGCGGCCCCCATTGGCGAGCCATCACCACCATAAACAGATAACCATCGCGGCACCGGAACAATCCCAGGGGGGCCGCCGCGTAATGGTGGTGCCCCGAACGTTTCGGCTGAATCTTGCCTTTGCTGCCCGAATAGGCCTGGACGTTGATTTCGTGACTATGAAAATAGGAGTCCAGCAAAGAGATGTCGATGTACTGACCGCGTCCCGTCTTGTAACGATATAGCAACGCCGCATTGATGGCGGCAAGGGCGTGGACCCCAGCGCTGACATCGCCGATACCCAGCATGGGAAAATAGGGCGGCTGATCCGGATCACCGATCATGTCCATCACCCCGGACACGGCCATGGCAATGTAATCGAAGCCGGGGAGCTTGGACAACGGCCCAGTCTGTCCAAAGGCCGACACCGAGCACATGATCAGCTCGGGATTGAGCGCGTGTACTACCTCCCAGCCCAACCCCAACCGCCCAATGGCGCCCGGCGAAAAGTTTTCCAACAGCACGTCGCAGGACTTGACCAATTCCTTGATCAGCGCGAGACCCTTGGGATTGCGGATATCGACACAGATACTTTTTTTGCCGCGATTTTGCTGAATGTAATAGCCGCTACGACCGGCACGGCGATGAGGCAACAGATGTGTGGGATCGCCGGCGGGAGCCAATTCGACTTTGATGACCTCCGCACCCATCTCGGCCATCAACCGGGTCGTGGTGGGGCCGGCGAGAAACTGGGTGAAATCGAGAACCCGATAGCCTTCCAAAATATGCTGAGGTTGCATGGCAGTTCTCCTCCGCTCGTGCGCTTTATTTTGTGTTCGCTCCGCGCCTACACGGGCTTGGCATACAGCACCCGCCGCCGCTCCCAATCACTCACTTGCTCTGCGGGACACAGCAACAGCTGCTTGAGCACCTCGGCGTTATGCTCTCCAAGGAGGGGCGCTTGAATATTTTCATCGACTTCGTATTTAGAAAATCGCAAAGGCATTCCGGGAATTTGAAATGTACCCAGTAGACGATCTTCGATCGTGCGCACCGTACGCCGCTCGATCAAATGTGGATGGGCCATAGCCTCGGGCACCGATAATATCGGTGCACAAGGAATTCGCGCCTGCTCGAGAATAGCCAATGCCGCCGCGTCCGATGACAGCGATTGCAACCAGTCCTCAATAACGCCGATCATGGCCTCGCGGTGGGTCATGCGGGCGTCATTGTCATGAAAGCGGGGATCGTCGATCAGATCTTCGCGGTCCATGGCGCGGCATAAAATAGGCCATTGGTGCAGTAGCGCCAGGATCATCAAATGGCCTTCCTTCGCCTTGAAAATACCCGTTGGACCCACAGCATAATGGTGGGAGCCGCTACGCTGGGGAGTGATCCGTCCGCCGCTTGCCGAGTACGCCTGAACGCTGACTTCATGGTAGTGGAAATAGCTATCCAGCAACGAAATGTCGAGCCACTGGCCGCCGGCGCCATTACGCTCGCGATCGAGCAGTGCATAGCCCACAGCAGTCAACGCATGTACCCCCGTACCCACATCTCCAAACGCCAGCATGGGCATCGAGGGCGCACGATCCGGCTCGCCGATCAGGTCGCTGACTGCCGCATAGGCCTGCGCGATATAATCAAACCCGGGATGGCTCGCCAGTGGACCTTCCTGACCGAACGCCGAAATCGAACACATGATGAGATTCGGATTGATCTGATGAACCTCCTCCCAGCCCAACCCCAGCCGAGCGATCACTCCGGGCGCGAAATTTTCGATAAACACGTCGCAGTGCTTGAGCAAACGCCGGATGATCGCGAGCCCTTCCGGATGCTTGGGATCCAGGCACACGCTTTTTTTGCCGCGGTTCTGTTGAATGAAGTAGCCACTCCGCCCGCCGCGGCAATACGGAAAATTACGCACGGGTTCGCCGTGGGGGCCGATCTCTAGTTTGATCACCTCGGCGCCCATCTGCACCATCAGGTTCGTGGCTGCGGGGCCCGCCAGGTACTGCGTGAAATCCAGCACCCGGTAGCCGTCGAGTACATGTTTCGGTGCCATCTCAAAATCCCGGGTTCAAAAATCCGTTACTGCCCCAACGCGCAGAGCAGTGCCCTCGATGTTGCACTGCGTTCAATGCGCCGCGGCTACTAGTACCCCTTCCCGTGCCAATCGCGCGACTCGATCAGGCTCGTAACCCAGCACGGTAGTGAGCAATTCGTCGTTGTGCTCACCGAGCAGCGGTGCTTGCAAGTCTGGCAGTTCGGGGTGCGCCGAGAAACGCAACGGCATCCCCGGGATGTCAAATTCACCGAGCATGCGGTCGGATATCCGTCGCACTGTCCCCCGCGCCCGGTGGTGCGGGTGCTCGACGGCTTGGGCGACGGTAAGGATCGGAGCCACCGGAACCCGTACTGCTTGGAGTGCCTCGATCGCCGCCGCATCGGTGGCAAACCCCTGCAACCATTCCTCGATGATGGCGATCAGCTCCGGCTGATGGGCGACCCGCAGCTCATTTGTCTTGAAGCGCTCGTCCGTCGCCAACTCTTCACGCCCCATCGCCTTGCACAGCACCGGCCACTGGTGGAGTAGGGCCAGGATCATGATGTAGCCCTCCGGGCCACGAAAGATGCCGGTGGGCGCCACTGCATAGTGATGAGCGCCGGCACGGCGGGGGACAATCTGGCCGCCGCTCGCCGAATACCCCTGGACATTGACCTCGTGGTGATGGAAATAGCAATCCAGCAAGGAGATATCCAAATGCTGGCCAACCCCGGTGCGATGAACATCGAGCAGCGCGAAGCCCAAAGCGCAGGCAGCGTGTACGCCGGTGGTGACATCGCCGATGGCCAGCATCGGCAGGCTCGGCGGACGATCCGGCTCCCCGATCACTGCGGTCACTCCCGCATAGGCCTGGGCGATGTAGTCAAAACCGGAAAGATGGCTCAGAGGTCCCGTCTGGCCGAAGGCCGAAATCGAGCACATAACCAGACGCGGGTTGATCGCACGCACCTGCTCCCAGCCAAAACCGAGCCGACCGATTACGCCCGGGGCATAATTTTCGATCAAGACATCCGAGGTGCGGATCAGGTCACGCACGATTTCGCGGCTACGCTCATCTTTGAAATTCAGGCACAGACTTTTTTTGCCGCGATTTTGCTGAACGTAGTACGCGCTTCGCTTGTGCTTTCGGTAGGGAAACGCGCGACTGGGGTCACCATAGGGTGCCATCTCGATCTTGATGATCTCGGCACCCATTTCCGCCATCAGACGGGTAGCACTCGGACCGGCCAAGTACTGGGTGAAATCGATAACGCGATACCCTTTGAGAATCGGCTTGCTAGCCATAGTGCCCTCTTCGCCCCACGGCTCAAGTAGCTGCCGGCAGCGGCTCGCTCGCGAGCACGCCTTCAGCCGCCAAGGTCTCTATATCGGCGTCCGAGTACCCCACCGTCTTCAGCACATCGGCATTGTGCTCTCCCAGGAAGGGCGCCTGAAGGGCAAGAAACTCCGGATACTGGGAGAATCGCAGAGGCACGCCCGGAATTTTCAGGTTGCCGAAGGCGCGATCCGTAATGGTTCGTACCGTCTGTCGCTCGTTGTGATGGGCATGGGCCATGGCCTCGGGAACGCTCAACACGGGCGCCACCGGCACATGATTGGCCTCCAGAATGCGCACTGCCTCTGCGTCACTTTCGGTCGTTTGCAACCACGCCTCGATGGCGTCGATCAACAGCTGCTTGTTGGCCACCCTGCCGGCGTTGTCGGCAAATCGGGGATCGGTAAGAAAGTCTTCGCGACCGATCACCTTCAGCAGATTTTCCCATTGCCCGCCAATGGCAATAATCACCAACCATTTGTCCTTTCCTTTGAACATGCCTAAAGGCGCCACCGCAAAGTGGTGCGCGCCGGAGCGATGGGGAACCAGCTGACCACCACTGCCGTCGTAACCCTGGACATTGATCTCGTGGCAATGAAACAGACAGTCGAGCAGGCTGATATCGAGGTGCTGCCCACCGCCGCCCATAGCGCGATGGAACAAGGCCGCGGTAATGGCGCCATAGGCATGGGCACCGGTGGACACGTCACCCAACCCTAATCCCGCGAAGTAAGGCGAGCCATTTTCTTCACCGATCATGTCGATCACCCCGGCATAAGCTTGGGCGATGTAATCGAAGCCCGGTCGGTCGGACAGTGGTCCTCGCTGCCCAAATGCCGAAATCGAGCACATGACCAATTCCGAATTGAGCTCACTCAGCTTGTCGTAATCGATGTTGAGGCGCTTCATCACCCCGGGCGTAAAGTTTTCCACGACCACATCCACCTCGCGCACCAATCTGTGCACGATTTCCTGCGCCCGAGGATCGCGAAGATTCAGGCAAATAGACTTCTTGCCGCGATTTTGCTGTATGTAATAGCCACTGCGTCCATCTTTGAGCGCGGGCATCTGGCGCACCATGTCACCTGCCGGCGCCGCTTCCACTTTGATAACCTCCGCGCCAGTTTCCGCCATCAGCCGGGTGCAGCTGGGGCCCGCCAACACGTGGGTAAAGTCGAGCACACGCACCCCTTCCAGTACATGCTTCCTGGCCATATTCCCCCCCCAACACGCGGTGGCCGATGGGAGCCACCGCGTCTCTTGTCGTAATAACCCCGTGCCCGATGCTAAGCCCAACCATCGGCAACAGCAATTCCCAAGGCCGCAAGCCGGTCACGCCAAGGGACAGCGCGTGCCGGCTTCCAACCCCGGTTAGTCGTGTCGATGGGTGCCGAAATAACTACACGGATTGCGCACCATCAGGGTATCGATGATCTCCTGAGATACTCCGGCCTCGCGCATGGTCGGCAGAATGTTCCGAGAGATATGTGCCATGTTCCAATTCGGCGAGGCCGCGATCATGCCGTTGAGCACCCCGGTATCGTAGCCGCGCCAGCACTCGACCGAATCGTGCGAAAGCATGATGCGGTCGTACCCAACGCTCAACAGCCCCATCAGGGACGCCAGTCGCAATTTGTCCGAGGCGATCGACTCGATGCCGAAGCGATCGAAGCCGAGCCAGGCGCCGCGCTCCAGGATGTCAAAGTAGTAACGCATGTCACCCACGCCGCAGGCGTGGCCAATCAGCACCTTATTGAAGTCGACCTGCTCCTCCTCGAAGACATCCAGCGTCTCGCGCCCATAGGGCTCAAACTCGTCGTTGTGGCACAGGATCGGCGCGCCAGTCGCCTTACAGGCACGGGCCGCGGCTCGTAGACACTTGATTTCGGTTTCCTTGATCCCCTGCCCCGGCGGCGTGACGCCAGGAATGCCACCGGTAGCCGTCTTGATGATGCCCGCGCGGATGCCGGTCCGACCGATGCCCTCCTCGATCTCCTTGACATAGACCTCGGCGATACCATCGACGTCCATCAGACGGAAATGGACCGGAATACCCAGGGCATCGTTGTACAGCCCGGTCGCCACCACGATCTGCACGCCCGACTTGTCCGACATCTCTGCAGCGAACTCCGGGTCGCGACCGAGCTCCATCGGACAGGGGTCCACGATGCTCTGGATTCCCAGATCGCGGATCTCCTTGAGCTTGTCGGCGACTCGCGCGCCCTCCTTCTTGCGGTCGAAATCCCGATGATCGAGCTCCCAACCGGGCCAGCCGATCCCCAGGTGCTCGTGAATCAGTGTGGTGCCCAGATCACTCACCGGGAGTGGGCCCAGAACGGAATTGATAGCCATGTCGATTCCCCCAGATATCCTCGTTATGGTTGGCGCGGCTGCCGCCGCAGTTCAGGGTGCTGCGGGCCGATGGTGCCCCAGATGATTTGACGTCGCCACAGGCCGCCCAGCGCGGGGCAATACCCCAAAAGCACCGATCGCTGGGCGGCTGGGGGCAATGATCATCAGCCGCGTGGAGAGCGAGAACCGGTGGACGGCGCCAACGGGTCCGCGCCTGACGCGCCAGGGTCCCGCAGCGCGCGATGCCGTCGACGACGGCGCTCTCAATGATCCACTCGTCGAGGATATCCGGGGACCTCTTCTGCTCTGGACGCAGGCTGCGCGTCGTCACGTCGCCAGGGCACAACCGTGTTGGCGCGAACCTCGTCGCGGCCACACTCACCGCATGGTGATTTTGTCTGCTCCGTGAATACACCCGCGCGCGGTGCACCGCGCGGCGGCAACCGCTAGAACATCCGTGCGATGCCGACCCGCGATCGCGATACCTGACGGAAATAGCCCTCCCCACCGAGTTCGAAATCCCCTGCGACCGCCCGGCAAGCCGATACACCGGCGCTTGCAATGCAAGCGCCCGCCTCTCGCGCACGGTGTGAAGCGGGAGGACCGCGACGGCCTGCCTTCTGCGACTGACAAGCCCATTTCAGGTTACCCTTGGCCGATCCCGCCCCAGGAGTCACTCATGAGCGAACTGTACGGCGCCCGTCACCGTGAACTGCAGCAACAGTTCCAGACTCGCCAACTGGCCGACCGAATCGAGGAGAGCATCGTCAGCGATCATCTCTCCGAACAGACGCAGGCATTCATCGCCGCCCGCGACATGTTCTTCCTATCGACCATCGATCATCAGGGTCGACCCACGGTGTCCTACAAGGGTGGCGACCCCGGCTTCCTGCGCGTCCTAAACGAACGGGAAATCGCCTTTCCCAGTTACGATGGCAATGGCATGTACCTGTCGATGGGCAACATTGCGGGCAATCCCCAGGTCGGGCTGCTACTGATCGATTTCGAACACCCGCTGCGAGTACGCATCCAGGGTACCGCCTCCGTGAACATCCAAGATCCCCTGCGCGCTGTCTATCCAGAAGCGGAACTGATCGTGCGGGTCGCGGTGACCCAGAGCTGGATCAACTGCCCGCGTTACATTCACCGCTATCGCAAGGAAGCGCCGTCGCGCTACGTACCACGGGCCGAATGCGAAACGCCCTATGCGGAGTGGAAGCGCATCGATTTCCTGCAAGACGCCCTGCCGCCCAAGGATGCCGGTCGGGCGGCGCAGGAAGGCGGCACGCTGAGCATGGAGGAGTGGGCTGCCAAGGTGGCACGCGGTGAGGGCTGACGCCAGACCAGCCGACGGCTGCCAGTCTTGCGCAGCGAAGGGATCTTCCTATCGGGGCGCGACCTCGGCGCCGGATAGCCGGCGCTGTCGGCCGCCAAACACAGGCGGTCAATCGTTTGCCGTCTGTGCGAACAAGCTGGCATTGCCACCGGCGGCGGTAGTATCGACACTCAACGCCTGTTCCCAAACAAAGCGCGGCAAATACCAGGGCCCGCCAGCCTTGGGACCCGTGCCGGACAGTCCTACCCCGCCAAACGGCTGGCAACCGACCACTGCCCCGATCATGTTGCGATTCACATAGATATTGCCGACCCGGGCGCGACCGACGATCTGTGCCACGCGAGCCTCAATCCGGGAATGGATACCCAGTGTCAGGCCGTAACCCGTGGCATTGATTTGATCAACCAGCGCATTCAGCTCGTGGTCCCGATAGCGGACTACATGGAGAAAGGGCCCAAAGATCTCGCCAGGCAGCGCTCCGACGCGGTCGATAGCAAACACCGCGGGCGCCACGAAATTACCCCGTCGAGCGCTCTCCGGCAGCGGCGTCTCGGCCAACAGCCGCCCCTCGGCCACCAGACGTGCGCGGTGCACCAACAGGGCCTCCCGGGCGCGACCGTCGATGACCGGACCAATGTCGGTCTCGAGTAATCCCGGATCCCCCACCCGCAACTCGACCATAGCGCCGCAGATCATCTCCAGCGTACGCTCGGCAATGTCCTCTTGCAGGCAGAGGACACGCAGCGCCGAGCAGCGCTGGCCAGCGCTTGCGAAGGCCGAACGGAGCACATCGCGCGTCACCTGTTCGGGCAGCGCAGTGGAGTCGACGATCATGGCGTTCTGACCGCCCGTCTCGGCAATCAGGGGAACCAGGGGGCCTTCGCGGGCGGCGAGCTGTCGGGCCAACAAACGAGCGACGGACACCGAACCGGTAAAGACGACACCCTGAACGCGGGCGTCCGGAACCAGCAGGCGCCCCAGGGTTCTACCGTCACCCGGCAGCAGCTGCAATACCTCCGGTGGCAGCCCGGCTGCTAGCATCAGCTGCACCGCCCGGGCAGCCACCAAGGACGTCTGCTCAGCGGGCTTGGCGAGTACCGGATTTCCCGCAACCAGGGCCGCGACAATCTGTCCGGTGAAGATGGCCAGCGGAAAGTTCCAGGGACTGATACACAGGAAAGGACCACGGCCCCGCAGCTGCAGCTGATTCCGTTCACCCGTCGGCCCGGGCAGCGACTGCGTCTCCGCCAGCAGACGCCGCGCCTCAGCGGCGTAGTAGCGGCAGAAATCCACCGCCTCGCGAACTTCAGCCACGGCATCGGACAGCGTTTTGCCAGCTTCGCGGACGAGCAGCGCCAACAGTGTCGCGCGCTCTGCCTCATAGCACTCCGCGATTCGCTCAAGCAGCGCGGCACGGGTCTCGACCGGGGTCCGCGCCCAGCGCCCAGCGACACTCTCGGCAACGGCCAGTGCGCGCGCCGCCATCTCGGCATCGGCATCGACCACCTCACCCACTACGCGGCCATCGTCCGCCGGGTCGCGCACCGGTCGGGCGGGCCCATCCCGATTCTCGCCAGCGACCAGCGGTCTAGCGCGGCAGGTCTGCGGCAAGGCAACCTGCAGGGCGACCCCCAGTTCGGCCAGCGATTCGGGGTCGGCGAAATCCTGACCCGCGGAATTGCGACGCCCCGGCAGCAAATCGGCGGGCGCAGGGATCCGTGGATGCCGACGAGGCTGGGCATCGGCCAACACACGGACCGGATCGGCGACCAAGGTGTCAATCGGGACACGGTGGTTCTGGATTCGATTGACAAAAGAACTGTTTGCGCCGTTTTCCAACAATCTGCGCACCAGATAGGCGAGTAACCGGTCATGACTACCAACCGGAGCATAGATGCGGCAGGCGAGCTTGGGATGGTCGTAACGGGCCTGCTCATAGAGCGCCTCGCCCATGCCGTGCAAGCGCTGGCACTCAAAGACCGCGTCCGCGGACGCCATAGCGAGGACCGCGGCCAGCGTATGGGCGTTGTGAGTGGCGAACTGCGGATAAAAGACTTCCGGCGCGGCGAACAACCGCCGCGCGCAAAGCAGGTAGTGGACATCAGTAGCCGCTTTGCGGGTAAAAACCGGGTAATCCGTGAGCCCCTGCTCCTGACTGTGCTTGATCTCACTGTCCCAATAGGCACCCTTGACCAGTCGCACTTGCAACTGCCGTCCGACTCCGCGCGCCCAGGCGTCGAGATGATCAAGCAACGGTAGCGCGCACTTCTGATAGGCCTGCACTGCGACACCGAGACCGGCCCAATCCCGCAGACTCGGATCCGAGCCGACGGCTTCCAGCAATTCGATCTGCAAGCCGAGACGGTCCGTCTCTTCGGCATCGATCGTGAGAGCGACATCGGCATCCCGGGCCATTCGGCACAATTCCCGCAGGCGCGGCAGCAACTCCGTCAAAACACGACCGCGCTGCGCAAATTCATAACGGGGATGTAAAGCGGAAAGCTTGACCGAGACGCCCGGCCGCTCAAGCAGTGTGGCCCCACCCATACCGCTCGCCGCGGCAATCGCCTTCCGGTAGGCCGCCAGGTAGGCCGCGGCATCCGCTGAAGTGCGCGCGGCCTCGCCAAGCATATCGAAAGAGTACCGATATCCCTGGGCGACCTGCGGCAGCGCGCGTCGCCGGGCCTCGGTCAGATCGCTTCCCAACACGAAGATCTCACCGAGCTCGGTCATCATTCGCCGGCTCGCTGCACGGATCACAGGCTCTCCCACCCGGGCGGCCAATCGATGCAATATCCTGCGCCAACCGGGCCGGTCCGGGACCTCAACCAAACGCTCGCTGAACAGCAGCGCCCAGGTCGCGGCGTTGACAAACAACGAATCACTTTGGCCCAGGTGAGCTTCCCAATCGGGCGCGACCAATTTGTCGCGAATCAGCAGATCGGCGGTCTCGGCATCCGGAACCCGCAACAGCGCCTCGGCGAGGCACAGCAGGGCAATTCCTTCGGCACTGGAGAGGTCATATTCGCGCAGCAGCGCACTGAGGCCCCGGTACCCGCGCGCATCGGCCCGCACCACTTCGATCCAGGTGGCGGCGCGCCCCGCAGCTTGACCCAGAGACAGGCTGCCCGCCGCTGCATCGAGCAAGGCTCCTGCCAGGCTGGGCTCGTCGACCCGGCAATGGGCGAGAAACGAATATCGCGGCGCACTTGATGGCTGTTGAAAAACAAACCCGGACATCGCCTCCCCCGTAGGTTTCGCTTGGCCCGGACAGAGCCCGATCCGCGGAATGTAGCGGGCGCGATCCCAGCCGGCAACTCATCTCGACGTCGATCGCACACCCGCTTGGAAAGCTGCCGAAAACGGAAGCAACCGAACGCGGGTGAACTAACGTATGTGACGACGCTCTTAGGCTTCAAGCGTTCCACGCTACGGCCCCCAAGGCTCACAGCCCACGGCTGGCGCGGGCGACATAGGCGATTACCGCTGCTATCAGGAGATTGCGCCGTGAACCAAAACCTCTGTTCCCGAAAAATGCGAAATATTTATCAAGCGGCATGCTTGGGACTATTGGTGCTATCGAGTGCCGTGCTGGCCGACCTCGCTAACAAATGGCGGCTGGAATTCAGTGGTGATGCCGAATCGAATGGCGAGATCATTTTCCGTATTACTCCCCAGGGCGGCGTGCCGATCGATGCCTTGGTGACGATCCCAGACGGAACCGACGAAAACGAAGTTGCCCATACGGTGATGCTAGGACTACAGGCACAGCTGCCGCCCGAGGCTTACCATATCGAACGCGACGACGGGGAAGACGTGCTCGTCAAAAAGGTCGAAGGAGCGGCCGATTTCGGTTTGGCCATCGTGTCGAACACGGTGGCGGGCGTGCGCATCAACCCCGATCAGGAATGATTTTTAGTTCGAGTATGCGGAAGACTTCCGCTGATCGGGCCCTCTATCGGACCCTATAGCGTCAACGCGCGCTCACTGGCTTCGATGAAAGCGGTCTTGAGCTCGGCATAGGTTTCGACCGCAGGAAACTGGGGAAACTCCGCAATCACATTGGCGGGCGCAGAAAACAAGATGCCAACATCCGCTTCGGCGAGCATGGTGGTATCGTTGTACGAGTCCCCTGCCGCAATAATGCGGTAATACAATGTCTGCAGCGCCAGCACCGCCTGTCGCTTGGGGTTCCGCTGGCGCAATTGGTAGCCAACGACCCGGCCCTCCGCATCGATATCCAAGCGATGACACAATAGCGCCGGAAAGCCCAACTGGCGCATCAGCGGCTGGGCGAATTCATAAAAAGTATCCGAGAGGATCACCACCTGAAAACGCTCGCGCAACCAATCGAGAAACTCGGCTGCACCGGGTAGGGGCTCCAGCGTGGCAATAACTTCCTGTATCTCTTTCAACCCCAGTTTGTGCCGGGCGAGGAGATCCAAACGCTGTCGCATCAGCTGATCATAGTCGGGAATGTCTCGCGTGGTAGCGCGCAGTTCCGGGATACCGGTAACCTCCGCGAAGGCGATCCAGATCTCTGGTATCAAAACACCTTCGAGATCGAGACAGGCAATTTCCACAGGCGGCCCTCTGGGCTGATACGGCGGGCGCTACTCTACCCAAGGCGCCACACCTGGGCAAATCAATGCCTCAACCCGTCCATTCTCGAAAGAAGGCGGCAGGGACACGCTCTGGCCGTGGCGGCCGCGCCGCCGTCACAGTCCCCAAATATAAAAATCCGACAATATGCTCGTCAGCGGCCAATCCCAACCCGTCTTTGACGCGCTGATCATAGGCAAAACCGCCGGTACGCCATATCGCCCCTACGCCTTGCGCGTAGGCCGCATTGAGCATGTTTTGGGCCGCAGCCCCGGCCGAGATCAGCTGCTCGACCTCCGGCACCTTGGTGTTAGTACGACACCGCGCAACCACTACAATCAATAGCGGGGCGCGCAAAGGTCGATTGCGGGTACGCTCCTGCTCGGCACTCGAAAGCGGGCCTTCAGTGGCTTCACGCGCGCGCACAAAGAGCTCCCCTAATCGCCGTCTGGCCTCGCCCCGAATTCGCAGAAATCGCCACGGAGTCAACGTCGCATGATCTGCAGCCGTGAGCGCTGCCCGCTCAATATTCTCTAGCACCCGACCCTCTGGCGCCGGATCTCCGAGCGCGGCTTCGGATCGACGGTTATGCAGCACGGCAATGGCGTCCATGACAGCCTCCTCAATAGCCCTTGCGCGCCCGAGTGGGGCACGCCGGTGGCGCGAGAGTGTACCAGCCACACCCCGCTCGACTGTACCAATGCCACGACGGCACACTGAGGGTCCGTGATCAGCGGGACGGTCCAGCTGGCCGACAACTGCTGCCCGCGATCGACAGTTGACGCCAGAAACCGCCGATAGCGCTCTGGTAAGGAGAGGGACTACAGGGCGCGGCCACCCGCCGGTACCACCGCACCTCCAGCGCCGCTGGCGCACTGGTGGCGGCGCGTGCGCCAGTCTATGCCGTAGATCTCTTGCTCCCGCCGCTGACCGCAAGCCGTCAGTTGGCAGTCGAGGGCAGACTGACCGCGGGACTTGCCGTAGTCGATCTTGCTTCCCGCAATCCTCGCAGCCTTTACACCGCGGTCGGCAACCTACTGATCGGCGGCATTCCCTGGGCCCTTGGCGCCTAGCCGCCGTTTTCGAACACGTCTGCGCAAACGGTCCGGCTCAATCCCGCTTGACTGCCGGGTCCTCTTCTTTAGCGCGTGCCTTACCAGCCTGTTCGGCCTCACGCAATTTCTGCTTTTCTTGCTCGCTTTTCGGCTTGGCGTTACGCGCCTTTTGCGCTACCGCCCCCGACGCAACGGTCTTCTTTACGCCCTTATTGTACGCTCGGGCCGCGGTGCGGCTGCCTTCGCCTTCGTTTACTGGCTTGGACATAAAACCTCCCGAATGATGTTGGAATTCACCGAACAAGTGGTGGGTTTTTCGACGGGAAACCGGGACAATAGTTCCGGGCATCGCTGCGGTTGCGCGGAGCCCATCGTCATCCACCCCCACTCTCTCGGTCTCGCTCTCTGTCGTGCAACTCCATCAAATCAGCTTACATTTCGGAGCACTGTCAATCCTCGATGGCATCGATTGGCATATCCGTGCCGGAGACAAGGTTGCCTTGGTGGGGCGTAACGGCGCCGGCAAAAGCACGCTGCTGCGATTGATCGCGAGACAATTCCCCCCGGATTCCGGTCGCATCGTCCAGCCGGATAACCAACGCGTCGCCTGGTTACCCCAAGAAGTGCCGGTGCACCTCCACGGCTCAGTGGCCGAAGTCGTAACTGCCGGTTTCGGTGAGCTCGCACTATGGCGCACCGAACATCACAGACTGATCCGTTCGGGAAGTGACGATCCAGCAACGCAGCAGCAATTGGCGACGCTCCAAGATCGCATCGACGCCGTCGACGGATGGCGCATGGAAGTCCGTCGAGGAACCCTGCTGGAGCGGCTCGAACTGAATGGCAACGATCGCGTAGAACACCTTTCGGGGGGGTTCAAACGGCGTGTACTGCTCGCCCAAGCCCTGGCCGGAGAACCCGACCTGTTGCTGCTCGATGAACCGACCAACCATCTCGACATTCAACAAATCGAATGGCTGGAAAGATTTCTCGGCGAATTTTCCGGAGCACTGGTGTTCACCTCGCACGATCGTGCGCTGGTCCGACGCGTCGCCACCTCGATCGCGGAGCTGGACCGCGGCAAGTTGAGTCTTTGGGAGTGCAACTACGACCGCTATCTACAGGATAGTGCCGCCGCGCTGGAGGCCGAGCAGCGCCACGCAGACCTATTCGACAAACGGCTCGCCGCCGAAGAGGCCTGGATTCGCCAGGGGATCAAGGCCCGACGCACACGCAATCAGGGGCGGGTACGCGCCCTAGAAGCCATGCGCAACGCGCGTTCGGCGCGCCGAGAGCGCGCCGGACAAGTCCACCTGCGCCTCGATGCCGGGGAGCGCTCGGGCGAGATGGTCATCGAGGCCGAACAACTCGGTCACGGGTTTGCCGAGCGCACGCTGCTGCGCGATTTCTCCATCCGTATCGAACGGGGCGATCGGGTCGGCATTCTCGGCCCGAACGGCTGCGGCAAAACCACACTGGTGCGCCTGCTATTGGCAGAGCTGCCGCCGCAATGTGGATCCGTTCGTCACGGCACCAAACTCACCATCGCGTACTTTGATCAGTTGCGGGCTACCCTCGACGAAGACGCCAGTCTGATCGAGGTGGTCGGCCAAGGCCGCACCGCCATCGAGATCCAGGGCCGCGAACAATCGGTACTGGGCTATCTGGGCGAATTTCTGTTCTCTCCAGCACAGGCGCGCGGTCCAGTTCGAGCACTGTCTGGTGGCGAACGCAATCGTCTGCTGCTGGCGCGGTTATTTGCGCAACCGGCCAACCTATTGGTGCTCGATGAGCCCACTAACGACCTGGACGCCGAGACGCTCCAAGTCTTGGAAGACCTGCTCGCCAACTATCCCGGCACCCTGTTGGTGGTTAGCCACGACCGCGATTTTCTCGACAATGTGGTGACCAGCCTGATCGCCTTCGATCCAGACGGCGCAGTGCGCGAATATGTCGGTGGCTATCAGGATTATCTCCGCCAGCGCCCGCCGCCGGCACGAAACGCGAATCCCGCTGTGGAGCGCAAGGAGGCGGCCACTACAGATCCCAGTGCGCCGCCGGCAATTCGGTCAAAGCTCAGCAATCGTCAACGGCAGGAGTTGGCACGGATTCCCGAACGCATTCGGGAACTGGAGCGAGAGCAGCAGGAATTGGCCGATGCCATGGGTTCAACAGCCTTCTACAGCGCCGAGCCGGAGCGGGTCGCGGCCGCCAGCCGGCGGCTGGTCGCCATCGAAAGCGAGCTGGAGGAACTCCTCGTTCGCTGGACCGA
>JBFHML010000038.1:0-23812 GCA_041594335.1 Porticoccaceae bacterium
GGAACGCTCGGCGTGCTTGCGCGGTGCTTCGGGCACGCCAGCATTCGTGTATTCGCCATACTGGCTCTCGAAATCAGCCAGCAAACGCTCCCCATCTAGGCTCAGCAAAGCACCGCAACGACGCAGGTAGCCTCGCACATACACCGCCTCGGGAAGCCGGCCATAATCATCCGCTTCCAGTGCCGCCAGCGAACGCAGCGGTATGCGTGTCCGCGCCGCGACTTCCTCGAGCGTCAAACCCTGTTCGGTACGCGCCTTGCGCAGCGCCATGCCGGGCAGTCTTAGGACAACGCCAGCGTCATCGTGATTCGCCACGTTGCTCCAGCCACTGCTGATATTCCAAAGTTTCCGCGGCGTACGGGAACAGCTTGCTCAGCGCGAGTCCCTTACTGGCTACGCCGTTGGTATTCCCAAAAGCAGCTTCCACACGCACACTCAGCCACAGACTGCGGGCGGACGGGTCGGCCATCCGTCCATAGGCCGCCAAATATCGCTTGGCCTGCGGGTAGTTTTCGGCCTGAAAATGATACTCCGCAAGCTCTAAATACGCCGTGTCCAAGTCTGGCTGCAAAGCGATCGCCCGCTCCCACGCCTCCCGCGCAAGGTCGCTTTTGCCCAACTGATCGGCGACCAAGCCCAAGCTCAGAAACACCTGTGGTCGCAACCCATAGTGGACATCGTCCGCAGCAATTTGAAACTGCTCATAGGCGTCTTGGTAGCGCTCCTGGGAGGCCAAAAAGACACCATAGTTGTTGCGCGCCTGAGTAAAGCCGCGGTCGTGCCGCAAGGCCGTCTGAAAATGCTGTTCTGCGCGCTCTGGGTCATGCTCGAGTTGATACAGCAGCGCCATACCATTATGCGCCGCCGGCGATTTGCCGTCGATCTCTAAGGCGCGCAGCAAGCTCCGGCGCGCCAGATCCCTGTTGCCGCGCCCGATATATCCCAAGCCCAGTTGCACGTAATTACCGAGCGCCTCTTGGCGACTGCGCTCGGTTTGGCCCGACTCACCAGCGTTGGCGGTGGTCATAGTCCGGCTGGTCGTCGTCGTGCTGGTCGTACAACCGGCAACCAGCAACCACACCAGCATTGCCATCGTGCCGCGGCGGGCACAGCGCGCTCGAATCACCGCCAATGCTGGCCGTCCCCGCCCTTGCGACATCGCTCGTCCCCCAAACCAGCCGATGCTGCCCAGGTTACGGCTGACCACCGATGATCCTCACGACCTGCTCTTCCCCTTCCGTTCGACGCCGGTGGCGCTCACTGCGCTTGGTGCGGTCGTTCACCGCGCCGGCCAGTTGCCCGCAGGCTGCCGCGATATCGTCGCCCCGGGTGGTGCGCACAGTCACAGTGTAACCTTGGCCCGCCAGGATGTCCTTGAATCGGGCCAAATCGATCGCGGTCACCGGTTGATACTGGGTGCCGCCGAACGGATTGAAGGGGATCAGATTGATTTTACAAGGGGTATCTTGTAACAGTCGCGCCAGTTCGCGAGCCTGTTCCGGCCTATCGTTGACCCCGCCGATCAACGTGTATTCGATGGTGATCCGGCGTCGGGTATCCGGCAGCTTCCGCAGATAGCCGCGCGCCGACTCAAGCAAACGAGCGATTGGGTATTTGCGATTAATCGGGACCAACTGATTGCGCAGGGCATCGTTGGGCGCATGCAGCGAAATCGCGAGAGAAACGTCACTGACTTCCCCCAGCTTGTCAAGCATGGGCACTACACCCGCTGTACTGAGCGTGACGCGGCGCTTCGACAAGCCGTAGGCATTGTCATCCATCATCAGGTCCAACGCGGCGACCACATTGTCAAAGTTGAGCAGGGGTTCCCCCATGCCCATCATCACCGTATTGGAGATTCGTCGCTCACCCTGTCCGGAAAACGCACCCAGCGCCCGCTTGGCAATCCATAACTGACCGATGATCTCCGCCGCAGAGAGATCACGGCTGAACCCCTGTTTGCCCGTAGCGCAAAAACTGCAATCCAGCGTACAGCCTACCTGCGAGGAGATGCATAGGGTCCCTCGGCCACGCTCTGGAATATAGACCGTTTCGATGCAATCGCCTCCGGCGACGCGAATCAACCACTTACAGGTTCCGTCCGCCGAGTCATGCTCGCTCACTACTTCCGGGATCTGGATGTCGGCAATGGCTGTGAGCTTTTCCCGTAGCGCTCGCCCCAGATCCGTCATGGACTGAAAGTCGGTCTCACCGCGCTGGTGAATCCACTTCAGCACCTGGGCCGCGCGAAAGCGTCGCTCACCGGCGGCCTCGAAGAAATCACCGAGCTGTGCGGCGGTGAGGCCCAGCAGGTTGGTCTTGCTCATCGCTGTGGCGCATCCGGCAATGCCCTGCCGACAGCCGTCCGCGCCACTTGCCCGGCCTCCGCGGTCAGAGTGAGATCTCGTCTGTCTCGGCGCGCTGGCGCACATTCCATCCGGCGATCCTCGCGACCGCGATCGCGGCCGTCAACGGGGACAGAGCTCCCCACCATTGAAGAAATAAGCGATCTCGCGGGCCGCCGAGGCCGGCGAATCCGAACCGTGCACTGCATTGGCGTCGATCGACTCCGCGAAATCCGCGCGGATGGTCCCTGGCGCGGCCTCCTGTGGGTTGGTAGCGCCCATCAGCTCGCGGTTTCGAGAGATGGCGGCCTCCCCTTGGAGCACTTGAACCACCACCGGGCCCGAGGTCATGAAGGCGACCAGATCACCGAAGAACGGCCGCTCACGATGTTCCGCATAAAAGCCTTCAGCCTGCTCACGCGACAAACAGAGCATTCGGCTGGCAACTACTTGCAATCCGGCTTTTTCGAACCGCGCCGTGATTTCTCCGATGAGATTGCGGGCGACGGCATCCGGCTTGATGATAGACAGGGTACGCTCAATGGGCATGGAATCGAACTCCGATCTTCGGGGCGTGCCCACCTGTGGCCGCCACCTCGCTGGAAAGGGCGGGGATTCTACTCTCGGCGGGCCGTTCGAGACAACAAAAGGCTTTTTACGGCCTTCAGGCCGCCACACCAGCGGCCAACAGGTCTCCGAACCGCTCCACTGGAACAGGCATGCTGTAGAGCGCTCCTTGATAGCTATCACAGCCCATCTGACGCAACAGGTCCAAGGCTTCCCGGTCTTCGACCCCTTCTGCCGTCACCTTGAGGCCATATTGCCGCGAGACGCCAAGTATCGCCTCCACGATGCCGCGGGCATCGGCGTCACGATGCACATGGCGAATAAACTCCCGGTCAATTTTCAACCAATCGAACGGCAGCCGGCGTAAGGCGCTCATCGATGAATAGCCGACCCCGAAATCGTCGACCGCAAAACGCGCCCCCATGGCCTTGATCGCGTGCATCTTGGCGATAGCTCCCTCGACGTCCTCCATGGCCAAGGTCTCGGTAATCTCAAAGGCAATGAACCCGGGCTCAACGGCATAACTCTGGATACTGTGCCGAATCACATCTAGTAACCGGGGATCCTGAAACTGACGCCGGCTGATGTTCACGTGGAGTTGCATGTCGCTGCGCCACACGCCCGCGTCGAGGAAGTTGCGCAGCGACTCACAGGCGGTCCGAATCACCCAATGGCCCACATCGACGATCAGCCCTGATGTCTCAAGCAACGGAATAAATTCCGCGGGCATACTGGTTACCCGATCACTGTTGATCCAGCGCAACAGCACCTCACCACCCATCAGCCGATCCTGAGCAACCGACACGACCGGCTGGACATAGAGTGCGAATTCCTGGTTGTCGACAGCCTTACGTAATCTGGTGTTCAGCGCCACCTGCCGTTGTGCCTTCGCAGCGATCGCGCGATCAAAGAACGCGCAACTATTTCTCCCCTTGCGCTTGGCTTCATACATGGCTGTGTCGGCATACTGCAGCGCCCGTTCTGGATCCAACACCACGCCTGTGAGCAACGCAATGCCAATGCTGGCAGTCAGCGCAAACTCGGTACCCTCCAGAAAAATCGGTGCCGCCACCTGCTCGCGCAAGGCATCGGCCAAGGCTCGGGCACGCACGGCCGCCTCCGTGGCCGTCTCCCCGAGATCGGGAACGAACAGGAGAAATTCATCGCCAGCCTGGCGCGCGAGAAAAGCGCCCGAAGGCCCAGAAACCACCGCTTGCCGGTGCAACGACTGCGCGACTCTGGCCAGTATTCGATCCCCGAGATCATGGCCCCAGGAATCGTTGATATCCTTGAAGTGATCGAGGTCGATCAGCATCAGCGCTGCGCAAGCGCTATCGACCGATCGCCCACACCACTGCATTCGAAGGTGTTCGAGCATGGCCAGCCGCGTCGGCAACCGCGTCAGTTCATCCCGATACGCCCCATCGCGCGCATGCCCTGACCGGCGCTGCTGTCCGGTCCGCTCGGACTGCAACGACGCTGCTATCGTGACGGCCGGATTGTCCTGGACGACGACCTCATCGGGCAGTGGATAGATTGCCACGACCAAATCCGTACCCGATACGGGTCCGTTCCCGCCCAGAGCAATCATCCAGCGCCGGTGATCGTCGGCAGCGCGCAATTCCCACGGCAGCTGCGGCACCCCTTCGCTCAGCGCTGTGCGCACGCGCTCCTTGAGCCCGGCAAGGGTAACGGACTCCTCAGCCTCAGAAACGGCCAAATCCTGGCCCAACAACTGTCGCCGCTCGCAGCCCAGCACCTCCAGCGCCGCAGGATTGGCCGCAACACAGATGCCGTAAGAAAAGAATAGGACGCCGAAGGGTGCGCTCTCCACCACGCGGCGATACAAGTCAGCCTTCGGATCGGTCATCTCTGAGCGCTCAACACCGACGACGACCCCCGATTGTTATTGCGGTCGCAACCCGGGGTCCGACTACCCTCGAGTATAGCGAAGCCGCAGCCGAAGTCACCGCCCCCCGCCACCTCGGGACGACCCATCCGTACCTTCTGTCCAGGAGGGGACTCCCGGCCTCGGCGGTATTTCAGCGCCACGCAGCCCCACCACCGCTTCGCAGAGCGCGGCGGCGACCCGATCGATCTCCGCCGCCGTCGTAAAGCGCCCAAAACTCAGTCTGAGGGTGGCGTGAGCCAAGGCATCCGGAACTCCCAAAGCGCGCAACACATGGGAGGGCTCCAGACTCGCCGAGGTGCAGGCAGACCCTGTAGACACCGCGAGATCTTTGAGGGCCATCAGTAGCGCCTCGCCATCCACTCCGGGAAAGCTGAGATTCACGATACCCGGAACCCGATGCGTTCGAGACCCGTTTAGGTAAACCTGAGGCAGGGCCTGCAGCCCGTCGCGTAGGCGTGCACGTAACGACTCCAACCGCCGGTTGTCCTCCTCGAGCTCCGCTCGCGCCAGGACACAGGCTTCCCCCATACCCACAATTTGGTGGGTCGCCAAAGTGCCGGATCTCATTCCACGCTCATGCCCACCGCCATGCATTTGGGCTTGCACCCTGACCTCTGGCGCACGGCGTACGTAAAGGACACCGATGCCCTTGGGGCCGTAGGCCTTGTGAGCCGAAAACGACATCAAATCGACCGGCAACTGCCGCAGATCCACAGCGACCTTGCCGAGGCTTTGCGCCCCATCGACGTGATAGAGCACGCCGCGATCACGGCACACGGCGCCAATAGCAGCAATATCGTTGAGGGTGCCCAGCTCATTATTGACGTGCATAATTGACACCAAGATGGTGTCCGGGCGCAGGGCATCCGCCACCTTCTCCGGCGCGATCAGCCCATCGCCGCCGGGCGACAGATAGGTAACCTCGACACCCTGTTGCTCGAGATAGTGGCAAGAGTCCAGCACCGCCTTGTGCTCTAGGGCCGATGTCACCACATGCCGGCCGCGCCCAACGAGCGCGGCGACACAACCCTTAATCGCGAGGTTATCGGACTCCGTGGCGCCGGACGTCCAGACAAGTTCTCTGGGGTCCGCTCCCACGGTTTCTGCGACCTGACCTCGCGCCTCTTCCACCGCGGCCTCGGCTTGCCAGCCGTATCGATGCGCCCGCGAGGCAGGGTTGCCGAACACGCCGTCTTGGGTGAGGAACCCGATCATGCGCGCCGCCACCCGAGGATCTACCGGTGTAGTCGCGGCGTAATCGCAGTACACAGGCGCTTTCATTCCGGCGCGTCCCCACCACCTCTGGCAGCGCGATGCGGCCCCGGCGGCGCAGAAACCTCCTGCGGCTGCTCATCGACCGCAGCGCGCGGAGGAGAGAGTTCCCGGCGATCACCCCCACGCGACCGCCAGATAAAGTTCTGCACCGACGTGAGTACACCACGCAGGATCGACAACTCCATCCGATCGGGTCGGATCCGCGTCAACAAACGGCGCAGACGAATCATGGTCTGGCGGGGGTTTGCGGGGTCATGGAAACCCAGTTCCACCAACACCTGCTCGAGATGCTGAAAATACATCTCGATATCTTCAGTCCTGGCCTTGGGGACATCCCACGGTTGCGGCTCGGGGGGCGCTGCCTGGGCGAGTGCCGCCATACGCAGTTCGTAGGTCAGCACCTGCACCGCGGCCGCGAGATTGAGCGAGCTATATTCAGGATTGGCGGGTATGTGCACGTGGAAAGTGCACTGCGCCAGTTCGTCGTTGGTCAGCCCGCGGTCTTCCCGCCCGAACACCAAAGCCACTTCGTGCTGAGCCGACTCTTCCCAGGCCCGGACCCCGCATTCGCGCGGTTCCAACAGTGGCCAGGGAATGCGACGCTCACGCGCACTGGTGCCAATCACCAAACCGCAGCCGGCAATCGCCTCCCCAAGATGATCGACGACCACTGCCCGCTCCAGCACATCGAGGGCCCCAGCGGCCCGCCATTGCGCCCTGGGGGCGGGAAATTCTTTGGGCGCCACCAAATAGAGCCGCTCCAGCCCCATGTTTTTCATGGCCCGCGCCGCCGCCCCGATATTGCCCGGATGACTGGTATTGACCAGCACCACCCGAACCTTTGCAAAACTACCGGACATCACTGTGAATTCGCGGTTGTCTACACCTATGCCCAGTGTAGCAGAGCACCACAGGACCGCTGTCAGGCGCGCAGCTCTGTTAGAATGCGCGCCCGCCAAACCGTCTGGATCCCGCAATGGAACCCATGCTGACCATTGCCCTGCGCGCCGCCCGAGCGGCCGGCGATCTGATTCAGCGCGCTAGCGGTCGCATAGACCGTATTCGCATCGACGCCAAAGGGCAGAATGACTTCGTCACGGAGGTCGACCGCGCCTCGGAGCGGCTGATCATCGAACATCTGCGTCGCGCCTATCCCGACCATAGCTTCCTGGGCGAGGAATCCGGGACTCTGCGCGGCCGAGATGCTGACAGTGAGTGGATCATCGATCCACTCGATGGTACGACCAACTTTATTTACGGTATTCCCCATTACGCCGTATCGATCGCCTTTCGTCACCGCGGGCGCCTGTTGCATGGGGTCATCTACGACCCAGCGAAGGGCGAGGAATTCACCGCCAGCCGCGGTCACGGCGCTTTCCTCAACGGCCGCCGTATTCGTGTCTCGGGACGCGTAAACCAAGCGGGTGCCCTCTACGCCACAGGAATACCTTTCAGCGGGTACCCGTTCGAGGCCATGGATGCCTATCTCGCCTGCCTGCGCGAACTCGCCGAGGACTCGGCTGGCATCCGCCGCTTGGGCGTCGCTTCCCTGGATCTCGCCTATGTGGCCGCGGGCCGGTGCGACGCCTTTTGGGAGATGTACCTCAAGCCGTGGGACATCGCTGCCGGTGTGTTGCTGGTGCGCGAGGCCGGCGGGATGGTGAGCGATTTCCAAGGTGGTGACAGCTACTTGGACAGCGGCCATGTCATGGGCGCGACGCCCCGGGTGTTCAAGCCCACACTGCAGGTGATCGGGCGGCATCTCAACCACCTGCGCTGAGGCGCACGGAGCCGCCAGCGGTCGGGACCGGCGATTGTCACCTTTCCGTCAAGGAGTCGGTCTATGGTGGCGCCAGTCCCTTCCGGCACCGGCCTCCCCACATGCTCGACGTGGAACACTTCGTTCAGGCGCATTACCCACAGCTCTTGCTTCGTCGCCCCTTGCTCGCCAAGCCGCTACTCACCGCCCTGCGGCTGTTGTTCCACGAAAAGGAGATCCGCCAGTTCGGCGCCCACTACCCGTACCTGAAGGGCTTCGATTTCGTTGAGCAGGTACTGGAGTACTTCGATTTTTCTTATCGATTGCGCGACCGCGAGCGGCACCGTATCCCAGCCCGCGGGCGCATCGTCATCGCAGCGAATCACCCCATCGGCTCTCTCGACGGCTTGGCTTTGCTGCAGTTGGTCCGCGAAATCCGCCCCGATGTCAAAGTAGTCGCCAACGAACTTCTCACCGCGATCGAGCCGCTGAGCAGCTTGCTGCTTCCCGTCGACAATATGGGCGGCCGTACGCCGCGCGAGAATCTACGCGCACTCAAGGACTTCCTGGAAGCCGAAGGGGCCTTGATCATCTTTCCGGCCGGGGAAGTGTCGCGCTTTGGCGCCAAGGGCGTTCGCGACGGCCGCTGGCGAACGGGCTTCCTGCGGATCGCCGCCACCGCGCGGGCCCCAATCCTCCCGGTGTTTATCGACGGTCGCAACTCGACTTTCTTTTACGCCCTCTCCTTTCTCGCCCGCCCTCTATCCACTCTTTGGCTGGTACGAGAAATGTTCAAACAAGCCAAGCGCTGTGTCGATGTCCGCATCGGCGAGCCGATCAGCTACCGCTGCTATCAGGGGCTCGAGCTAGCTCCAGCGGGAAAGGCGAAGGTGTTTCGACGACACCTTTATCGTATCGGCAGCGACCGTCCCGGCCTCTTTCCCGCCGAAGCGGCGATCGCCAGACCGGAGCACCGCCATCAACTGCGCGGCGAGATCCGCAACTGCCGCTTGATGGGCGAGACCGCCGACGGTAAACAAATTCGCCTCTATCGTCACAGCGCCGATTCCGCCGTGATGCGAGAGATCGGCAGGCTGCGGGAACTTGCGTTTCGCGCAGTCGAAGAGGGCTCTGGGCAACGCCGCGACCTGGATCATTTCGACCCCCACTACGAGCACTTGCTCTTGTGGGACGAACAGGAGTGGGAGATCGCGGGAGCGTATCGCATCTGTCCGGCCCAAACAGGCCTGCCGCTCTATAGCCACACGCTGTTCGAGTTCAGTGCCGGCATGCCCCCCCTGCTCGCCCAGGGTTTGGAACTCGGCCGCAGTTTTGTGCAGCCCAGATATTGGGGCAAACGTAGCCTAGATTACCTATGGCAAGGGATCGGTGCCTATCTGCGAGACCAGCCGCAATACCGGTATCTATTCGGCCCGGTCAGTCTAAGTGGCGCCTACCCCCGAGACGCACTGGAGCTGATCGTACATTTCTATCAACGACATTTTCCGACACTGCAACCGCTCGCGCGGCCGCGTAATCCCTTTCACATCGCCTCCGACCGCCGTGCCGAGCTCGATCTCCGGTACCCGGGAAACAGTTACCGCGAGGAGTTTCGCGCCCTGAAACGCGAGCTGGCAGATCGCGGCTTGACGATCCCCACCCTTTATAAGCAATACGCGGAATTGTGCGACGTCGGCGGTGTTCAATTTGCCGCCTTCAATATCGATCCAGCCTTCGGCAACTGTATCGACGGGCTGGTGATCGTGGATCTAGCCCGGCTGAAAAGCTCCCGGCGGGAAAGGTACTTGAGCTGAGGTCCGGCCTGCCCCAGTGTACAATGGGGTCCGCAAGCCGGCGGACCACTATGAACGATCCAGACAGCACGGATTTCGGGTTCGAGCGCGTCCCGCGCTCCGAAAAGGCCTCGCGCGTCGCCCAGGTATTTGACTCGGTAGCCAACCGTTACGACCTGATGAACGACTTGATGTCGTTCGGACTCCACCGCGTATGGAAGCGGGTCGCATTGACCCTCGCGGCGGCTCGGCCAGGGCAGCGGGTGCTGGATTTGGCTGGCGGCACCGGCGACCTAGCAGCAGCACTGGCGCGTAAGGTCGGCCCCCGCGGGCGCGTCATACTCGCCGACATCAACGCCGCCATGCTGGAGCTGGGCAGAGACCGCCTGCTGGATCGCGGACTCGTAGACAATGTCGGCTGGGTCCAGGCGGACGCGGAACAGCTACCCTTTCCAGATGACAGCTTCGACCTAGTGACCATCGCTTTCGGCCTGCGCAACGTGACGGACAAGGCGCGAGCGTTGGCTGCCATGCTGCGCGTGCTCAAACCCGGCGGCCGCCTGTTGGTGCTGGAATTTTCCCGCCCCACCAATCCGTTACTCGGAAAACTCTACGATCAGTACTCCTTTCAAGTCTTACCGCGACTCGGGGAGCTGGTTGCGGGCGATGC
The DNA here is from genome assembly GCA_041594335.1 of Porticoccaceae bacterium. Classification (GTDB taxonomy): domain Bacteria; phylum Pseudomonadota; class Gammaproteobacteria; order Pseudomonadales; family Porticoccaceae; genus JAGPUQ01. The sequence continues at coordinate 10,322 of JBFHML010000038.1, forward strand.
GGACAGCTACCGTTATCTGGCTGAATCAATCCGCATGCATCCCGATCAGCAGCACTTGCGCGAAATGATGGCCACTGCCGGTTTCGTCGACTGTCGGTACCACAACATGACCGGCGGCATCGTGGCAATCCACGTCGGCGACAAGCCCCAACCATGATCCACGCCTTATCCTGCGCCGAACTGGAACGTCAACTCAATCTGGCCCTCGACCGCGACGCCGCGGCGCGCAAGCAGGTGGTCGCACTCGGGGACTGCACCCTGGGAATAGAGGTTACGGCCCCCCCGGGGGTCTGCGGGATACACCTCCAGCGCGGGACGATCAGGGTACGCGCTACCGGACCAGCAGCGGCCGACTTGTCATTGCGCGGTAGTTTGCCGGAGCTACTGATGTTGATCGCAGGCATAGAAGAGAACTTGAACGTAGAGATTGCCGGCGACGCCGATTTGCTTGTGTTGTTGCGCGAGCTGGCCAAGACATTCGGCCGCAGCTGCGAGCAAACGCTGGCCGCGCGGATCGGATATGGCCCGGCCCTCTTAGCAACCCAGCTGTGGCAAGTAGCCCAAGGCACCGGCAGCGATACGCTCCGGCGACTACTTGCACTGCTTGACGAGTTGCGTTCTCCAGGGATGCCACCGCAACGGCCGGAGCCACCACCATGAAACGGGCGCTGCGCGCCGCGCGCATCCTCGAGGTGGCGCTCCGCTACCGGCTCGACACCCTAGTCGAAGGGCTGCGGTTACCCCGGTGGCTGCGGCTTCCCTTTGCTATGCTCCGCCTGTTACCGCGGCCCAAACATCCTCGCGGAGAACGCCTACGATTGGCGCTGGAAACCCTTGGTCCGGTGTTCGTGAAATTTGGACAGACGATCTCCACCCGTCCGGATCTGATCCCCGCGGATCTCTGCATCGAACTGGAAAAGCTCCAAGACACCGTACCCCCGTTTCCAAGCGACCAGTTCCGCCAGCTGGTCATTGAAGCATTGGGGCAGCCGCTCGCGGAGCTCTTTGAGGAATTCGAGCACGAACCACTCGCCTCTGCCTCAGTTGCCCAGGTTCACGCCGCCACACTCCCAGGCGGTCGCGAGGTCGTGATCAAGGCAATCCGACCCGGTATCCGCGCGCTGATCGAGCTCGATTGCGCGCTGCTACTGACGTTCGCACGGTTGTTGGCCCGCTACAGCACCGAAGCGCGCAGGCTACGCCCCGTCGAAGTTGCACGTGACTACCGCACCACAATCCTAGATGAACTCGATCTCCAACGCGAAGCCGCCAATACCGCGATCTTAGGACGCAACTTCACCGACTCACCACTCTTGCAGGTACCTGCCGTCCATTGGCCGCTGACAACTTCTCGGGTCATGGTCATGGACCGCATACGGGCGATCCCGGTAACTGATATCGCCGCTCTGCAGCGAGCGCGGGTCGACTTCCGCGTCCTTGCCGAACGCGGTGTCGAGATCTTTTTCACACAGGTGTTTGAACACAACTTTTTTCACGCCGATATGCATCCGGGCAACATTTTTGTCGACGCCCGTAATCCCGCTTTACCGCAATATGTCGCGGTCGACTGCGCCGTCATCGGCGTGCTGTCCGATAGCGATCAGTATTATCTGGCGCGAAATCTTTTGGCCATTTTCCGGCGCGATTATCGTCAGGTCGCAGAACTGCACCTGCTATCCGGCTGGGTTCCCGAAGAAACGCCGCTGACGGAACTCGAAGGCGCGGTACGCACGGTCTGCGAGCCCCGCTTCCAACGCCCACTCAAAGACATCTCGCTGGCCCACCTACTCGTCGACCTGTTCATGATTGCGCGGCGCTTCGATGCCGAGATACAGCCATCCCTGGTCTTGCTGCAAAAGACGCTACTCAACATCGAAGGGCTTGGCCGACAACTCTACCCGGAGCTTGATCTGTGGCAGACCGCGCATCCCTTCCTGGAACGCTGGCTGCGCGCTCGCTTCAAGCCCGCCCGGTTGCTGCGGGGTTTAAAGCACCATGGGCCTGAGTGGCTGGAACGTTTTCCGGAGTTACCGGAGTTGGCCTACCGTATCCTGCTCCGCGCGGAGCAGAAAAACCGGGACGAGCACGCCACGCGGCGGGAGAGCGGTCGACTGCAACCGATAGAGGCCACCGCGATTGTCTGTACAGTGACCGGGGTCGGCCTGCTGATCGTCGACCGGGTCCCGACGCTGACCTCTATGCCGGCCGCTGGTTTGGCGCTGGCCGGTACCGGTCTGCTCCTGTTACTGCGCCGGCGAAACTGGGATAATGACCGACACCGGCGCTAATTGTATGATCGACAGCTACCCCACCAACGAAGCCATTTTCAATACCATCGCCTGGAATCGCGATGGCTTGATCCCGGCAATTGCCCAAGACGCGGACAGCGGCGCCGTGTTGATGTTGGCCTGGATGAACCAGGAAGCACTTCTGCTGACGCTGACCGAGGGACGTGCGGTGTACTGGTCCCGGTCGCGCCAACGACTATGGCGCAAAGGCGAAGAATCTGGACACATTCAACTGCTGCGCGACATCCGCCTCGACTGTGACGCGGACACGCTGCTGCTACAAGTAGAGCAGGTTGGGGGCATCGCTTGCCACACCGGCCGACCCAATTGCTTTTTCCGACGCCCAACCGAATCCGGCTGGCTGCCCGACAACGACCCAGCAGATGGCAGATCCCCATGAACGATGTCTTGACAGCACTCTCCCACGTGCTTGCAGACCGCAGAAGCGGCGGGCCCGAGACCTCCTATGTTGCTCGGCTGCATCATCAGGGACTGAATAAGATCCTCGAGAAGCTAGGGGAGGAATGCACGGAGACACTGATCGCTGCGAAGGATGCCGCACACAGTGGCGACACCAGCGCGGTGATCGCGGAGACGGCAGATCTCTGGTTTCATTCACTGGTAATGCTTTCACACCTCGGCGAGAATGCCGACGCTGTGCTAGCGGAACTGGCGCGTCGGTTCGGCGTGTCCGGGCTGGATGAAAAAGCCAGCCGCAATCAATAACCGGAGGCGAAAATGGGACTGGGTGGCATTAGCATTTGGCAGTTACTCATCATCTTGGTCATCGTCATGCTCATTTTCGGCACCAAGCGGCTCAGAAATCTCGGTGGCGACCTCGGCGGCGCCATCCGGGGCTTCCGCAATGCCATGGGCGATGACAAAGACAAGCCCGAGGGCGAAACCTCGGAACAGGCAGAACAAACAGAACAGATTACAGATGCAACCAAGGCCGAGCACGAGGAACCCGAAGGCACCAAGGCCGGTAGCCCAGAACGCAAGAATTCCTGAGCCCCGGGCGGCAGCAACCACCCGGAGCACCAGCTGTGTCCGATATCGGCTTTTCCGAAATCCTGCTTCTCGTCGCGATCGCATTGATCGTGATCGGGCCCAAACGTCTGCCGGAAGCCGCGCGCTTTTTAGGCTACTGGATCGGCAAGTTTCGCCGCAGCCTCCAGAATGCACGCCGGGACATGGAGCGGGAACTAGGCATCGACGATGTCCGTAGAGAGGTCCACAATCAGCTGTTGCTGGAACAGCTGGAAAACGAGCGCCAACAGGTGGCCGAGACACTAAAACGGGCGCAAGAGATCCCCCAAGGTACCGACGCCAAACGCCGCCCACCACCGGGGGACGAAGAACAGGATATCGAGTTCATCGACGATATCGACGACGAAAGGCCGGCGCCCACGCGTGACCGCGAACCCAAACAACCATGACCGATGCCCGAGACACCGAAGCCAGCCTGGTCGACCATCTGATTGAGCTACGGGACCGGCTGCTCCGCTGCCTGTTGATCATCGCCCTACTGTTTGGCGGCATGTTCGCCTTCGCCAATCAGATCTACGACTATGTCTCGGAACCTTTGCGCGTTTATTTGCCCGAAGGCTCAAGCATGATCGCAACCGATGTTGCAGCGCCCTTCTTGACGCCGTTCAAGCTCACCTTCGTCATGGCACTGCTCGCCTCCATGCCTTTTATTCTTTATCAGCTCTGGGCATTTGTAGCGCCGGGATTATACCGACGCGAACGGCATGTGGTGTTGCCGCTGTTCGCCTCCAGCATTGCCCTTTTCTACGCTGGCATGGCGTTTGCCTATTATGTGGTTTTCCCCCTGATCTTCGGGTTCTTCACCAGTGCCGGGCCGGCGCACGTGGCGGTGATGACGGACATCAGCCGCTACCTGGATTTCGTGCTCAAACTCTTTTTTGCGTTCGGACTGGCTTTCGAAATCCCTGTCGCGGTAGTGATCCTCAGCCTGACCGGGACCGTCGACCCTGCCAAGCTTGCCGAGAAAAGACCCTACGTCCTAGTCGGTTGCTTTACGATCGGGATGATCTTGACTCCACCGGATATCTTTTCGCAGACATTGCTGGCAGTACCCATGTGGATTCTCTTCGAGCTCGGTGTCATTTTCGGCCGGTTAGTCTATCGGGGGCAGGCTACCCCCGCAGAAACACAGGACACCCCGGTCGGCAACGACACCTGAGCTCGAAACAAACACTCAGCCGATAGCTCCCGCCGCACGCAAGGCCGCGATCTCGGCATCAGAACAACCGACGGACCGCAACACCTCGTCGGTATGCTCCCCAAGCGCTGGCGCTGGGGTCGGTGTCGGCGCCAATTGTCCAGCGAAAACCGCCGCTGGTCGCGCTTGACGCATACGCCCCGCCCGGGGATGGTCGTATTCCACTAGGGCCTTGGCGTGTTGTACCCGGGGATCGTCAATCACCTCATCCAGGGTGTTGACCTTCCCGCAGGGCACACCCTCGCGATCCATGCGCTCGACCACCGCTGCGGCTGTCATACCACGGGTCTTTTCCTCAAAAGCCACCAACAATTCGCCATAGTTCGAAAAGCGCTCGAAGATAGAGCCAAAACGCGGCTCCTCCATCAGGGCCTCGAGCCCGAGTGCACGACATGCGCCCTTAAATTCCTCATCACCTACAACAATGGTGGTCACATAACCATCGGCGGTTTCTACCACACGATAAAATTCCGCCAGTAACGGCTTGGCCTGAAAATCGTCCCCCACGAAACCATGATTCCAGAATGCATCCGGCCACAGAAATTGCAGGCTGGCGTCCAGCATGGACAATTCGACGTGATGACCGCCAATTCGTCCGGTCGCTCGAGCAAATAGCGCGGAGGAAATGGCCTGGGCAGCAGTCACCGCCGCCACCTTGTCGCTGGCGATGGTCTTGACCAGTTCAGGCCTTCCGCCATGTCCCTGTACCGCTGCAAAGCCGGCGGTAACTTGAATCACAGGGTCATAGACCCGCTGATGCGACGCTGGACCCTCAGCGCCAAACCCGGAAATGGATACGTAGATCAGATCGGGGTTGACTGCATGTAACTCTTCGAAACCATAGCCACAACGATCCAACGCACCGGGGCGCGAGTTCTGTACAAAGACGTCGGCGGTTTTAATTAGCGCATACAGCGCCGGGCGCAATTGTGCGCTCTTGAGATCTACGGCCAGCGACCGCTTGTTGCGGTTCATACTGGCGTTATAGCCGGTCACCCCATTGCGAACCCCGCCGACATGGCGCGAGGGATCACCCGCACCAATGGTTTCCAAGCGGATCACATCCGCCCCCTGGTCAGCCAGAATCCCCGTCGCAAAGGGCCCGGATGCGTTAGTAGTGACCTCGACGACGCGAATGCCTTGTAACGGTTGCACGCTGATATCCCCTGTTGGTTTATAGTCTGGGCGGACATTGAACCCAGCAGTATCTGCAGAGGCAAGCGAAACTCGGCTACGGTCGCTTAAATCGCTCCCATGAGACGGGCAAACCAGAACGCAGCGCCGCTAATCAGGCCAATGACCACCCAGATGACTAACAGTAGGCGCATCGGCCGAAATGGCTGACGTTCCACGCGATGGATGGGCGAGTCGAGATACTCCCGCACCCGCGCGAGATCCTCCTCAGACAATTGCGGCCGCTGTTTCATAACACCCTCACTCCATCAGAAAGGATTGTTCGGCCATCGTCATCAACGGCTTGGCACCGGTGTCAATGCCCGCAACCAAGCTACGGGTACGCGGCAAAATCTTCTGAAAATAAAAGGTTGCCGTGTCAATCTTGGCGCGATAGAAGTCGTTGTCGCCTTGACCTGCACCCAATGCACGGTGGGCCACCCGCGCTGCGCGCGCCCACAAATATGCCAAACTCACATAACCGGCATACATGAGGTAATCAAAGGCCGCAGCCCCCATTTCATCGGGGTCCCGAAGCGCACGTGCGCCGATATCCCGCGTGAGCCCTTCCCACTCCTTTATCAACGCAGCGAGGGGATCGACAAATGCCGCCATCTCCGCGTCACCGGCACAATCGCCGCAGAAATCCGCCATGCGACGTAGCCAAGGCGCGAGCATCTCGCCCCCACTACCCAGCACTTTGCGTCCCAGCAGGTCGATCGCCTGAATCCCGTTGGTGCCCTCATAGATCATACCGATTCTGGCATCACGGAGATTCTGCTCCATTCCCCACTCTCGGATATAACCGTGGCCACCGAATACCTGGATACCCAGGCTGGCCGCCTCAAAGCCGACCTCTGTGCAGAAACCCTTAGCCACTGGCGTCAACAACGCCAGCAGATCCTCGGCTTGCTGACGCTCCTCGGCATCGGATGCCAAGTAGGCGAGGTCCACCTCGTAAGCCAAAGACTGGATCAACAACCGGCTACCTTCGGCAAAGGCCTTGATCGTCAGCAGCATCCGGCGCACGTCCGGGTGCACGATGATCGGATCGGCTGGGCCATCCGGATTGGCTGGCCCGGCTGCAGCGCGCATCTGTAGCCGCTCTCGGGCGTACCGTACCGCGCCCTGCAGCGCGAGCTCGGCATGCGCCACGCCCTGTACCGCTGTGCCGATGCGGGCAACATTCATAAAGGTGAACATCGCATTCAGGCCACGGTTGGGCTCACCGAGCAGAAAGCCCTTGGCATCTTCGAAGTTGAGCACCGCCGTCGCATTGCCGTGAATACCCATCTTGTGTTCGATGCTGCCGCAAGAGACCCCATTCGGCTCACCCGCGTTGCCCTCGGTGTCCGGCAATCGCTTGGGCACCAGAAACAGCGAAATCCCCCGGGTACCCGGCGGCGCGTCGGGCAACCGAGCGAGTACGATGTGCAGAATGTTATCCACCAGATCGTGCTCACCGGACGATATGAAAATCTTGGTGCCAGTGATCCGGTAGCTACCGTCGGGTTCCGGCTCCGCCTTGGTACGCAGGATCCCCAGATCCGTGCCCGCATGCGCTTCCGTCAAACACATGGTAGCGGTCCATTCGCCGGACACCAGCTTGGGCAAGTACGTATCCTTGAGCGCATCCCCTCCGTGCGCGGTCAACGTCAATCGGCCACCCTTAGCCAGGAAGGGATACATGCTCCAAGCCCAATTGGCAGTGCCGACGAATTCGTTTAGCACGCTCTCAAGCGAGGGCGGCAATCCCTGCCCACCATAGGCGACGGGCCCGGTCAGCGCCGGCCAACCGCCCTCCCGGTAGGTGGCGTAGGCTTCTTTGAAACCCGCCGGGGTTTCAACACCGGCTGGACTCCAGGTACAGCCCGCCTCATCGCCACTGCGCCAAAGCGGTGCCAATACCTCCTCACAAAGCTTGGCCACGGCTTCGTAGATATCACCAGCGAGCTCGGCAGTCACATCCTCACAGCCGGGCAACCGCTGCCACAGCGCTGGGAAGTCCAGCACCTCTTCGCGAACAAATTTCATATCACGGACGGGAGTTCGATAATCAGGCATGACACCCCCCAAAGGTATCGGCCCACAACCGTCGTGGGCGCTGTAGTTGAGGCACCACGGGCTCTCGCATCCGCCCCGCGGCGGCCTAGCTGGTTGTGCGGTCCATTATGACCCCTTCATGGAGTCTGATCGAGTCACGGCGGTGACCCCCATCGCCTCTTCCCGCCAGGCCAGCGCCAAAGCCTCGAGGAGCCCTTCGACCTGCTGCGGATGATGCGCTGCGCTCAGCGCTATGCGTAGGCGTGCCGTGCCGGCAGGCACCGTAGGCGGACGAATACCACCGACCAGATAACCTGCCGCGCGCAATCGGGCAGCGATCGCAACCGCAACGCCCGAATCGCCGATCGGGACTGGCTGAATCGGTGTCTGCGACGCCAGCAATGGGATCCCCCGCGCCGCAGCGCCGGCGCGAAACTGAGCGATCAGCTCCTGTAGCCGTTCACGGCGCCAATGCTGGGTTTGAACCAAGCGCAGGCTGACCAGGGTAGCCGCGGCGATGGCGGGGGGCAGCGCCGTAGTATAGATATAGGTTCTGGCGAACTGGATGAGCGTCTCGATCAGGGCCTCGCTACCCGCGACAAAGGCTCCAAAGGTGCCAAATGCCTTGCCCAGTGTCCCCACCAGTACCGGCACGGCGTCCAAGTCCAGATCGCAGTCCTCCACCAAGCCACCGCCTTGTGCTCCCAGCACACCGAATCCGTGCGCATCATCGACCATCAGCCAGGCATCGTGGCGATTGCTCAACGCCACCAATTCCGGCAGCGGCGCGAGATCGCCGTCCATGCTGAATACGCCATCGGTGATGACCAGCCTGCGCCCCGCGAGAGTACCACCCAATAGCGTCTCCAGCGCCTCGAGGTCACCGTGTGGATAGCGCTCAAAACGCGCCCGGCAGAGAAAACCGCCATCGAGGAGAGACGCGTGATTGAGGCGATCTTGCAACACCAGATCACCGCTGCCAGCCAGCGCGTTGATCACACCGACATTGGCCATGTAACCGGTCGAAAATAACAGCGCTCGCGGCCGTCCGGTAAACTCGGCCAGGGCTTCTTCCAACGCTTGGTGAGCCCCGCCGTGGCCGCTGATCAGATGCGACGCGCCGCCGCCCACACCCCAGCGCTGCGCCCCTGCCACGAAGGCCGCCGCTACCTCGGGGTCAGCGGCGAGGCCCAGATAATCGTTGCTGGCAAAGTTGACGCAGGGGCGGCCGGCGATGCGCACCTCGGCACCCTGCGCACTCTCCAATGTCAATCGCTGACGGTAGAGCTGGCGGGCGCGGCGGGCCTCCAACGCCGCCTCGAGTTCCCGGTCGGGATTCGTCACCCGCCACTCACGGCAGCGTCATACCAAAGCCGAGCGCTCGCGCGCTGTGCAACCGACACCGACGGGGCGACGTACGGCTCACCTTCCTGAGTCGGCTCGGGATAGATCCCCAGGCGCTGGAAGAGGCGCTGGTCGGCATCCGCTTCTGGATTGGGAGTGGTCAGCAATCGCTCACCATAAAAGATAGAGTTCGCTCCGGCGAGAAACGCCAGCGCCTGGGTCTGGTCATTCATGTCTTCACGGCCCGCAGAAAGACGCACGTGAGACGCCGGCATCATGATGCGTGCAACGGCAATGGTGCGGATGAAATCGAAGGGATCCACCGCCTCAGCAGTCTCCAACGGCGTGCCCGCTACCCGCACCAGCTGGTTGATGGGCACCGATTCCGGATGCTCTGGCAGAGTGGCGAGCTGAACCAAAAGACCGGCCCGATCTGCAACCTCCTCGCCCATGCCGAGAATGCCTCCGCAGCAGACTTTCATGCCGGCGCTGCGAACATACTCGAGTGTCTCGAGTCGGTCTTGATAGGTTCGCGTGGTAATAATTTCGCCATAGTATTCTGGCGAGGTATCTAAATTGTGGTTGTAATAATCCAGACCGGCGTCTGCCAACGCCTGCGCCTGATGCGGCTCCAACATGCCAAGCGTCATACATGTCTCGAGCCCGAGAGATTTGACTTCACGCACCATGGCCAGCACCTGCGGAAGGTCCCGGTCGTGTGGAGAGCGCCACGCGGCACCCATGCAGAACCGCGTCGCACCCTGATCACGGGCCCGGCGCGCCTGGGCGATCACCTTTTCAAGTTCCAGAAGCTTTTCGCGCTCCAGCTGGGTATCGTAACGAGCACTCTGCGGGCAATATTTGCAGTCCTCTGGGCAGGCGCCGGTTTTGATGGACAACAGGGTACTGACCTGCACCGCATTGGGATCGAAGTATTCGCGATGAACCTGTTGGGCACGGAACAGCAGATCATTGAAGGGCAGGGAAAACAGAGCTAGCGCTTCGGCTCGTGTCCAGTCGTGGCGGATCGGGGTCATCTCGGTATCTCAGCTGCGCAGGGCGATGACCGAGGATCATAAAGCCGACATTTTTACTGTCAACTAGACTTTTGGAGCCGGTTGACCATGCCAGGGACGACAGCGCTAACGCACTTTGGGTTCAAGATTTTTCCTGGTCTATGCCTGCTTTGCGGATGCCCCAGCAAACGCTCATTGGATCTCTGTAGGCGCTGCCATGCAGCCATGCCGTGGCTGACCAACCGCTGTCCGTGCTGCGCCCTCCCGCTACCGGTTACTCGGCGCTGCGGCCGCTGCTTGACGGCACCGCCGCCTTTCACTCAAAGCATCGTCTGCTGTCAGCATGCGCATCCGGTGGATCACATGATCCATCGCCTCAAGTACCACCGCGATCTCGCACAGGGCGCAGTCCTGGCTTCACTGCTCGCGGAACGGGTACAGCAAGTCGCGGCGCCACTCCCCCAAGCCTTGATCCCCGTTCCCCTACATTGGCACCGGCTGATGGTCCGCGGCTTCAATCAGGCTCAAGAGCTCGCACAACCGCTGGGACGCCAACTCGGCATTCCCGTCCGAAGCCGGCTGGTAACACGCACCCGAGCTACGCGGTCACAGGTGGGCCTGACACGCGCGCTCCGCCGGCGCAATCTCCGCGCCGCGTTCACCGTCGCTCCTACCCCGCTGCCCTCCCATGTGGCATTGATCGACGACGTCATCACTTCGGGTAGCACCGTCGAAGCACTGGCAGCCAGTCTGCGCCAAGCCGGCGTAGCGCGCGTCGACGTCTGGGCGGTGAGTCGGGCTCGCTTGGCAAAATGATCTCCCGACCCCGATAATGGGGTATGGCAGAGCCCAATCCCCAATACATCTCCACCGATGGGCAGGAAAATCCCTGCAATGCGTCGCTATGGGAGACCGTGGTCGCTGAGGTGCGCGAACAAGTCGCGGCAGAGCCTCTACTCGCCAGTTTTCTCTACAGCACGATTCTCAATCATCCTGGCTTGGCTGCCGCGCTGAGCTTTCACCTCGCCAACAAGCTCAACAGCGACGTCACCCCGGCGCTGCTGCTGCGCGAGATTTTCGACGACGCTTTCGCCACCCGACCGGACATTGTCGACAGCGCACGCAGCGACATTATCGCTACCTACGAGCGCGACTCGGCGTGCCGTGATTTCTCGACCCCGCTACTCTATTTCAAGGGCTTTCACGCACTGACGGCATACCGGGTCGCCCACTGGCTGTGGCAGCACAACCATCGCAACCTCGCGCTGGTCCTCCAAAACCGGGTCTCGGTGACCTTTGGCGTAGATATCCATCCTGCGGCGCACATCGGCAAGGGCATCCTGATCGACCACGCTACTGGCTTGGTGATCGGCGAAACCGCGGTAGTCGAAGACGGTGTTTCACTGATGCAATCCGTAACCCTGGGTGGCACCGGCAAGGAAACCGGCGACCGTCATCCAAAGATCCGCCGCGGGGTCTTGATCGGGCCTGGAGCCAAGATTCTCGGCAACATCGAGGTCGGGGAAGGCGCCAAGATCATCGCCGCCAGCGTCGTATTGCAATCAGTGCCCGCCCACGCAGTAGCAGCCGGGGTCCCAGCCCGGGTGGTCGGCGAAATGACCGAAGAGCCGGCGCGCAAGATGGACCATAGCCTCGAGGGCTGCAGCGGCCTCTAGACGGCGAAGCGGGAGCTCCGCAGTGGATCACGACTCTGCCGGCTAATTCTCGGCGAACGCCAGTACTGCACTGATATCCCGCTCGCCCAGCACCGCCATGAGTAGCCGATCGACGCCGATCGCCACCCCAGCGCACGGCGGCAATCCGTACTCCAGTGCCGCCAACAGACGCGCATCCAGCTCGCGCGGGGGCAGCCCAGCGGCCTCCCGCCGCGCCTGATCCAGCTCAAAGCGTTGTCGCTGCTCATTGGCATCGGTCAGTTCCCAGTATCCGTTAGCGAGCTCAACGCCGTCGACGAACACTTCGAAACGGCGCGCCACCGACGCACCGACTGGGTCCGTGTCGATACGTGCCAACGCTGCCTGACAAGCTGGGTAGCGCGTGATGAAAACCACGCCGGCGGGGAGGTTGGGCTGGACGACATGACTGAACAATAGGTCTAAGCAAGCGCCACGGGGCTGCTGACGCCACGCACTCAGGGGCCCGCCGGCGTGGGCTGCGGCAAGAGAACGCAATTCATCGTCTTCCGCTTCGTGGGGATTCAACCCCAGCAGGTCGCTAAAACAGGCACCGTAGTCGAGTGGCACGCTGGCGGCACCGAGCCCAACAGCCACCAACAACTCGGCCACTTCGCGCATCAAACGGTCGTCATCCCAATCTGGGCGATACCATTCCAGCAAGGTGAATTCGGAACGATGCAGACGACCGCGCTCCTCTGCGCGAAATGCCTTTCCCAAGTAATACACGGCCTCAGGGTACGCCGCTAACCAGCGCTTGAGAAAATATTCTGGGGAGCTTTGCAGGTAACGCGACGGCGACCCAGCCACCACCAGATTTTCGATATGCAGATCAGTGACGCCGGCGTTGCCGAGCAGTGGCACTTCGAGCTCCAGCACGCCGCGGGCGGCAAAAAAAGCTCGAATGTCAGCGAGCAACGCCGCACGCCGCGCGAGCGCACGCAGCGACGCGGTCGGCCGCCAATCGGTCTCTGTCACCGGACCGCCGTCGCCCGTCATGGTCGCGGCCCGGCTGGCATCAATCCCGTGCGCGGCTCAAATATTCGCCAGTGCGCGTATCCACACGGACCACGTCGCCGATATTGAGAAAGAGCGGCACTTTGACCACCGCACCGGTGCTCAGCCGCGCAGGCTTGGTGCCCCCGGTAGCCGTATCCCCGCGAATCCCCGGGTCGGTTTCGACAATCTCGAGCTCCACATGATTGGGAGGCGTCACCGCCAAGGGATGGCCGTTATACAACGTCACCACACAGGTGTCCTGTTCCTTCAGCCACTGAAGAGCATCCCCAACGACCCCGGAATCTGCCTGATATTGCTCGAAACTCTCCGGCTGCATGAAATGCCAATGTTCGCCGTCGGTGTAGAGATACTGCATCTCCGTATCGACCACATCCGCCCCCTCTAGGGAGTCCCCGGACTTGAAGGTCCGCTCCCATACTCGCCCGCTACGCAAATTGCGCAGTCGGACCCGATTGAATGCCTGTCCCTTGCCCGGCTTGACGAATTCATTCTCCAGGATGGCACAGGGGTCACCATCGAGCATGACCTTCAAGCCAGCACGGAATTCATTGGTAGAATAGGAAGCCATTCAATCCCCTTCCCTTACTCTAGATCGATGCGAGGGCCGCCATGATACAGCAGCGCATCGCGGCACGGCAGTCGTGTGACTGGCAGAGCGAGCTCAC
>JBFHML010000039.1:0-21754 GCA_041594335.1 Porticoccaceae bacterium
CGTTGCCATGAAGCGCCGGCGCAACCTCCGCGGCAGCTTGCAATTCCGTTTGCTGCTGATCGGCTCTCTGCCGTTGCTGTTGATCACGGTGTTGTTCACCAGCTACGCCATCTACAGCCGCCAAGGCGACATGCTGAGCAAAGTCGAAAGCTTCGGCAAACGCACGGCGGACTATCTGGCGAACACGCTCGATTTCACTTTCTTTGTGCTCGAGCCCTCGATGTTGGTCGGGATCGCCGCCGACATTCAAACGGTGCCGGGCGTCGATGGCGTTGCCTTTCTCGACCCTCAGCGGCGCTTACTGCACGCCACCTCCGGCTTCCCGCTACGCCACGAAGGCTTTGATTTAAATCGCCCACTGGGCACAGAGCCCGTCACGATAGGTACTACTTTGTTGATAGAGCGGGAAGTCCGCCCGAAGGCCTGGGACGTGGAAGATTATCCCATGGCCAACCCCGCGCTGGACTCCACCGGCAAGCCGCTGGGTTGGGTCGTCGTAGCCGTGGATCTGGCGGAGACACAACAGGCACAGCGCACCATCATGGTCAGCAGCATCGGCATCGGCGCCAGCGTGTTGGGCACGGCGCTGCTGATGTCGCTGGTATTGTCTAGGCTGGTAGTCACACCTATTCGCCGGTTGACCCAGACCGTCACCCGCCTCCGGCAGGGCGATCTCAAAGCACGTGCGCGCCCCTCGGCGAGCGATGAACTCGCAGAGCTTGCCGAGGGCATCAATCATCTTGGCGAATCCGTGGAACGCAGCCAGCGGGAACTCGAACAGCAGGTCGACCAAGCCACCGGCGATCTGCGCACGACACTCGATACCCTACGCGCCAAAAATCGGGAGCTGGAGCTCGCCACCGAAACCGCGGAGAGCGCAAATCGCGCCAAGAGCGATTTCCTGGCGCGCATGAGCCACGAACTGCGCACTCCGCTGACATCCATCCAAGGATTCGTACGCTTACTGGAAAATGCCTTGCCCGACGCGGCGGACCGCAGCTACTGCCATATCATCGATCAGGCGGCCACGTCGCTGATGGCACTGATCGACGACATCCTCGAGTTCGCACGTCTGCAGACCGGCCCGCAACGCAGTCCACCGGTGGCCTTCGCGCTTCGCGACCCGTTGGAGGGAGCGGTACGCCTGCTTGCACCCACCGCACACGAAAAAGGGGTCGACATCTACTTGGACATCGACCCCCAACTGCCGGACACCCTGATCGGCGACCCCCGCGCCCTGCGGCAAATCATCAATAATCTGGTCGGCAACGCGGTGAAGTTCACCGCCAGCGGCCATGTGTTGGTGCAATGCGGGCAGCCGGCCGCGGGGTGCCTGGGGATTTGGGTCCGCGACACCGGTATCGGCATTGCACCTGAACAGCAGCAACAAATATTCGAAGCTTTTCAGCAAGCGGATTCCGGGATCGCACGGCGGTTCGGCGGTACCGGCCTCGGGCTCGCCATCACTCAACACCATGTCGAAATTCTCGGCGGAACGATTACGCTGTGCAGCCACCCTGGAGAAGGCAGCGAGTTTTTCGTCTCCCTGCCCTGCCGCTGGCAACGAGACGAGGGCGCCACGGCAAAACGCCTGCCAGGCTTGGCGCTGGTCTATGACACCGACGAACTGGGCCGCAATTGCACACTGCAAACCCTGGAACATTTCTATACCGAGACGCTCGGGGTGAGCAATTTCGACGCACTCATCGACCTCATCGCCAGTCGGCCGATCGCAGCGCTCAACGTCAACTGGTCCCTACGGGAACCACCATCGGGGCAACTCGCCTCACTTCGCCATCTCATCGATGAACTCCGCTGCCCGATCGCTGTACAGATCCCGCTCAGCCAGCTGCATGACACGATCCCCGCGGACATGGTCCGCGGACACCCTCACGTCCACTGGCTGGGCAAGCCCGCTAGCCTTGAGGAACTCCAAGCCAGCCTGGGTGCCGAAACGCCACCCAAACATCTGCAAACTGCCGATCTCTCGGGGGTCCGAGTACTGGTCGTCGAAGACAATGTTTTCAGCCGCATGCTGCTCGGCGCCCTGCTCGAGCGCACCGGGTGCGAACATATCGAAGCCGCCAACGGCCAAGCCGCGGTGGATTTATGCGGCCACCAGCTTTTCGACGTGATCCTCATGGATCTGCACATGCCGGAGATGGCCGGTGTCGAAGCACTGACGCTGATCCAGCGCCCCGGCGAACCCAATGCCGACACCCCCGTCATTGTGCTGACCGCAGACCAGATCCTCGACGCGGGGCGCGAACTACATTTGGCCCGTGTGGATCGCATGCTGAACAAACCCTACGATGAACGACAGCTGCTGGAAATCATGCTGGAGCTCACCGGTCGCTGCGGACGTCCACCGGCGGGCTGGTTCGGCAGCAGCTCGGATTTGCCGCGCGACCTTTATTTCGACGAGATCGACCGCCTGCTGGCAGCTATCGAGCAGGGGCTAGCCAGCCGTGATCTGGAAGCCGCCCGCGGCGCCTGCCATCAACTCGTCGGGATCGTCGCGGTATTCAAGCTCGGCGAACTCGAGCAGCAGACGCGCCTACTACATTCGCTGGTCCGCGTGGCTGACTGGGAGCGCGCCGAAGCCATGGTGATTCGTATGCGAGACGAAAACCAAGCCCAGAGGCGCCATGCCCTCGCTGTTTCAACCGGCAAGCATTAACCAGTCACCAAGCAAAACAGCCAGCTCATCCACTCCATCGCCTGAATGCGCAGAAAAATTTTGCACGGATACGGCCTCCCCATGCAGGCGCGTGAGCTCGCGGCGCACCGTCAGCAAGGCGGCCTGGGCCGGCCCCCGATTCAGCTTGTCCGCCTTAGTGAGCAAGGCACGGACCGCTACCCCAGACTGTACCGCCCAGTCGAGCATATGGCGATCAAAGTCCTGCAGCGGGTGGCGAATGTCCATCAGCAGCACCAACCCGCGCAGCGAGTGTCGGGCACGCAGATAATCCGCCAAGTGTCGATCCCAATCGGCTTTCATCGCCTTCGGGACCCGTGCATAGCCATAGCCCGGCAGGTCGACCAGCCGCCGCTCCGGCGCCAGAGAGAAGAAGTTCAGCAACCGTGTCCGACCGGGCGTCTTACTGGTGCGCGCTAGCTTGGTCTGCCCGGTCAAGGCGTTCAGTGCGCTCGACTTGCCCGCATTGGAGCGCCCCGCGAAGGCGACTTCCGCCCCACTGTCGGGAGGACAGTCGGCCAGGGTCGCCGCACTTTGCAGAAAATGCACCCCATGGAACCGGGCACGCAATGCCACGGCCTCCGGAGACAGGCTACGGCGCGCTCGCTCACCGATGCTGGAACCCGCCACATCACCTCCTATTGCGCGCCGGCAGCAGTTTGTGGCTGCTACCTGATACAGGACAACCCGGACATCTTCCCCGGTCGCAACCAAGAAAATGCGGGGATTAGTATATAATTCCGCCCGCCCGCGCTCGCGGGAGAAGCCCATTGTAGCCAAATCGAGCGAAGCCGAAGATGACTAGAAAAGTTCTGCTATGCCTGTCCGCCCTCATTTCCCTCGGCTTCGCGCAACCTTTGCTGGCCGTCGGCCCCGCGGGCAATGCCTCCGCCGGCAAGGAAAAAGCCACTGCCTGTGCCGCCTGCCACGGCCCCCAGGGGGCCAGCACCGCACCCAACTTCCCGAGTCTCGCGGGGATTGGCGAAAAGTATCTCTTCAAACAGTTGCGTGACATTCAATCCGGATTGCGCCCGATACCCGAGATGAGCGGCCAACTCGATGGCCTCTCGGACCAAGATCTCGCCGATATCGCTGCCTATTACGCAGACCAACCACGGCATTGGGCAGGCGCAAAAGAAGACCCCGATGTCCTCGAACTGGGCGAAAAGATCTACCGTGCCGGCAATCCCGAAACCGGCGTAGCAGCCTGTACCGGCTGCCACTCTCCGGTCGGCAACGGTAATGCACCCGCAGGCTACCCTGCGCTGGGCGGCCAGCATGCGGACTACATCGCCAAGCAATTGCACGCCTTTCGCGATGGTGCCCATGACAAATCCTGGCCGGGGGCGCGCATCAATGACGACAATGGGGTGATGCGTGGCGTCGCCGCACGCATGAACGACCAGGAAATCGCCGCAGTGGCCAACTACATCGCGGGCCTCAAGTAACAGGAACTTGAGCAGCCGCCGGCGGTCAAGCCTTGCGGCGCCGACGAAAAATACGTCGGCGCCGCAACCTTCGAATTGTTGAGGGACCCATCGCCATGCCTACCGCCACCCGTTTATTCACCTACCTGCTATGGCTTGCCGCGGCATTGCCGGCTGCTGCCGCAGAATACGTTGCAGACAAGCATTACCAGGTGCTCGACACCCCAGTGCACACGACCAACCCCGAGCGCATCGAGGTGACCGAGGTTTTTTGGTATGGCTGCGGCCACTGTTTCACGTTCGAGCCGCTGCTGGAGCAATGGGCCGCAGGGCTAACCGAAGACGTCACGCTGACCCGCAGCCCAGCGATTTGGCACCCCACGATGGAACTCCACGCGCGCGCCTTCTATACCGCTAAGGCACTCGACGTGCTCGAAGAGCTGCACCGCGCGCTGTTTGAGGCAATGAACCTGAAGCAGAACAAGCTGGCCTCGGAGGACGCCATCGCCGAGATCTTTACCGATCACGGCGTCACTGGAAAGGACTTCCACAGAACCTTCAACTCCTTTGGCGTCAGCAGCGCGGTCCGCCAAGCGGATGCCAGGCAACGCAGTTACCAGATCTCCGGTACCCCGGAAATGATCGTGGCAGGCAAATACCGCATTACCGCTCGGATGGCGGGCGGACACCAGGGCATGCTGGCGGTCGCAGACCACCTGATCGCGATGGAGCGGGAAAAGCGCGCAGCGCCGGCCGGTGACAGCGCGACCACAGCACAGTAGACTGCGAACCCCTGCCGGAATAGCTCAGCTCGGTAGAGCAGCGCATTCGTAATGCGTTGGTCGGAGGTTCGAATCCTCTTTCCGGCACCAATCAAGCACCCGCCCTCCCGTCGATAAAGGACGGCGGCGCAGGTTTAGCCGGCGGCGCGCTCCTGTTACAGTTTCGCCGACTCGCGCCGCCTGGAGTGCACTCGCTGTGACCGCCTTGTCACGATTGCTGTTGGTGATGCTATTGCTAGCGCCCATTCCCCTGCATGCAGCGGGACTCGGCACCGATACTCTGGTTCAGGCTCTGGCACGCACCGCACCGGCAATCGACCGCAAGGTTCTTGGTGCAGCAGTTCGCGCAATGGACTGCGCCGTCAGTGGCGGCCTGCAGCCGGCAAGGCGCCTGGCGATCATCGATTTTTCGCTCCCCTCCAGCAAGCAACGGCTGTGGATCTTCGATCTGCAACGGCGCCGCCTACTGGTTGAAGATCACGTCGCCCACGGTCGCGGCTCCGGGGACGAACAGCCCACTGCGTTTTCGAACCGCCTCGGCAGCCAACAATCGAGCCTCGGCTTGTTCCGCACTGCAGAGACCTACTACGGTAATTTCGGTTACTCCCTGCGTCTGGATGGACTGGAACCCGGGATCAACGATTTGGCGCGCAAGCGGAAAATCGTCATCCATGCCGCCGAATACGTGGACCCCATCTGGATCCATCTCAAGGGCGGCATTGGCCGCAGCCACGGCTGCCCCGCGGTGCGGCCCAACATCATCAACCGCGTGGTGGAAAACCTCAAAGAGGGGCAATTTCTATTCTCGTATTACCCAGACCCACAATGGCTCCGCCAATCGTTGTACCTGAATTGCGCGCCAGAGCGGATCGCAGCTGCGCTGGGGCCATTGCTCAGCAATCGCTAACCCACCACCGCCCGCTCCGACCGGCAACCGGAGCAACCGTGCGCGCCCGCCAGCAACGCGAGAGCATCCCGACGTGATCCAGTTTTCTGATGTCAGCCTGCGCCGCGGCAGCGCCCTACTACTAGAAGGGGCCAACGCCACCCTGTTCCCCGGCCACCGCATCGGCCTGGTAGGCGCCAACGGCAGCGGCAAAAGCTCGCTGCTGGCACTATTGCGCGGCGAACTGAACCCAGACAAAGGCGCGGTGTCATTGCCGACCGCCTGGCGCATCGCACACCTGGAACAGGAGCTCGGCGACCTCGATCGCTCTGCACTCGAGCTGGTGCTCGATGGCGACCCCTGGTTTCGCGCCGCCCAGCAAGCGGTCCGGCGTGCCGAAACCGCGGGTGATGGCGCCGCTATCGCCCGCGCCCATGAAGCCTACCGGCAGGCCGACGGCTACAGCGCGATGGCCCGGGCCGCCCGCCTCCTCTCCGGGCTGGGCTTTGATACTGCCGTACAGCAACGACCGGCTGCAGAGTTCTCGGGAGGCTGGCGGGTCCGTATCGGACTCGCGCGCGCGCTGATGTGCCCCTCGGATCTACTGATGCTAGACGAGCCCACCAATCACTTGGATCTCGAGACCGTAGTGTGGCTAGAGAACTGGCTACGTAACTATCCGGGGACCTTGATCGTCATCTCCCATGATCGCGACTTTCTAGATGCGGTCATCGGCGAAGTCCTTCAGATCGAGGCGCTGCAGTTGCACCACTATCGCGGGGGTTACAGCGACTTCGAACGCCAACGTGCCGCACGCCTGGCGGAACAGCAGTCTGCGTACGTGCAGCAGCAGCACGCGATTGCCAATATGGAGAAATTTATCGATCGGTTTCGCGCCAAAGCCACCAAAGCGCGAGCGGCACAAAGCCGAATCAAGGCGCTGGAGCGAATGCGCCTCATCGCCCCGGTACAGGCGAACAATCCCTTTCGGTTCTCCTTTCGCGAACCCGCCGCCCCAGGCAATCCGCTCTTGACCTTGGAGAATGCTGTGCTCGGCTACGACGACCAGAGCGTACTCGAAGGGGTCTCCCTGCGTCTTGCACCCGGCGATCGCATTGGCTTACTCGGCGCCAATGGTGCCGGTAAGTCGACCCTGGTTCGGGCATTAGCCGGCACTCTGCTTCCATTACGCGGCGAGCGGCATGCCGACAAGCGGTTGCGCGTCGGCTACTTCGCCCAACACCAGCTGGAACAATTGGATCCCGCAGCCAGCCCCCTGGCGCACCTGCAACGTCTGGACCCGAACGCTGCCCCACAACCATTGCGCGATTTCCTAGGCGGGTTCGGCTTTGGCGGAGACCACGCGACAGCGTCTGTCGCGCCGTTGTCGGGCGGCGAAAAAGCTCGCCTGGTCCTCGCCTTGCTCGCCTGGCAGGCACCCAGCCTATTGTTGTTGGACGAACCCACCAACCACCTCGACCTCGACATGCGTTCCGCGCTCACCCTGGCCCTGCAGGATTACGCTGGCGCCCTGGTCGTCGTCTCCCACGATCGCCACTTGCTGACCACGACAGTCGACAGTTACTGGCTCGTGGCCGCGGGTAGCGTCACCCCCTTTGCCGGCGATCTGGGGGATTACCGCCGACACGTAGAACAGGCACAACCGGAAACATCACCCGCAGCCACCGGCGGGCGGCGTGAACAGCGTCGCCAGGAAGCCCAGCGACGTGCGGAACTACGACCGCTACGCGATCGCGCGGCGCGACTGGCCACGCAACTCGACCGTCTGCACCAGGAACTCACCGCCATCGAGCGCCAACTGGCTGCCCCTGAACTCTATGCGCCCGAAGCTCGCGAGGAGCTCCAGTCGCTCTTGCGCCATCAAGGCGAGCTGCGCCGGCGCTGCGAAGACCTGGAAATCGATTGGGTCGCGGCCGAGGAAGCCCTGGAGGCGGCCCACGCTCCGCACTGATCAACGCCAGTCGGAGGTTAGTCGCCGATCACACCACAAGCGACCCTTGCGCCACCGCCACCCAGAGCCGCCGGCTCGTCGGCATGGTTGTCTCCGCCCTGGTGAATCACCAGAGCACGTCCGGCGACATCCGCCAGACGACGCAACCGCGGGGCCAATACCGGGTGGGTAGCAGTCCCATCCGCAGCGACAAACAGCGGCGGCAAATCACCGAGATGTCCATCGCCCCAGGGCAGGCCGTGTCGACCCGTATCCGCCGGGTCATAATGTCCCCCGGCGGCCAGCGCCGGCACGCTCATCCCATCCTTTTCCCCTGGACCACACATGGGGTACTCGTGCAGATGAAAGCCATGGAGCCCGGAATCAAGGCCCTCCAGGTGGGGCGAGAACACTAAACCGTATTCGGATTCGCGGATGGAGATCTCTCCCACAGGATTGCCGATACCGTCTGCTTGAACGGCATGCATCGGCACCTTCAGCTCCGCAGCCTGCACCCCGCCGAAAGCCAGCAACAGCACCCATGCTCGACATCGCTTCATACCGCCTCCTTATTTACACAGAGAGCGCCTGAGCCTAGCAGATCCCACCGGAATCAGCAGACCATCCGGCGCCGAATCAAAGTGGTTGCGGTGATCAGGCCAATCAACCCATAACCCGCCACTACCGCAAGATTCAGCCACGGCTGGTGCAAGCTGCCACCGGTCAACAACGGCCGCACCAGCTCTATGACATGAGGTAGGGGCAAGATATAGGCCAATATCTGCAGCCATTCGGGGAACTGCTCTCGGGGAAAAAAAACCCCGCCAGTAAGCAACATAGGGGTCAGGATCAGCGTAAAAAAATACAGAAAAAAGTCGTAGCTCCGCGCCAATGCAGTGACCACCATCGCGCAAGCCGCGAAGGCAAACCCCGACAACGCCACTACCGGAAGCGCCCAAAGCGCACGCCAATCCGCTACCAACCCCATCACGGCAGCTACCAACAGAATCGCGGTGGCACTCATCAGCCCTTTGGTCGCAGCCCACAATACTTCGCCGAAGACAATATCGTCGACCAACAGCGGCGCGTTAAGCATTGCACTCCAGGACTGCTGATTGGCCATCCGGGTAAAAGCCGAGTACATGGCCTCGAAGCTCGCAGTAAATAGCGCGCTCGAACAAATGATTCCGGAGGCCAGAAACGCCACGTAGGGTAGCTGGCCGAGATCGCCGACCAACTGGCCGAAACCGTAGCCAAAAGCCAACAAATACAGCAGCGGTTCGCCGAAATTGCCCAGCGTTGAGGGAATCCACATCTTCCGCCAGACGCGCAGGTTGCGTTGCCAAACCGCCAGACTGCGGAAACTGGGACGAGGCACCACGGACATAGACGTCAGTCCCGCAGCTCGTGGCCGGTCAGCTTGAGAAAAACATCCTCGAGGTTCGCCGGACGATGCAGGTACCGAAGTCCCGCCGCATTCAACGCCCGTAATACCGGCCCAGGATCCACGGTGTACAGGAGCACCAAATCGCCGGCCCGATGCACGCGGACACCAGACGCCCAAGATGCGACAACATCGCTCGGCCGGTGCCCCGGAGTATCTGTCAGTTCGATAACATGCGGCTCGATATGTGCCTGGATCAACGCCCGCGGTGTACCACAAGCGAGCACCCGACCGGCATCGAGGATGGCCAACCGATCACACAGACGCTCTGCCTCTTCCATGTAATGCGTAGTCATAATCAGGGTGGTGCCCGCATCACGCAGCTCGCGCAAGCGCCGCCAAATATGATGTCTCGCTTGAGGATCCAACCCCGTGGTCGGCTCATCGAGCACGACCAACCGAGGCTCATTCACCAGCGCTCGAACCAGGGTAAGACGGCGCTTCATGCCGCCGGACAACGCGGCGATCGGCGTATCCTCTCGCCCCTCCAGATTGGCCAACGCAAGCAGCGCGGCGATACGCGTTCCGAGCCGTCTGCCACGCAAGCCGAAATAACGCGCGTAGGTGATCAGGTTTTCACGAACGGTGAAATCCGGATCCAGGCTATCGAACTGGGGCACTACGCCTATTTGGACGCGGGCCTCCCGAGCTCGAGCCGGGATCGGCTCGCCCAATACCTCGAGCTCACCGCCATCGGGGGGCGTGAGCCCAAGTAACATGCGCAAGGTCGTGGTCTTGCCGGCACCGTTCGGGCCCAACAATCCAAAACACTCCCCTTGCCGGACCTCGAGATCGACACCATCCACCACCGGTTGTGTGCCGTAGCATTTATAGAGGCCGCGGGCGATGACAAGGGGGGCTGCGGCAACAGGTTGTTCGAGCTGCATAGGAGCGGAGACACGCGGGAGCGCTTCATCATACGCAGCGGGGACACCGTCATCCACTACGCTCGACCCCGGCCACTCCATCATCCGACCGAACCTGCCCGATGAGCACCCGCCGGCCACTTTCCGCCAATTGCTTGAGATCCTGCACGGACACCGTCAATTGCGCGAGTCCACCACCGCCTGCAGGCAGATCGGCTAAGGTCCTACACAGGCGCGCCAGCGCACCGCCCTGCCCATCGAGCCAGGTGGCAATCCATTGCGCGGGCGCCCGATCCTGCCGGCAGGCCGACGTTGCGGCCACCGCGAGGCTGCGCAAGTGCTGGGCATAATCCTCGCGCAAGCCGGCGCGGCAACGCTCCTCAGCGAGATCTTTGGGCACATAATCGTCCAACCCTTGCTGGAGTCGCCCGAGGCCTAACGCCCGAACCAACTCAAAATAGAGCGCTGCAGTGCGTTCCAGGGTCACGCCAGTGCGGTCTGCGACGGCTGCAATATCGAGCGCAGCGACCAGCGGATCGAGTCGGGCTAAATGGCCGGCCAACCGATCCGGCACGCCGCGCGCCACCAACGCGTTGGCGCGATCGGCAAGGCGCTCACGCTCGGCTTCCGGAAGTGCACATTCCAACACCGCCTCCAGAGCCCTGACCTGGGCCCGCAGCTGTTCCGTCGCGCCGCGGATCGCCTGCGCACCGCCCAAGTTGCGCAACAACCAGATCACCCCGATCTCGGCGAGGTTAAGGACCGCAAGCTGCATCTCCATTTGGACGCCATCGGCGACGCGCCCATCGAGACGCTCGATGGCTTCCCACAGGCTCTCGAGTCCGTGGATATCCCGAATTGCGAAATAGGCTTGGACAGTGTCTTCAGCGCAGATGCCTTCGGCATCGGCGAGCCGGAAGACGAAGCTCGCCCCCATCCGATTGAGCACTTCGTTGGCCATTTCGTTACAGACGATTTCCCGCCGCAAGCGGTGACGCCGCAAGCCGGCGGCAAATCGTTCTCCCAAACGCGCCGGGAAGTAGCGTTCCAGCACCGTCTCGAAACCGGTCTCATCAGCAATTCCGGTTTCGGCTAGCGCTTCATCGAGTTCCAATTTGGCGTGCGCCAAGAGCACGGCGAGCTCCGGACGGGTCAAGCCCTGGCCGGCGGCGGCCCTGGCCTCGATTTCGGCGTCTCCCGGAAGGCCATCGAGTTCGCGTGTCATGCGCCCGGCAGCTTCCAGGGCGCGAATCTGTCGGACATGCTCACCCAACAAGCGCGGCGCTTGCGCCGCCATCAGACTGAGGGCTCCGGTCTGCCGATAACTGTTGCGCAGTACCAACTCGGCCACCTCATCGGCAAGCTCGGCGAGCAGCCGGTTACGTTGACGCTGCGTGAGCTCACCCTCTTCGACGGCGGCGTCGAGCAGAATCTTGATATTGACCTCATGATCCGAACAGTCCACGCCGCCGGCATTGTCGACCGCATCCGTATTGATTCGCCCACCAGCCAGCGCGTATTCGATCCGCGCGCGTTGCGTGATACCCAGGTTGCCGCCCTCACCGACCACCAGACAACGCAGTTCCTCTGCGTCAATACGCACGCCATCGTTACCGCGGTCACCCACCTCCAGGTGGGTTTCGCGCGCCGATTTCACGAAGACGCCGATACCACCGTTCCACAACAGATCCACAGGTGCCCGCAGCAACGCCTGAATCAGCGCAGCAGGGGTCAGCTCCTCGGCGTCGATGGCCAGCGCGCGACGCACCTCCGCGGAAAGCTGGGCAGCTTTGGCGGTCCGCGGCAGAATGGCCCCCCCGGGCGACAGACAGTCGCGGTCGTAATCGTCCCAGCTGGAGCGCGGCAAGGCGAACAGCCGGGCGCGCTCTCGATAAGAGATCTCCGGATCTGGATCCGGGTCAAGGAAAATGTGGCGGTGATCAAAGGCCGCGAGCAACCGGAGCTGACGCGACAACAGCACGCCATTGCCAAAGACGTCGCCCGACATATCGCCGATCCCCACTACCGTAATCGGCTCATGCGCCGGATCGCGGTCCATCTCGCGGAAGTGGCGGGACACTGCCACCCAGGCACCGCGGGCCGTAATCGCCAGACGTTTGTGGTCATAGCCGTGGCTGCCCCCGGAGGCAAAGGCATCGCTCAGCCAAAAGCCGAACTCCGCGGCAACCTCGTTGGCGAGGTCCGAAAAGCTTGCGGTGCCCTTGTCGGCCGCAACCACCAGATACGGGTCTTCGTCGTCGTGGCACACCACCTCGGTCGGCGCGACCACTGTCCCACCACGATAATTATCGGTCAGGTCCAGCAAGCCGCGAATAAACGTTCGGTAGCAGGCTTCCGTCTCGGCACGTTGTGCGGCCCAGTCCGACTGAAGGTTGCGGACCACGAAGCCACCCTTGGCACCAGCCGGCACGATCACCGCATTCTTGACCATCTGCGCCTTCATCAGGCCAAGCACCTCGGTGCGATAGTCCTCCCGACGCTCAGACCAGCGCAAGCCACCGCGCGCCACCTTGCCACCACGCAAATGCACGCCCTCGGTACGCGGCGAATACACGTAGATCTCCATCACCGGTACCGGCCGCGGCATCTCCGGGATGGTCCCGGGCAGCAGCTTCAGGCTGAGGTAGGGCAATCCTGCGCCAGCGCGCCCACGGCGATAATAGTTGGTCCGAACCGTGGCCTGAAGCGCGGCCAGGATCCGCCGCAGCATGCGGTCCTCATCCAGGCTCGGCACCTCGTTGAGCGCCAACTCCAGTTGCTCGGCAATACGCGCGGCACGACGTGGCTCCACACGCGCGGGATCGAATCTGTTGTGAAACAGCCGCAACAACAATCGCGCGATACGTGCATTGCGCACCAGAGTTTGCGCCATGTACTGTAGGCTGAACAAAGTGCCGGCCTGCCGCAAATAGCGACAATAGGCGCGCAACACCGCGATCTCGCGCCAAGTGAGACGGCCGGCGAGCACCAGCTGGTTGAACTCATCGTTCTCCGCATCGCCCTGCCACACCGCGACGAAGGCCTCTTCGAACAGCTCGCGAACGGGCGTGAGATCCAGCTCGCGACCCGCCAAGGGATATTGCAACCCAAAGTCATGGATCCAACGTTGGCCATTCCCGCTGGCGATCCGCAACTGATAAGGCCGCTCCTCCAGCACCTCCACACCCAGGTTCTCCAGCACGGGGAGCGCCGCGCTGAGGGCAATGGGTCCGCCCCGGTGATAGAGCCGCAATCGCAGCCGATCGGCTGTCGCCTCGAGCGGCCGGTAAAGTACCAACGCCAGATTTTGTGCGCCTTCGAGGCGCTCCAAACGCTCGATGTCGTGAACCGCCGCGCCCACTTGAGTATCTTCCCGGTAGGCGGCACTGAAGCTATCGCGATACCGGATGTGAAGCTGATTCCCCCGCGCCTCACCGCAGTGTTCGCGCAAAGCATCGTGAAGGTCATCCCCCCAATCGCGCACCGCGCGCGCCAGCCGCAGCTCCACCGCGCGCTCGTCCACTTCCGGGATTCGCCGCTCCGGCATACGCACGACGAAATGCACGCGAGCCAGTGTGGCCTCGGAGAGGTTGACCGCAAACTCGCACTGATCGCTGGCGTAGGCCTCCTTGAGCACCGCCTCCATGCGCCTGCGGACCGCCGTGTTATAGCTTTCGCGTGGAACATAGACCAGACAGGAAACGAATCGCGCAAAGGGATCCGGGCGCGCGAACAACCGCACCGCCTGTCGATCACGCAGATGGAGAATCCCCATCGCGATGCGATACAGGGTATCGACATCGACCTGAAACAGCTCCTCCCGTGGATACCCGTCGAGAATGTTCACCAACGCCCGGTAGTCGTGCCCTGCCACCGGCAACCGGGCGCGTTCCAGAACCGCATCGATCTTCCGGCGCAGCAGGGGAACCTCCCGCGGATCGCGGTAATACACCGCAGAGCCGTACAGGCCCAGGAGGCGATGTTCCCCCCGGATCTGTCCGTCCGCCGAAAAACGCCGCACACCGATATAGTCCATGTAGGCGTGCCGATGAACCCGCGCACGCTGATCCGTCTTGGTCAGTATCAGGAGATCGCGAGGCCTGGCCTCCGTACCCGACGGCGGCGGCAACGCCGCAAAACTGCGTGAGGCGCCGCGTGCGCCGTTACCACGCAGGATACCGAGCCCCGAGTGCGCTACCGCGCGCTGCACGGGCCCCCGGTCGTCCGAGCGCTCGCCAAACTCATAGGCGCGATAACCGAGCAGCGTAAAGTGATCGTCGAGCAACCAGCGCAGGAAATCCTGCGTTTCGCGGCGCTCGTTTGCATCGATCGGTGCCGCCTCGATCTCCGCGATGATGGCTTCGATCTGCTCGCGCATCTGGGGCCAATCACCGACGACCTGGCGTACTTCATCGAGCACGCCACACAGCGCATCGTGGATGCGACTGAGGTACTCCGGATCGTCTTGACGGTCTACCTCGAAATGCAGGCACGCATCCGTCGGATGCCCACAATCGCTGACCGCGATGACCTCACCGTCGGGATTTCGAGTCACGCATAACGTGGGGTGCACAATCAGGTGCACCGTCAGCGCCAGCCGATTGCACGCCATCGCCAGCGAAGCCATGAGGAAGGGCATATCGTCGGTGACGATCTGGACCACGCTATGCGACGAGTGCCAGCTGTTTTGCTCCGGATCCGGGTTGTATGCGCGGACTCGAGGCTCCCCCGGCGGCCGATGCCGCAACAGGCTCCAGTGAGAAAGCGCTGCGCCATAGAGATTGGTGGCGCTGCGCTCGATCAGGTCTTCACTGGCTACATGGCGGTAATAGTGATCGACGAAGCTCTGTACCAGCAGCCGCTCGTTATCCGGCCAGCGCTCGGTAACCAGCTGCGCGACCTGCGTGAGAAGATCCTGTCGGCGTTGCTCTAGGTCGATGGCCACCGCTGCCTTCCGCTCGCTTGGATTGCAACGATTATGACGCTCGCCGTTGACAACTGGGCGACAACCGAAGCCGCGATCGAGCAATGTGCCCAGTCTGCGGCTGGTTCAATAGCGCCCACCCACCGCCGCCGGCAGACGGGCACGAAGATCATTGAGCTCCGCAGCGCTGAAGTCGACCGCCGCAGCCGCCAAATTCTCGCGCAGGCGGCTGAGCTTACGGGTACCCGGTATCGGAAAAATATCGCTGCCTTGGTGCAGCACCCACGCCAACGCGACCTGCGCGAGCGTCGCCCCCTTCGCAGCGGCGATCTCTTCAACGAGGCTGACAAACGCCCGGTTTTGCGCTAACGCATCCGCCTGAAAGCGCGGCGTATGGAGGCGGTAATCGCTCGGATCCAAAGATTCGCGATCGGGAATCGATCCCGTCAGAAAACCGCGGCCCAACGGACTGTAGGCCACAAAAGCGATATTCAGCTCCCGGCAGGCATCGAGGATGTCGCCCTCGACCTCACGACTCCACAGCGAATATTCCGTTTGCAACGCGGTGATCGGATGTTCGCCGTGCGCGCGGCGCAACTGCCCCGCATCGGCCTCGCTGAGTCCCAGGTAGCGCACCTTGCCGGCCCGCACCAAGTCCGCCATGGCACCTACGGTCTCCTCGATCGGGACCTGCGGATCGACCCGGTGTTGGTAATACAGATCGATCACCTCCACCCCCAAGCGGCGCAGACTCCCCTCGCAGGCCTGGCGGACATACTCCGGCCGTCCGCACACGCCGGCTAAACTGCCATCTTCCCCCCGCAATATGCCAAACTTGGTAGCCAACACCACTTGGTCCCAACGGCCCTGAAATGCCTTAGCCAACAAGGCCTCGTTGTGACCACTGCCATACATGTCCGCGGTGTCAAAGAAGTTCACGCCCAGCTCCAGGGCACCCTGCAGCGTGCGGACGGAATCCTCATCCTCTGCCGGACCATAAAACTCGGACATGCCCATGCAGCCCAACCCAAGCCGAGAGACCCGCAGGTCACTGCCCCCCAGTTGCCGCATCTCGCTCATCGCCATCCCCCCGGTAGGTGCGTTTCGATCCACGATAACTGGCGTCGCGGCAGGCCACAACCGGCAGCGCGCCGTTGTCCTTTCGCCGGACGCCAAACCCCAGTAAAATTCCCGCCCTTTTCCCAGGGCCGGCAGCAGCGGAGACCCGGATGAAGCCCACGCGCAAGCCCCGTACGCCCAATTTCTCCTCCGGCCCGTGCAGCAAGCGGCCCGGCTACGACATCACCCGGCTCGACACAGCTGCGCTGGGACGCTCCCATCGCTCTGCGGTAGGCAAGGCCGCGCTGGCGCGCGCCTGCCGCGATACCGCCGAGTTATTGGGCCTCCCCGAAGGCTATCGCGTTGGCGTGGTGCCCGCGTCGGATACCGGCGCCATGGAGATGGCCATGTGGTCACTGTTGGGCCCGCGCCCTATCGATGTCTTCGCTTGGGAGTCCTTCGGGGAAGGCTGGGTGACGGACATCGTCAAACAGCTGAAGCTCGATGCAGTAAACACCTATCGAGCCCCCTATGGCGAGCTGCCGGACCTGAGTCGCGCCAATCCCGACCACGACCTGGTCTTTACCTGGAATGGCACAACTTCGGGGGTCCGGGTTCCGGACGGCGATTGGATCAGCGCCGATCGCCAGGGGCTGACGCTGTGCGATGCCACCTCTGCGGTATTCGCCATGAACTTGCCGTGGCACAAGCTCGACGTCACCACCTTCAGTTGGCAAAAGGTTCTGGGGGGAGAGGGCGCGCACGGCATGCTCGTGCTCAGCCCGCGGGCTGTTGCCAGACTAGAAAGCTATCGACCACCCTGGCCGCTGCCCAAGATTTTTCGGCTGACCAAGAACGGCGAGTTGATCGACGGCATCTTTCGGGGAGAAACCATCAATACCCCGTCGATGCTCTGTGTCGCCGACTATCTGGATGCTCTCGACTGGGTACGCGGCATCGGCGGCGTACCCGAGACCATCGCGCGCTCTGATCGCAACCTGGGGGTCATCGAACAATTCGTCGCTACCCATGACTGGATCACCTTTCTCGCCACCGAGCCAACAACCCGGTCCAACACCAGCGTCTGCCTCGTAGTCGATCTACCAGAATCCGGGGTCAAGAACATGGCTAAACTGCTGGAAGCCGAAGGCGTGGCCTATGACATTGGCGCCTACCGCGATGCACCCGCGGGACTGCGCATCTGGTGCGGCGCCACGGTGGAAACCGCCGACCTGGAAGCTTTGATGCCCTGGCTCGTCTGGGCTTACGAAACGAGCCGGGGCTGACCCGGACCCACCTGCGCCGGCGCCGCCGGCGTTCCGACCCATGGGGAGACTGATGTTCAGGATTCGCACCTACAACCAGATTTCCAACAAGGGACTCGACCGCTTCCCCCGCGATCGCTATCAGGTCGCTCCCGATGTCGAAGCGCCCGAGGGCTACCTACTACGCAGCCACAAACTGCACGGCCAGGAGATTCCCGACTCCCTGCTCGGCGTGGCCCGCGCCGGCGCCGGCGTTAACAACATCCCGGTGTCCGAATACAGTGAACGCGGCGTAGTGGTATTCAATACCCCTGGCGCCAACGCCAATGCCGTCAAGGAGCTCGTCTTGACCGGCATGCTGATGGCTTCGCGCGACATCTTCGGCGGTATGAGCTTTGTCCAAGGCCTGACCGACATCGGCGACGACGCCGCCATGGCCACCCTGCTGGAAAAAGAGAAGCGCCGCTTCGCCGGTTGCGAGATTCAGGGGCGCACCCTGGGTGTCGTCGGCCTGGGAGCCATTGGTGCCATCGTCGCCAACATGGCCTTGGAACTGGGAATGAAAGTCGTAGGGTACGACCCGGCGTTGTCCGTGGAAGCGGCTTGGCGTCTATCCAGTAGCGTCGAGAAAATGGACAGCCTGCAGAGCTTGCTGGCACGCGCCGACTACGTCACCCTGCACGTGCCCGCATTACCATCCACCCGGCACATGATCAGCGCCGACACACTGCGCAGCCTCAAGCCAGGCGCCGTGCTGCTCAACTTCGCGCGCGAAGAAATCATCGACACACCCGCAGTAGTTCAAGCCCTCGACAGCGGTCAGCTACGGCGTTTTGTCACCGACTTTCCCATCCCGACGCTGATCGGTCGCCCCGACGTCATCGCCATGCCGCACCTCGGCGCGAGCACCGCAGAAGCGGAGGAAAATTGCGCGGTCATGGCTGCCGATCAGCTCATGGATTTTCTCGAGCACGGCAACATCCGCAACTCGGTGAACTTCCCCACCACCCGAATGGTGCGCAACGGCGGTTACCGCCTGACTTTCACGAATGCCAATGTGCCCAAGGTGCTCGGCAAAGTGCTGGCCGTCATCGCCGATTGCAACAACAATGTCATCGACTTGGTCAACCAAAGTCGCGATGACCTCGCCTACAACATCATCGACGTCGATCAACCCCTTGATCAGTGCACCCTCGACCAAATCACCGCAATAGAGGGAGTCATCCGGGTTCGCGCACTATAAGATGGAGCAAAAAAAAGCGGCGTCAGAGGACGCCGCTCAATGGATTGACCGGGTTGCCTAGAGGGGAAGGTCCCGGTCGCTCAACACAACAAGAGGGTTGGCTTGCACTGGATGAGACCTGCCCGATGGTCGGAAAGTTCAGCCATCCCCCGACAATTTTTGCCCCGCTCGTCCAATCTCGCCCGAAAAACCAGTAACTACCTGATTTTAATTAATAAATATTGCGACTGATGAGTCGCTTTTGGTCTCTTCCAGCACCACAGGAACCCCCAGTTCCCAGCCAGCGATTTGCGGGCACGCCCTTGCCTCTGCAAGATACCGCGCGCACAATCGCTCTAACTGCCGCGCGCGCGAGACTCTCTCATGGCGTCAACCGCACCCCCAGGCCCCACCAACCCCCTCGCTGAGCGCGGCGAATGGCTACACTTCGGCCCCGACCCGCGCTTCGAATATCCGATCGATTACGCGATCCGCATCCTCGGCTGGTCGCCGGACACCCAGACCGTCGATTTCCTGGGCAGATGGGCACCCCACTCCTACTGCCATTTCCACCGCCACCTCGGCGCCACCACTTCGCTGGTACTGGCAGGCGAACATCACACCATGGAAACCATCGCGGGCCGGGAGGTTCACCAGGTGCGCAACGCGGGGGATTACGCCCGCAAGGCCGGCGGCGAAGCGCACATGGAGTTTGCCGGAGCACAGGGATCACTGGTCTTTTTCAGCATGCAAGCCATCGACGGCCAGCTATTTGACGTACTAGGCCGCGCCGAGCGCGTGCTGGCGCAGACCACCCTGGCCGCGTTTGTCGCGGGCGATCTGCCGCGCTGAACGGCTGATCGGACACACTGGCCGGGGGCGCACCAGACGGGAGGCCGGAGCCCAAGCCGCTTGCCGAGGCGCCCCGCGGCGCGCTAGGCTGCTTGGTAGCAATGCGATCCGCAAGAGCACGGCCGTCACCACGGCGAATAATAACCATACGCTGCTGATGGATACCTGCATGCCGCCAAACCCAGCTGTCTCGCCGTTGCCCGTAGCCGCGTCGGCTGCCGAGACCTTCTTCGGCTGGAAAAACCTCGCGCTGTTGTTCGGGGTCTACCTCTTTGCCGTGGGCTTCGTTTATTACAGCTTCAATGTGATTTTCCCAGAAATGGTGCGCGAAACCGGCTGGCAGCGCGGCGACGCTTCCTGGGCACAAACCCTGCACAGCGCGCTGTTCGCCGCCTTCGTGCCCCTCGCGGCGCTGACCACCAACCGCCTCGGGGCGCGCCGCACCCTCGTCATCGGCGTGAGTGTTCTGATCGCCGGTTGCCTACTCCTGGGCACCATCACCCACTCGATTTTCGTCTGGACCCTGCTCTGGGGGGCGGTGATGGCATTCGGGTTCGCGTTCGGCGGTGTCATCCCCATCCAGACCACCGTCGCACAGTGGTTCAGCCTGCGCCGCGCCACGGCGATCGGCGTGGTCATGAGCGCGGCCGGTCTGGGTGGTTTTCTCGCGCAGCCGCTGTTCACTTGGGTGATGCAAGCCTTCGGCGGTTGGCAGGCCGGCTGGCTGGTGGCGACCGGCTTCGCCATGATTGCGATCTGCCTCGCTGGTTGGGTCATCAACCACCCCGACGACCGCGGAGAACATGCCGACGGGATCGCACCGGGCACCGAGGCTTATGCGCAGCACGCCGGCGGCCGGGGAATTTACCGCACCCAAGAAACCTGGACACTCGCCGAAGCCCTGCGCACACCCACGCTATGGCTGTTGATCGTGCTCTTTCTGGGCACAGTGATGCCGCTCTACCTACTGTTGGTACACGGCGTCCTGCACTTGACCGACCTCGGCTATGACCGCATGCAGGCGGCGAGCGTGCTGAGCTTCATGCTCGGCGGCAGCGCCTGCGCGCGTTTTCCCCTCGGTTGGCTAGGCGACCGGCTCGAGCCCCGACTGCTCCTGTTCGGCCTACTCGCCGCCGCCGCGATCGCACTCGGCCTGGTGTGGCAAGCGCCCGGCCTGGGTTGGCTGCTGTTTGCCGGGGTACTATTCGGCGCCGCTTATGGCGGCACGCTGGTCCTCGTGCCCACGGTTATTGCCAACTACTTCGGCGCAGCCTCGTTCGCGAGCATCAACGGCTTCGTCTTTCCCGTGCAACTCCTGATCGCGAGCGTGGTTCCCGTCGGTGCCGGCTATCTCGCCGACCTCACCGGCAGCTACGATGCCTCCTTCATCGGTCTGACGGCATTCAGCACCCTGGCAGCGCTCTGCGCTCTAACCACCCAGCCACCCAGGCGACCGATCCCCATCTGATTCCCCGGGTTGCGATTCGCCCGCCGCCCACCCCTTGGCTTGCCCCCTCAGTCGTCGCCCTCCCCCACCAGCTCCAGGGTCACGCTGCGAAACTGCGCCAGCGCCGCCTCCAGGTTCTCGACAATCTCCGCCGCCAGCACATCCGGCTCGGGCAAGCTGTCGTCCTTGAACCAGCAGAGGTCCAGGTTCAGCTTGTCGCGCTGGGCAGGTTTGTCGTAGCTGAAGCGGCGGAAGCCCGCTTACCTGGCGGCATCTCAAACCGCTTTTGCGCTAGGGCCGCCTTAGAGAACCCTTTATGTTTAGCTGATTAAAAGACATTTTACTCAAGGTATTTTGGTCTGCCTCTTGGCTTTGGCGATGGAGCTTGGGCGCTACGGATACTTGCCAGGCATTCCATTAATGCCATGACAACTCCCGCATAAGGTGGCATGGCATAACTTTTCCGACCGCGGTCTTAGTCGCGCTTAGTTCGGGTTATCTTATTCACGTTTTGCGACGGAGATTGCGACGGAGATATTGAATAGCGATTTCCAATGGGAAAGATTCCATTCAGAAGAATAAGCATCGGGCGGATGCTCCACGCTATACAAAATTTCTCAATATCTCATCTAGGCTCTTCTATGAGCTCCGCCCCCAAGCTCGCTGCTTGGGGGCGGCAATAGCCTTTCTCGATCCGCGCACAGTAGAGTTCAAAAAAGTGCCTCTAGGGCAAACCAGCCCGGGAAAGACTTCGACACTAACCGCAACATTGGCACTTTCGACTGGCCGACGACCCCCGTCAATGCGCCTCATCCCAGTTGGCGCCAACGCCGACATCGACGACCAGGGGTACGGCCAGTTCGGCGGCGCCGGCCATGTGGCGGACGATGCCGGCGCCCACGTCGTCGAGTTCCGCTTCGGGCACTTCGAG
>JBFHML010000040.1:0-21551 GCA_041594335.1 Porticoccaceae bacterium
CACGACAAGTCGTCGCCTGTGGCTATCCCTCCAGTGCCGCCAGCGCCTCGGCTAAGTGGCGCACGGCGACTACCTCCATCCCCCTGGGAGATTGGCGGGGCGCGTTGCCGGCGGGCACGATCGCGCGGGTGAAGCCGTGCTTGGCGGCCTCGCGCAAACGCTCCTGGCCACCGGGCACCGGGCGGATCTCGCCGGCCAAGCCGACCTCACCGAAAGCCACCAGTTCCCGCGACAGCGGCCGGTCGCGAAAGCTCGATACGACGGCAAGGAGCACCGGCAGGTCGGCGCCGGTCTCGACCACGCGCACGCCGCCGACGACATTGGCGAACACGTCCTGATCCCCCACCATGAGGCCGCCGTGGCGGTGCAGCACGGCGAGCAGCATGGCCAACCGGTTGCCCTCAAGCCCCACCGCCACCCGGCGCGGATTGCCCAGCGAGCTGATATCGACCAGCGCCTGCACCTCGACCAGCAGCGGCCGAGTCCCCTCCCAAACCACCATGACCAGACTGCCGGCGGCGGTATCCTCGCCGCGTTGCAGGAAGATGGCCGAGGGATTGGCAACCTCGCGCAAGCCGCGGTCGGTCATGGCGAAAACACCGAGCTCGTTGACCGCGCCGAAGCGATTCTTGTGGCTGCGCAGGGTGCGAAAACGATTGTCGTGGGACGACTCCAGCATCAGCGAACAGTCGATCATGTGCTCGAGCACCTTGGGGCCGGCGAGTGCGCCCTCCTTGGTGACATGGCCGACCAGGAACAGCGCCGTGCCGGTCTGCTTGGCCAACCGCACCAAGCGTGCCGCGCTCTCGCGTACTTGGGATACGGTGCCCGGGGCGGCGCCGATCTCCTCGCAGTGCAGCACCTGCACGGAATCGATGACCAATACCCTGGGCGCACGCCGCAGCGCAGTGGCGCAGATGGTCTCGACGGCGGTCTCGGCCATGATCTCCAGGCCACTGAGCGGCAGGTCGAGCCGCCGGGCGCGCAGCGCGACCTGCTGCGGGGACTCCTCGCCGGTGACATAGAGCACCGGCACCTGAACGCCGAGCTGGCTGAGCACCTGTAGCAACAAAGTACTCTTGCCCGCACCCGGCTCACCGCCGATGAGCACGCAGGAACCGACCACCAGGCCACCACCGAGCACCAGATCGAGTTCCTGAAAACCCGTCGCGAGACGCGGCTGGGCGGCGATCTCGACCTCCGCCAGACGGGTTACCTGGCCGTCGGCGGCGCCGGCAAATCCCCGCTCAGGGCTGGCGGCGGCAACCGCCGGCCGGCGGAATTCGCTCAGGGTATTCCAGGCCCCACAGTCATTGCACTGGCCTTGCCACTTGCCGTGCTCGGCACCGCAGTCACCGCATACGAAGGCATTTACCGTTCGCCTGGCCACCTCAACCTCCCGCAATGCCGGCGCCTGAGGGCAATCCGACGCTCGTCCAAGACGCCGCAATGACGGCGCCCCCTGTCGCCCAGATCCGCCCTGTCAGGCGGGCCCGGAAAGGACGGGGAAACTGACATATTTCCCGCCGGATTTACAGCGCACGGGATAGCGGCAAGCGTACGCTATCGAGCCCGTACAGCCAGAGGCAGCATCACGATCTGCTACAGTGCCCACCATGTCGCTCATCCCTGAAAAGCCCTTGCTGTTTTTTCCCCACGTGGCCGTCGCTCTGGGACTGCACGAGGCCATCCTGCTGCAAACTCTCAAGGAAATCGCCGCCCACCAGCCTGGCGAACCGCACGACGATTTCGTATGGCACGAGGTCGCCGGGAGCACGCTACTGGAGCTGCTGCCGTTTTGGAGCGAAGCGGAGCTACGCACCCTGGTGCGCAAACTGCGCGATCAGGGTGTGCTGCTGGTTGGCGACGCCCCGCTGAGCGCCACCACACCCTGGCGCTTCGCCTTCAACGAGCGCCCGCAACCTGCGGCGCGACGTCCTCAGCCCCCCGGGGTACAGCCAATGCGTCCGGACTGGCAACCCGAGCGGGATCTACTGGCACAACTTGCTCAGTACGGCATTCCTGCGGCGTTCGCACTGGAGCAGGTGCCCGAGTTCGTCACTTACTGGAGCGAACGGGGTGAACCGCGCCACAGCTGGGGGGCGAAGTTCCTCAAGCAAGTCCTGCGCTGCTGGCGAGAGCAGGAGACGCGACAGGCGCGGGGCGAACAGCAACCGATGGCCTCCGACTGGCGGCCCAGCGCCGATGCGGTGGAAATCCTCGCCCGATCCGGGATCAACCGACACTTCATCGCCGACGCGGTGCCCGAGTTCATCCTCTATTGGCGCGACCGGGGGACCCTGTCGAACACCTGGAACTCACAGTTCGTCCAACATGTTCGCCGCCAATGGGCCCGCTACACTGCCACCCTGTCCAAAGACACCAACCCGCGCCCAATGACGTCGGACTGGAAGCCCGACCCCGAGGTGTACGATGTGCTCGCACTCGCCGGCATCAGCCGAGCGTTCGGAGAGCCCCTGGTTCCAGAATTCGTGCTCTACTGGCAAGAGAACGGCGCAGTGCTCAATACTTGGAACACCAAGTTTCTGCAATACGTCAAACGCCAGTGGGCGTACTCAAACCAAGTGACGGAAACTCCACATGAACACCGGCGAACACCTGGCCGCAAAGGCAGTACGAGATCTCGCGACCTCCTCGAAGAACTCGGCGACCGTAGCTGGGCCGGCTGAGCGACAACCGCCGACACCCGAACTGATCGACACCATCAATCAGATTTTCGCGCTGTTTCGCATCAATTATCACAACCAGTTCTACAGTGCGTTCGCTGATACCAGTCTGCTCGATCAAGCCAAGCGCCTGTGGCTAGAGACACTACGCCCCCTAGCGCCTGGGGTCTTGCTGGCCGCAGCGCGCGAACTGATCGAGACTGAGCCCTATCTGCCCACACTGAGCCGGATGGTAATCGCCTGCGATGATCGCTTGACGCTGCTCGGTCTGCCCCATCCCCGCGACGCCTATCGAGAAGCCTGCAACGCACTCAGCCCCAAAGAAGCGCAGCGCTGGTCTCATCCGGCCGTATACCACGCCGGGCGCACCCTCGGCTGGTACCGGCTGCGTACAGCCACCGAGCGCGACACGTGGCCCGAATTTCAGCGCATCTACCGTCAATGCTGTCGCCGTGTTCTGGAAGGAGAAGTTCTGACTCTACCGGAACCGCCACGCCCCACCGCCCCCCCGGCAGCCGACCGCGAGCTGGGACGCCGCCAACTGCGCGCGCTACGCAAGGAGTTAGGCGCTTGAATCAAACTGCGCTGGCCAACGCGCCCACCCTGCTGCACAGCAGCAGCACGGCCCGCCGCATGGCCAAGACCATCTACAACGGCTTTCATAGCTATTTCGCCGACTTCCAGAACATTACTTTGGGTGCCAAAGCGCGCTTCGAGAAAGCCCACTGGCCCGCGGTGCAGACGGCCAACCAGGACCGCATCGAACTCTACAAGAGCAAGGTGAAAATGACCGCCGAACTGTTGGGAACGGTCACCAACCGGGATATCACCGACCTCGACCTCTGGCGCCAGGCGAAAGGCGTCTACACCCAACTGGTCGCCGGGGCACCAAACTTCGAAATCGCCGAAACGTTCTTCAATTCCGTATTCGGGTTTATCAACGATCACGACAAGATCGATGATGCACTGATTTACGTGTTCTCCTCGCAACACCAACCCACCGGCGGTGAATACAGCCTCTATACCCGCTATGAAAACCAGCCTTCTGCAGAGGCGGCTTTTCGTCGCATTTTACTCGACGCCGAGTTCTCGGTGCCCTGGGAGGATCTGGAACGCGACACCCGACACATCGTGGCTGCTTTCGAAGAAGAGGCGCTGCCGGAAATCAGCGGCCGCATCCATGAGTTGAAATTTGATCTGCTCGAGGCCGTCTTTTATCGCGGCAAGGCAGCTTACCTGGTCGGCCGTATCCTAGACGGCTATCGCTCTTTACCCCTGGTACTCGCGGTCCTCAACAACGAAGCTGGCGGCTTACTCATCGACACCGCCATCTTCAACCGCGCGGAAATGAGCGTCATCTTCAGCTTCACCCGCGCTCACTTCATGGTCGATGCCGCGGTACCCCACCAATACTTACAGTTTCTCAAACAGTTGTTGCCCCATAAGGGCGACTATGAAATCTACACAAGCCTAGGGCTCACCAAGCACGCCAAAACCGAGTTCTACCGCGAGTTCGTCCAGCACCTGCACCAGTCCCAGGACCAATTCGTCACCGCGCCGGGCATCAAGGGAATGGTGATGACGGTGTTTACCCTGCCTTCATACGACATCGTATTCAAAGTAATCCGCGATCGTTTCGACTATCCCAAGGAAGTCACGCGGGATGTCGTGCGCGAAAAGTATCGCCTGGTTTCGCGCCACGACCGCATTGGGCGCATGGCCGATACCCAGGAGTTCCATAACCTCATTTTCCCGCTGCATCGCTTTGCACCGGAACTGCTCGAAGAACTTCGTGAGATGGTGCCCTCACAACTGCACGTCGAGGGCGACCGGCTGATCATTCGCCATCTCTACACAGAGCGGCGCATGACGCCCCTGAACCTCTATCTCAAGGAGGCAGGGCCGGAAGAGACGCGGAGCGCCATGGATGAATATGGCAACGCCATACGCCAACTGGCTGCAGCGAATATCTTTCCCGGCGATATGCTCCTCAAGAACTTCGGCATAACCCGACACGGACGCGTCGTCTTCTACGACTATGACGAGCTCTGCTATCTCACCGATTGCCATTTCCGTCGTTTGCCCGAACCCCACACGGAGGAGCAGGCGATGGCCGCCACGCCTTGGTATACCGTGGGGCCGAACGATGTTTTTCCAGAAGAGTTCCGGTTGTTTTTTTCTGGCAACCCCCAAGCCCGACGGGCTTTCGAAGAGCTACACGGAGAGATCTACGCCCCGGAATTTTGGTGGGGAATACAGGAAGAAATACGCGCCGGAAAGATCGTCGACGTTTACCCCTATCGGCGCGTACGGCGTTTTTCCGAGCGCTTTCGCGATTGAGCGTTATCTGCCTCAACTCGCCATCTGATGTACGTGCACGTCCCGTTGCGGATAGGGAATCGTGATCCCTTCGGCATCGAAGCGCTTTTTGATATTTTCGGTAAGCGCGCAATGCAACGCCCAATAGTCTGCTGACTTGACCCAGGGACGCACCACGAAATTGACACTGCTGTCGGCCAGTGCACTCACCGCAACAAAGGGCGCCGGATCTGCCAGTACCCGATCGTCGTCGCACAGCACCGCATGAATCGCGTCGCGTGCCCGGTCGATGTCGTCGTCGTAACTGATGCCGATCACCAAATCGAGACGGCGGGTGGCGTTCGCCGAATAATTGATAATATTGCTCGCGGTGATCGCCGAATTGGGAATGATCACTTTCTTGTTGTCCGGAGTCTTCAACTCGGTGGTAAAAATAAGAATTTTTTCCACCGTACCCGCGGTACCGGCAAGTTCGACATAGTCGCCAATCCGAAACGGGCGAAACACCAAAAGCAGGAACCCGGCGGCAAAATTGGACAGCGATCCCTGCATCGCCAAGCCGATCGCCAGTCCGGCCGCCGCGATGACCGCCGCCAGCGACGCCGTCTGAATGCCCAATTGGCCAAGTGCCGAGATCACCACTAGCACCAGCAATCCGTAGTAGACCAGGCTTGAAGCGAAATGGCGCAGGGCAGCGTCGAGATCGCGCCGCTCCATCACACTCAACACGAGCTGGCTGAGCTTGCGTGCCAACCACTTGCCGATCAAAAAAATCAGCAGCGCGGCAACAATCTTGAGGCCATACAGCATCACGTGGGCCGCCAAACGGTCTACCAGATCAGTCATGCCTGAATCTCCTGATACGTTGGAACGTCATTTCAGCAAATAAAAAGGGGGGCCGCGCCCCCCTTCGTGTCGAACTCTGTCGGACTGCAGTAACCCAATCGGATCAAACGACTTCGAACAGCCCCGCTGCGCCCATGCCGCCACCAACACACATCGTGACCACCACATATTTCTCGCCGCGGCGTTTCCCTTCACGTAGGGCATGACCGACCATACGTGCACCGCTCATTCCATACGGGTGACCGATGGCAATGGCGCCGCCATTCACGTTGAGACGGTCATTGGGGATACCCAGCTCGTCACGGCAATAGATCACCTGTACCGCGAAGGCTTCATTGAGCTCCCAGATACCGATATCGTCGACCTTCAGCCCGTGTTGCTTGAGGAGTTTCGGAATGGCGAATACCGGACCGATACCCATTTCATCGGGCTCACAGCCGGCGATAGCGATGCCCCGATAGATCCCCAAAGGCTCCAGTCCGCGCTGCTCGGCGGTCTTGCGCTCCATCAACACACAGGCCGCGGCGCCGTCCGACAACTGGCTCGCATTGCCCGCGGTGATCACTCCCCCCTCAAATACCGGCTTGAGGGAAGCCAGACCTTCAGCGGTAGTCCCGGGTCGGTTGCCCTCATCCAACGCCAGGGTTCGTGTTTCAATGGCCTCTTTGCCGGTCGCCTTGTCCACCAAGCGCACCTGGGCCGTCACCTCGACAATCTCGTCAGCAAAGATCCCAGCCTGTTGCGCCGCAGCAGTGCGTTGCTGTGATTGCAGGCCATAGGCGTCCTGTGCATCGCGACTGATGCCGTAGCGCTTAGCGACCACCTCAGCGGTCTCCAGCATGGGCATGTAGATATCCTTGTGCATCGCCACCAGATCCGGATCTTGCGTCCGAAAGCGATTCTGATGCTCGTTCTGTACGAGGCTGATCGATTCGATACCCGCGCCGACCGCAACGGTCATGCCATCGTGGATGATTTGCTTGGCGGCGGTAGCGATGGACATCAGCCCGGACGAACATTGCCGGTCCATGGTCATGCCACTCACGGTGACCGGCAGGCCGGCGGCCAGGGCACTGAGCCGGCCGATGTTGTAACCCGTGGTTCCCTGACCCAGCGCGCAACCCATGATCACATCGTCGACTTCGGCCGGATCGACCTTCGCGCGAGCGACCGCCTCGCGAATGGCAATGCCCCCCAGCGTCGGGCCGGGCGTGTCGTTGAACAGTCCGCGATATGCCTTGCCAATCGGGGTTCGTGCAGATGACACAATGACTGCTTCTCTCATGACATTCTCCTCTCAGCGGCCGGGGTCAGGATTGGGGTTTCTTCGCGGCCAATGCATAGCCGATGAACTTCTCCGTCTGCTTGAGCGCACCCGACAGCCGCTCTTCTCCAGCCGGATCGTCGATGTTGGCCCAGCGCTCTTGCACTGCCTCCGGGTTTTGCTGGTCTTCCGACAGGTAAATCCCGCGCGTTTCGTACAGGTGCGCGCTGGCATAGCCGCCGGCACCGGCGCAGAGAATGAATTTGTTGGGCGCATCTTCGCCACACAGCACCAACACCCCGGCACTGACCGGCTCCGGCTGCATGACTTCCGCAGCACGCGGATCAGGAATGATGTCCTCGGTCATCCGCGTCAGCGCCGCAGGAGCCAGAGAATTGACCCGCACATTGTATTTTTCCCCCTCCTGGGCAAGGGTATTCATCAGACCAACCACAGCGAGCTTGGCGGCGCTGTAGTTGGATTGACCGAAGTTACCGTACAACCCGCTCGACGAGGAAGTCATCACGATACGGCCATAGTTCTGTTCTTTCATGATTTCCCAGACTGCCTTGGCGCAATAGGCTGAGCCCATCAAATGCACGTCGACAACCAGTCGGAAGTCCGCCATGTCCAGCTTGGAAAACGATTTGTCACGCAGGATGCCGGCGTTGTTAATCAGAATATCGACCCTCCCCCAAGTGTCCATGGTCTCCTTGACCATCGCCTGCACTTGGTCGAAATCGGCCACATTGGCACCGTTGGCAATCGCTTCACCGCCACCGGCCTTGATTTCCTCGACCACCTTGAGCGCCGCTTCGCTAGACGCGCCAGTGCCGTCGCGCGCGCCGCCTAAATCGTTAACCACCACTTTGGCGCCCCGCGCAGCCAGCGCCAGCGCATGAGAGCGACCGAGACCATTGCCTGCGCCGGTGACAATCGCCACCCGGCCATCAAATCGTATTGTCATGTGCAACTCCTCCTTGCGGATGAATAAAGAGCCCGATCAGCCGGCAAACACCATACTGAGCCACTCGGCCTTGAGCGCGGGCTTGTCCTCACCCTCAATTTCCACGGTGATATCGAGCTTGAACAGATACTGTCCCGGATGTTTTTCGGTCGCCTCGAGCACCTTGGCATTGGCTCGAATGCGGCTGCCGACTTTTACCGGCTGCAGAAAACGCACTTTGTCGAAGCCATAGTTGACTCCCATGGTGCGATTGGGAACGTCCACGCCAACCCCATTTTGTAGAAAATAAGCGAGCATCGATAACGTCAGAAACCCATGAGCGATGGTCGTGCCAAAGGGCGTCTGTTTGGCTCGCTCCGGATCGACATGGATGAATTGATGATCGAGGGTGACGTCGGCAAAATCGTTGATACGCTGCTGATCGACGGTGAACCAATCTGAAGTGCCGGCATCCTGGCCGATGCAGGCGCCGAGGTTGGCAGTATCAATGCGTAGGGTCATAGTGAATCCTCGAATGAAAAGGGGCGACGCCGATCAGTAGCCGCACAAGGCGGCATAGCGTTGCAAATGATAGCGATGGTCGCCATAGAGCTGCTCGGCGACCCTCGCTCGCTTCAGAAAAAATCCAATATCCAGTTCGTCGGTCATGCCCACTCCGCCGTGCATCTGCACCGCCTCATTGGTAGCCAACGTCGCGACCTCTCCGGCCTTCGCTTTAGCTAGACTCGCGAGCTGGGACACCTCCCCATCGCCCGCATCCAGCGCCTGTAGTGCTTTGAGGACCAACGATTTCAGCAGTTCCAGCTCGCTGTACAGATGCGCTGCGCGGTGCTGCAAGCCCTGGTACGAGCCGATCAGCACACCGAATTGTTTTCGGGTATTGAGGTATTCGATCGTGTCTTCGAACACCGCCAGGGAGCATCCGAGGAGTTCGGCGGCGAGATGGACATTGCCAATGTCGAACAGCCGCACGAGCAGCTCGGACGCCTCCTCCACCCCGCTCAACAACGCCTCAGCAGTCAATTGGACCCCGTCGAAGCGAACCTCGGCGCTGTTGCGACTGTCGGCCATCACGACCCGCTGCACCTCGACCCCAGGCAGGGTGCGGTCCACCAAGACCAGGGCGATGGCGTCAGAGTCGCCAACACGCGCCGACACCAAGAGCTGATCGGCGCAGTGACCATCGGGCACGAAGCATTTGATGCCATCGAGTACGAAACCGTCGCCCTGGGGTTGCAGACGCGTCACAACCGCCGTGGGGTCGTGGCGCGGACATTCATCCAACGCTGGCGCCAAGGTCAACTCGCCGGCAACGATGGCCGGCAGCAAGGCGTTGCGCT
This sequence comes from Porticoccaceae bacterium, assembly GCA_041594335.1. Taxonomy (GTDB): domain Bacteria; phylum Pseudomonadota; class Gammaproteobacteria; order Pseudomonadales; family Porticoccaceae; genus JAGPUQ01. Next base: position 9,424 of record JBFHML010000040.1, read on the forward strand.
GCGCCTCGCTTCCCGCCAAGACCAGTGCCGATACCCCCATCACCGCAGTGGCGAACAGGGGAGAGGCCGTCAGCGTACGTCCGCTCTCTTCGAGAATTTGCCCCATCCCGACATGACCGAAGGCAAGTCCACCCTGCGCCTCAGGCACCAGCACCCCGGTCCAACCCAGCGCGACCATCTCCCGCCAGGTCTTTGGGCAATAACCGAGCGGATCGCGCGCGTCGCGGAGTTGACGCAACTGTGCCACGGGCGCGTGTTCGGCAAGAAATTCCCGTGCCGCGTCCTTGAGCATGCGTTGTTCTTCATTCAATAGCAGCGCCATGGTTCACCCCGTCATGCCCTGCCCAAGCCCAAGATGCGCTTGGCGATGATGTTCAGCTGGATCTCCGAGGTGCCGCCCTCGATGGAATTGCCCTTGGTGCGCAACCACTGACTGGCCAGGATGCCGTTGTCATAGGCGTCGCCCTCCCAAGCCAAACCGCGCTGCCCATGAATGGCAACCAATAGCTCGTGGCGGCGCTTGTTGATCTCGGTCCCCGCGTACTTAAGCATCGAAGAGGCGGCCCCAACGCCCTGCCCGGCGGTCGCTTCGTCGGTGATGCGCTCGGCGGTGAGCTCGAACGCGCGTTGATCCATTTCCCAGCGCGCGATATCGGTACGCAGGGCACTGTCGGCAAGTTGCCCGCGATCGAGGCCAAGTTGGTCGATGGCCTGGGGATGGAGCCGGACGTCGACGTTACTCTGGCCAATGCTGCCGATCATCTCCCGCTCGTGGGTGAGCAGGTAAGTCGCCAATTCCCAGCCGCGATTGAGCTCTCCAACCAACTGGTCCTTCTCGACCCGCACATTGTCGAGGAAGGTTTCGCAAAACGGCGACTTGCCCGAAATCAGCCGGATCGGCTTCACCGTCACCCCAGGTGTATTCATGTCGAACAGCACCAGACTGATACCCGCGTGCTTAGGAGCTTCAGGATCCGTACGCACCAAACAGAACATCCAGTCGGCGCGCTCTGCATAGGAAGTCCATACTTTCTGACCGTTGACGATGAAGTGATCGCCGTGGTCCTCACAGCGCGTCTGCAATCCGGCGAGGTCCGAACCGTAATTGGGCTCGCTGTAACCCTGACACCACCAGATCTTGCCGCGCACGATATTCGGAATGTGCTGCCGTTTGAGCGCCTCGGACCCGTACTTGAGCAACGCCGGGCCAATCATCGACAGCCCCATGCTGAACAGCGGCACGCGCGCGTTGATCCGCTGCATCTCTTCGCGGAGAACGCGGGTTTCCTCCTTGCTCAACCCCCCACCACCGTACGCTGCCGGCCAGTCGGGCGCCGTCCAGCCGCGCTCTGCCATGACCTCGAGCCAGCGCTTTTGGTCTTCATTCGCAAACTGCCATTTGGTCCCACCCCAACAGCGGTCCTCGAACTCAACGACGGGTTCACGCATCGATTGAGGGCAGTTGGCTTCGAGCCAGGCGCGGGTCTCCCGCCTGAATTGCTCCAGATCCGCCATGACGCAATTACCTTTTGATGATTGATCCACGTCGGCCCACGTCTCGTCCTGGGACAGCACGGAGCCTGCGACGCGAGAAAATGTTAAGGCAGAGCACTATAGAGGATGGCCCAGGGACGGTAAACCGGACGGTAACCCAGCTTTACGGCTCCCGGGTCACCGCTGCGCCTGGTTTAGACCCCACCGGCCGCCCGCATTACCCAACGCTTGAGAGGATCGACCCGGTCAAAAGTTGCCATACCAATGGCGCGCAGCAACGCCACCGGCAACCGGGTCTCGGCAAACACGGCTTTAAAGCCGCGCATGGCAACCAGCATCGATTGATTCTCCGGTCGCCGACGCTGCTGGTAGCGCACCAGGGGCACAGGGTCAGCCAAGTCCAAGCCAGCGGTCAGCGCGGCAATCAACTCCTCGGCCAGCACCTGCGCATCCGCCAACCCGAGATTGACCCCCTGTCCGGCCAGCGGGTGCACCACGTGCGCAGCATCCCCCAGCAGGGCCAGACCCCGCAGCCAGTAGCTGTCCACGTGATGTTGACGCAAGGGGATCCACCGCTGGTCGCCGATCACCACCAAACTGCCGAGCACCCCTTCGCTAGCAACCTCCAGCTCCCGTGCCAAGGCAGGGGGTGCCAACCGAAGCAACCGTTCGACCCGTGCGCAATCCTGCGACCACACAATCGCCACTTGGTGTCCATCGCCGGCCAGTGGCAAGAAGGCCAGCGGCCCACTGGGCGCAAACCACTGGCGGGCGCAATGGCCGTGAGGCAGTTCGGTATGTAACACAGCAACGAGAGCCTGCTGTTCCGGATCCCAGCACCGGGTGGCAATATCGAAGTGCGTCCGCACTTGCGAATCCGGCCCGTCGGCAGCGACCAGGAGTCGTGCCTCCAGGCCCTGGGCACCGAGCTGAACGTGGAATCCGCCGCCAGACCGTCGCTCGATGGCCGTCACCGCAGCCGGACACAGCAATTCGACCGCCGGCTGAGCGCGCAGCGCCTCGATCAGGGCGGCAACCAGCGCTGGTTGCCCGACAATATCGCCCAACCGGGGCTGGCGGATGGCGGCACTATCAAAGCCCAGGTGACCACTGCTCCACCGATCCCAAACCTCCATGGTGCGATACGGGCAGGCGTGTCGAGCCAACGCATCCGGCCACGCACCTAGATTCGCCAAGAACTGACGACTGCGGACACTGATCGCCAGCGCGCGCGGCTCCAGCACCTGGATATCGGCCAACGGCGGAGACTCCCGGGCCTCCACCACACCGATGCGCAACCCGGCGCCGACCGGCGCCTGGGCAAGCGCCAGCGCAAAGGCAGCGCCAACCGGCCCTGCCCCGACCACCAGCACATCAAAGCCCGGCATCTTCCACCACCCCAACGGCCGGGCCGCGCAGGCCACCACCGAGTTCGATCAGAGCACGGCGCAACGGGGGCAGTAGTTCCACCCCGAGTAAGCCGAGCTGTCGGCCTATTCGCAACGGCCATGCGCGCGCGCTGAACACGGCCGGCAGCCACTCGCTGAAAGACCGTGTGCGCCGCTGGTCCAGCTCCCGAGCACGAGCGTAATCCAGCAGCGCGGGCAGCGCCCCCGGATCGTCTGCGCCGGCGCGCAGTCGCTCCGCGAGGGCAGCAAGATCGCGTACCGTCAGGTTGAACCCCTGGCCGGCCACCGGATGCAAGCTATGCGCCGCGTTGCCCGCCAGCACGACACGTGAGCGCACCTGCTCTACGGCGAGGACGCGACGCAAGGGCACGGCCACGGCCGCACGCAACTCCAGCGGCGCAATCCTCCCCGGTGGCAGCGCCGCACAAAGGGCTCTTAATCGCTCGCTGGGCTGTGCTTCCATCAGCGCACAGGCTTGATTATGAGGCAACACCCAAACCAGGGCGGCGCGCTCTCGCCTCCCCCGCGCAGGCAGCGGCAATAGCGCCAAGGGCCCACTGGGTGTGAAATGCTCCAGGGCGAGCCCGCCGTGCGGGGCGGCCAATACCACCTCGGCCAACAGCGCCGACACGCCGTAATCCCGTCTTTCGACGGCCATGCCCAAGTGCTCCCGTAACGGGGATTCAGCGCCATCGGCGATCACCAATAGACGCGTCTCAACCGCACCGCCAGCCACGGCCACCCCACAGGCATCGGCCCGAAACTGCAACGCACCGGTCGCCGCAGGCAGGCATGTCACATTGGCAAGCCCTGCCACTGCCTCGGTCAGACACTCGGTCAGGTGGTGATTTGCGATGACCTGCCCGAAGGCCGCCCCACTACTCGGCCCCAAATGGGCGCGCAGCGGTGCTCGGCTCTCGCTCACGCAGATATCGGTAATGGGTGCGGAGCGCGCCACGATGGCAGACCAACAACCCAAAGCCGAAAAAATTTCCCGGCTACTGCCAGACAGCGCTGTCACTCGCGGGTCTGCCCCACCTTCCGGCTGCGCTCCGCTTAGTAGCGCGATACGTCGTTGCGGCAGCGCGCTAGCCAGCGTCAGCGCAGCGGTGAGTGCCGTGTGCCCGGCGCCGGCAATCGCGATATCGACAGACGCAGAGCGGTCCACGTCAACCGGCCATCAGGTGCTCGATATCGACAATTTGCTTGGGCACATCGCCAGTCAACACTTCAATGCCCTTGCGTGTAATGGCCACGTCGTCTTCGATGCGAATGCCGATACCGCGCCATTTCTTCGCGACCTTGCGGTTGTCCGGCGCCACGTAGATGCCCGGCTCGACCGTCATAACCATCCCCGGCTCCAGCAATCGCCACTGGCCATCCACCTTGTAGTCACCGACATCGTGGACATCCATGCCCAACCAATGGCCGGCGCGGTGCATATAGAAATCCGTATAAGCCCCCGTAGCGATCAGCGTCTCGACCTCGCCTTTCAGCAGCCCGAGATCGACCAATCCCTCGGTAATGGCTCGCACCGTCGCTTTATGGGGTTCGTCCCAGTGGTTACCGGCACGAACGGCATCGATCGCAGCGAGCTGGGCGGCCAATACCACTTCGTAGAGCGCCTTCTGGGGGCCAGAGAAACGGCCGTTGACCGGAAAGGTACGCGTGATATCGGCGGCGTAGTGTTGGTATTCACAACCCGCATCGATCAGCACCAGATCTCCGTCCTGCAACGGTGCACTGTTCTCCACATAATGCAGGATACAACCGTTAGCGCCGCCCCCCACGATGGAACCATAGGCCGGATAGCGTGCGCCTTCGGTGGCAAAGGTATGCTCGACTTCGGCCTGTAGCTGGTATTCATACATGCCGGGCTTCGCCACTTGCATGGCGCGGCAGTGCGCACGAGCACTGATCGCCGCGGCCTTGCGCATAACGCCCAGTTCCTTGGCGCTTTTGAAAAGCCGCATCTCATGCAATAGGTGATCGAGGTCCACGAACTCATCTGGCGGTACTGCGCCCGCGCGAGCGCGGGCGCGAATGCCCTCGATCCAGTCCAATAACCGACCGTCAAAGGATCGGTTGCGCCCCAGCGCATAGTAGACTCGATCGCGCCCCTCCAGCAGGCCCGGCAAAATATCGTCGATGTCGGCGATGGGAAAAGCATCGTCGGCGCCGTATTGCTCGCGCGCGCCGTCAGGCCCGGCCCGATAGCCATCCCAGATCTCGCGACTGCGATCTCGCTCCCGACAAAACAGAATAAATTCCCCCTGCGCACGCTTGGGTAGCAGCACCATGACCGCTTCGGGCTCGGGGAATCCGCACAGGTAGAGAAAATCACTATCCTGACGGTAGGGAAAATGGGTGTCCCTGCTTCGCACTCGTTCCGGTGCGGCAGTGAGAATGGCAATGCTGTTGGCGCTCATCATCGCCATCAACTCACGGCGCCTGCGCGCGAACTCCTGGGGGGGGATCATGGCCTGCCCTCAATCAGTGGGAATAGGACGCTCACGGCCTCTCGGTCGGCTCCTGCCGCTCACGCAACTCCGCGTCGATGAGCAGCGCAGCGGCACGAACATATTCCACCAACTCCGCGTAATCCCGCTCATCCTCCTCCTCGCCATCCAAATCCGTATCGGCGCAACCGATGGCGGCTAAATCATCCAGCGCGGCCCGGGTCTCCGCGCCCAATCGCCTGGCATCACCACCATGGCCAAGACCGGCCAGAAAGCCTTGGCACCAGGCGGCGAGTGAACGCACGCGATCCGCTAGCGGCTGATCGTCGCCGGGTAGCAGCAATTGGAATCCGTAGTCGATCCGGCCCAATTCAGCGGCGGTATCCGCAGCGATGGCGGTCAACGCCCGGCGTACACCCGGCTCCTGCAGGCTGGTGGTCAACTCTGCATCCAGTAAAGCCAACACTTGATCGGGCGTCCGCCTACCACCGGCACCAGCGCCGGCCAACAGGCCGTGCCATTCGGCCGGTTCCAGCGGGATATCGAGCGCGGCAAAGGCCGCGGCAAGCTTTTCGAACGGGGACACCAAAGCCTGTATCGACGGGTTTCGGCCCTGCATCCTAGCACGGCACCGAACTCGATTGACCGGCTTGGCGCCTGGCAATTATAGTTTTCCGTCGACAGCCCTGAGCGGAACGGCCATGAGCGGGCCCTCGATCGCGGAACTCGAAGACAAGATCGATCGGCTGGTCGAGGCCAGCGCGCGCCTGAAAGCCGAAAATGAGATGCTTCGGGAGCGCGAAGCCAGCTTGGCCCGGGAGCGCAGCCAGCTGCTCGAGAAGAACGAGCGGGCCCGCACCAAGATCGAAAACATGATCGCTCGCCTCAAAGCCCTTGCCCCGGAGTCCTGAGCCCATGACCGAGCTCGACAGCCACACGGTCGGCATCCGCATTCTGGACAAGGAATATCAGGTCCACTGCCCCCCCGACGAACGTGAGGCCCTGATCGGCGCCGCGCGGGAGCTCGACCAGCGTATGCGGGAAATTCGTCGTGCCGGCAACGTCATCGGCCTAGAACGCATTGCGGTGATGGCAGCGCTCAACCTCTGTTACGAGCTCGAGCGGGCCCGCGGCCAAGCTTTCGCCGGTGCTGCCATCGACAGTGAACTGCAGCGCCTCGACAGCAAGCTCAGCCAGGCGATTCTCGATCTCGAATAGCAAATTCAGTTCCGCCCTGTTATCCGCCCCTGCGCCGGCCCTATAATGGGAACACCCTGGGATGTTCGCCAGTCGACAACGTCCTTAGCCGATATCTGTACCCTGGGATTCTCCTTCAGGGCTGTTGAGCATGTCCGCACGACGGAAAGCCTGAAGCCCGGCGGAGAATCCCACCTTGAACTTTCGGTTCAAGGCAACCTCGACAGCGGCATCTCCGGGGCTTGTATCAACCGCTCTCAACTGGGGATGCGACCGATGCTTCCCCACCACTGCAGTATCCAGCGAGCCATGAGGTGAAGGACCGCAGTTGTCCGCAAGCAACCGAGCGACCCCTGGATGCTCGGCGTCTGCGAACCCTGCTGCGCACTCGCCGCCGGCAGCTCAGCACCACCCAGCTGGCGGCAGCAAGCGCAGCTGCCTGTCATCGGGTCTCGGTGCGCCCCGAATTTCGCCGCGCCCAACGCATCGGCCTCTATTTCGCCTACGGCGGCGAAATCGACCCTGAACCGTTGCGGCTGCTAATCCAACGGCTTGGCAAACGCTGCTTTCTACCCGTGCTGCACCCCCTCGGAGCCCCTCGCCTTCATTTCGTCGCCTGGTGCGAAGGGCAGCCGCTTCGGCGCAACCGCTTCGGCATTCTCGAACCCTGCCTACAGCGTCCAGCCCCGCTTTGGAGCCTCGATTTGATCCTGCTGCCGCTGGTAGCCTTTGATCACCAGGGCAACCGACTCGGACAAGGTGGGGGCTTCTACGACCGCACCCTCGCGCCCTTGCGCCGCGCATCACGGCGGCGGCCACGACTGATCGGCTTGGCGCACAGCTTTCAGCAGGTACCTAAACTGGAGCCCGCGCCCTGGGACGTGCCACTGCAAGGCATCGCCACGGAACGGGCTTTCCACGCTGTCTAAGGAACATCGCTATGCGTAAAACGAAGATCATCTGCACCATTGGCCCTGCGACCGAGCAATCCGAAACTCTGGCCCAGCTCCATGCCGCCGGCATGAACGTGGCGCGCCTCAACATGTCCCATGGTGATCACCGTTCTCACGCGCGCGTCATCGCTGCCCTGCGAGAGCTCAATCGGCAAGTGGCCAACCCGGTGGCGGTCCTGGTTGACACCCAGGGCCCAGAAATCCGCACCGGCAACTTGGCACAGGATCTCAACCTCAAGGCCGGCGACATCATTCAGGTCGTGGCGCGCGGTGACGGCGATGTCGAAGCCACCTCGATTCACATCGATTACGCCGACCTGTTCGATTCGGTAGGCATTGGCGACCGCATCACCGTGGACAATGGTCTGATCAACCTCGAAGTGCTCTCCAAGGAACGTCCGTCGATGACCTGCCGAGTGATCGACGGCGGCCTCTTGAAAAGCAAGCGCCACGTCAATCTTCCGGGAATTCGCGTCAACCTGCCGGCGATCACCGAGAAAGACCGCAAGGACATCGGCTTTGCGATCGACCAGGGCGTCGACTTCATCGCCCTCTCGTTTGTGCGCCACGCCAGCGACATCGAGGAGCTACGGACACTCTTACGCAACCGCGGGGCAGAGCGAATCCGCATCATCGCCAAAATCGAGGATCAAGAAGGCCTCACCAATATCGAGTCCATCATTGCCGCGGCCGACGGCATCATGGTTGCGCGCGGAGATCTCGGCGTAGAAATCCCTATCGAGGTCCTGCCGCGGGTACAGCGGCGCATCGTTCGCCAGTGCGCGATCTACGGAAAGCGGGTGATCGTCGCCACCCATATGCTGGAGTCGATGATCGCCAATCCATTACCAACCCGGGCAGAGGTCACCGATGTTGCCAACGCAGTCTACGAAGAGGCCGACGCCATCATGCTCTCGGGCGAGACCACCATCGGCAAACATCCGGTGCGCTGTGTCGAGATGCTCGACCGTATCGCCCGCTCCATCGAAAAAAGCCGCGGTTTGCGCTTTACCGATGCGCTGATTCTAGACAATGACAAACAACAGGTCGCCGCTGCGGCAGTGCGACTGGCCGAATCCATTGGGGCCCGGGCGATCATCGTACCCACACGCAGCGGCCGAATGGCCAATTACGTGACCAATTGCCATCCGCAAACGCCAGTGGTGTGCGCATTTACTTTCGACGAGGATACGCGCCGTCAGCTAGTACTCAACCGCAACGTTCTAAGCTACCGTCTCGAGCGCCACGGCACACCGGAAGAAATCCTCAGCGAGGCCGGCGCGGTACTCGCCAAGCGCAGCGAATTCTCTGCGCAAGACAAAATGGTCGTCCTGCAGGACATTCTCTCCGGAGCCGGAGTTGGCGCCATCCAGATCCGCACTCTCGGAGAGCTCGCCGCACCCCTGACCCGCCTCCAAGACGGCGGCTGAGCACAGCGACTCAACTCAGGAAAAAGCGATACGCTGGGTTGCCGGTGGCTTCACGATAACGGTAGTTGAGGGCATCGAGAAAGACCGGTACCTCGCGACGCTCGGCGACAGGCACCTGCAGGCCGACCAGCACCCGCCCATAAGCGGCTCCGTGGTTTCGATAGTGGAACATGGAAATATTCCAGCGCCCCCCCAACCGGTCGAGAAAATTGGCCAGCGCACCGGGGCGCTCGGGAAACTCGAACAAATACACGACCTCATCGTCAATGCCCGGTGCCCGACCACCCACCATGTGGCGAATGTGCAATTTGGCCATCTCGTCGTCCGTCATGTCGGTTACGGGGTAGCCGCGCTCACGCAGATCCGCCAACAGCTGCGCACGATCGGCGTCGGAAGCGACACCGATACCGACAAAGATATGCGCTTCCGCGGCATCCGCGTAGCGGTAATTGAACTCGGTGACACTGCGCCGACTAAGGGCATGGCAGAAGCGGCGAAAACTGCCGCGTTGCTCGGGGATGGTGATGGCGAGGACCGCTTCTCGGCACTCGCCGATCTCTGTGCGCTCGGCGATATAGCGCAGGCGATCGAAATTAATGTTGGCCCCGCTATCGATCGCCAACAAAGTTTGGTCGCGATGACCCGCTCGCGTGACGTATTTCTTCAAGCCCGCCACCGCCAACGCGCCGGCGGGCTCCGCGATAGAACGGGTGTCATCATAGATATCTTTGATCGCCGCACAGATCTCATCCACGGTCACAGTGACCACACCGTCAATGGTGTTTTTCAAGAGACGGAACGTCTCTTGTCCGATCTGAGCAACTGCAGTGCCATCGGCAAACAGGCCCACCTCTTTCAGCCGGACCCGACGCCCCGCGGCCATAGCTGCGGCTAGACAAGCAGAGTCCTCCGCCTCCACCCCGTAGACCGCGATCTCCGGCCGCACGTATTTGATGTAGGTGGCGATGCCTGCGCACAGCCCGCCACCGCCGACCGGCACGAACACGGCGTCGAGGTGCCCGGGATGTTGGCGCAAAATCTCCATCCCCACGGTCCCCTGACCAGCAATGACATCCGGATCGTCGAACGGATGAACATAGACTAGCCCGCGCTCCGCGACCAACCGCTGTGCATATTCTGAAGCCTCATCGTAGGTATCGCCGTGCAACACCACCCGCACGCCGCGACCGCGCACGGCCTCGACTTTGATCTGCGGCGTCGTGCGGGGCATAAGAATGGTCGCTTTAATCCCCATCCGGGTAGCCGCCATCGCCAACCCCTGAGCATGATTGCCGGCCGAGGCGGCCACCACACCAGCTTCACGCTCAGCCTGCGACAGCTGCAATAGCTTGTTATAGGCGCCGCGAAGCTTAAAGGAGAATACGGGTTGGAGATCTTCGCGCTTGAGCAACACACGATTCCCCAAGCGGGCGGATAGCAGGCGTGCCTCGTCGATCGGTGTTTCCTCGACCAGATCATAGATCCGAGCATCCAGTATTTTCTTTAGATAATCCTTGGGCATGGCGTAGGTCCCCGCAGCGAGGCGCCATGGTAACGCAAGCCGAATCCTGCCGAACCGGCATCGGTCTGATTCCGGAGAGCCACTGACTTATAATCACACGCCCCAATCAGTGGACCGAGTCCATGACCGCGGACCAACTCAAGGAGGCCGCTGCCCAGGCGGCTCTCGACTACTGCCTGGCAGCAGCCGACGATGACACCGTGATCGGCATTGGCACCGGATCCACGGTGAACCATTTCATCCGCTTACTCGCCCCGCACCGGGGTCGCATTGGCGCCACGGTGGCGAGTTCCGAGGCCTCCGCGGCGCTGCTGCGGGAGCACCACATTCCGGTAGTCGATCTCAATACCGTAGACAGGGTAGCTCTCTATGTCGACGGCGCAGATGAGGTCAATCCGGAACTGGAGATGATCAAAGGCGGAGGGGGAGCACTGACTCGGGAAAAGATCGTAGCCGCCGTCGCTCGCGAATTCGTCTGTATTGTCGACCAATCCAAATGGGTTTCTCATCTGGGTCGGTTTCCGCTCGCAGTGGAAGTCATTCCCATGGCGCGCAGCCATGTCGGCAGGCAACTGCGCGCCATGGGCGCAAACCCAGAATGGCGGCAGGGCGTCGTCACCGACAACGGCAACTACCTGATCGACGCGCATGATTTGTACCCCATCGCACCGGCCAAGGCGCTGGAAGAGCGCCTCGACCATATTGCGGGCGTCGTGTGCCACGGCCTATTCGCCCTGCGCCCCGCCGATATTGTGCTAGTGGCGGGCAACGATGGTATCGAAACCCGCTATCGCGACCGATAACGCGTGGACTTGCTGCAGGCCATTGAAACCCGGCGCTCGGTCCGCGCATTTCTACCCCAGCCGGTGGCACGCGAAACCCTGGAGCGTATCCTGGCTCTGGCGAGCAGGGCTCCTTCGGGCAGTAATACCCAGCCATGGCAGGTTCATGTGGTAACCGGCGCAGTACGGGAACGACTGACAGCGCATGCGCTCGCCTGGTCGCGGGATCACCCCATTGGCAGCAATCCGCATCCCATGCGCGGCGATCCCGCGGCGTTCGTTCGTCCCTACAAGCAACGCCGTTTCGACTGCGGTATGCGGCTCTATGAGGCACTGGGGATCGACCGTAAAGACAAACCGGCCCGCGAGCGGCAGTTGTTACGCAATTTCTACTTTTTTGACGCGCCGGTAGGGCTGATCTTCAGCATTCACCGCTCGCTGCTGCCAGGTCTGCTGGGAGATCTGGGTATTTTTATGGCGCACGTCATGCTGGCGGCCAAGGCGTTTGGCTTGGACACCTGCGCCCAAGGCTTTTGGCAGGATGTCGCGCCAGCCGTCCAGGAGGCACTGGACCTGGATCCGGACCAGTACATCTACAATGGCATGGCAATGGGGTATCGCGATCCGGAGCACCCCGCCAATCACGTCGACATGCCTCGCGAACCTGTCGCCGGCTTCAGCCGTTTCCTGGGCTTCCCAGCGGACGATTGAACGCGTTCGCCCCATGCTTGCGGCGAGAGAACCCGGCGTGCAGCCGACGGCCGCCTCACCGCTGCGGGCGTTGTGCGACCTCCTCGGGGCGGCCAAAATCCCGACGCAGCTCGGCAAACCGCCGCAATCGCGATTGGACGCGGCCATTGACGGTGTCGGCCGGATAGTTAC
>JBFHML010000041.1:0-21411 GCA_041594335.1 Porticoccaceae bacterium
CTCGGGGTCGGCCGGTGGCGCCGCGCCGCGTGCCTTGTGCTGCCCGCAACCGCCCCCCTCCCCCTGCGGCTTCAGGAATGCCTGCGGATCGGCGGTGAAGCGGTCATGGCAGCGGGTGGAGCAGAAATACCAGGTCGTGCCCGCGTGCTCGGCGGTGGCCGCCGCCCGCGCTTCGTCCACCTGCATGCCGCAGACCGGGTCAGTCCCCATCATTGCTTTCCTCTGTCTGGTACTCATGGGAATCTCGCGAAGCGTTTGCACCAACGCCGCCAGCCACTCTCACCCAGCATCATCCAAACCGAACGACGGCAGGGTCGACTCACTGCGATCTACGCCAGCCCCCAAGACTGCGAATCGGCATCCCCTACCTACCACGGTCCGCTCACCGATCGACTGTTCGCTCAGAACCAGAATTTTGCCCCGGCGACTAGTGACCAGCGGAGGGGTTCCTCTCCCTGCCCACGCGCCAAATCCGCGGTTTCGCCAAACTTGCGCTGCCACGAAAAACCAACGTACGGAGCGAATTCGCGGCGAACTTCATACCGCAGCCGCAGCCCCGCCTCCGCCGAGTTGAGGCCAGAGCCGACTCCAGCACTGGACACATGTTGCGCCGCAAGATTCACTTCCGCGCGCGGCTGCAAGATCAGGCGCTGAGTCAGAAAAAGGTCGACTTCGGCCTCCAGGCGTGTCGAGAACTCACCGTGCTCGCTGACAAAAGCGGCGACATCGACCTCGAACCAATAAGGCGCCAACCCCTGGACTCCCAGGACCATGAAATGCCGCTCCGGATCCGGCTCCAGGTCCACGCGATACCCGAACTGAAGATCGAAATACGGCGAGATGGCGCGACTGTACAGAGCCTGCAGTTCAGCCTCTTCGGGCGCACCGGCACCGGGTTGATATTCACCTTCGGTCTTCAGCCAGAGCTTGTGGAGATCCCCGCCGTACCACCCCTGAGCATCCCACAGCCACAATCCCTCGCCCTCATTCGACTGGTATTCGAGGCGATCCATCACTGCCATGCTCAGAGTCTGGCCACCCATATCCTGGCGCGCCTGCTCGCGGGCTACGGTCATAGCTTGCTCCCCGTAATAAGCATCTGCCAAACCTTGACCATTCGCCGCGCTCATGGTGCACAACAGCGCGACGGCCCCTGCGCTCGGATACCGACCGATCACGATCGCGCCACCCCGTCGCGAGGCCGTACCGAAACCACCTGAAACATGCCCGCGTGCATGTGGTAGAGCAGATGACAGTGAAAGGCCCAGTCACCCACCGCGTCTGCGGTGATGTCGATGGATAACTTCTCACTGGGTTTGACGATCACCGTGTGCTTATCCGGTTGGTGGGCACCGGCACCGTTGACCAACTGGAAAAACATGCCGTGGAGATGAATCGGATGCGGCATCATGGTGTCATTCACCAAGGTCAGCCGCAGCCGCTCGCCTTCGTGAAACACAATGGGCTCCACAACCGCAGAAAACTTGTGGCCGTCGAACGACCACAGGTAACGTTCCATATTGCCGGTCAAGTGCAATTCGAGTTCGCGCTCCGGGGCGCGGTGGCCGGGATTGGGCCACAGGCGCTTCAAATCACTGTAGCGAAGCGTTCGATGAGTGACCTGCTCGAGACCGATGCCCGGCTCGTGCAACCGGCTGGCAGGCGCCGCGGCCAGGTTGGCGACACCCGGGCCGCGCCCATGATCATGGCGTTGTGTCGCCATGCCGTGGAGTGGTCCGCCACCGTGACGCGCGTGAACTCCCCGGTGATCCATACCCGCGTGCTCCACCGCATCGTGTCCGGTGACGCCAGGCTCGGTAGAGGCCGCGCTACCGTGGCCCGCCATGCCCATATCCACCATGGTCAGTAACGGCCGCCCGCGTAGCGACGGCACCGGAGCACTCATGCCCAGGCGCGGTGCCAGGGTCGCGCGGCCATAACCGCTGCGATCGCTGGCTTCGCACATCAGCGTATGGGCGCACGCTGTCTCAGGCCGCACCACCACATCATAGGTTTCGGCGGGTCCGATCTGGAATTCATCGATCTCCACCGGCTGTACCGCTACACCGTCGGCCTGCACCAAGGTGAGGGGCAGCTCCGGAATCCGGACATTGAAAAACGTCATCGCAGACGCATTGATGACACGCAGACGGACCCGCTCGCCCGGCGCAAACAGTGCCGTCCAGTTGTCCGCCGGACCATGGCCGTTGACGAGATAGGTGTAGGTCGCCCCCGTGATGTCGGCGATATCTGTCGGACTCATACGCATGGCGCCCCACATCAAGCGGTCCTCCATGGTGGCGGCCCAGCCACCGGCACGCAGGTCAGCGAAGAAATCCACAGCGGTTCGCTTCTGAAAATTGAGGCTGTCACTCATTTGCTTGAGCTTGATGAACAGTTGGTGGGGGTCACCGAAGATCCAGTCCGATAGCACGACAACATATTCGCGGTCATACCGTACCGGATCGGGACCGGCTGGATCGATAATCAAGGGGCCATAATGGCCGATCTGTTCCTGCAACCCGGAGTGGCTGTGGTACCAGTAGGTGCCCGACTGCCGCACCGGGAAACGATAGGTAAAGGTCTCACCCGCGGGGATGCCGGGAAAAGACACACCGGGCACACCATCCATCTGGAAGGGCAGCAGGATGCCGTGCCAGTGGATCGAGGTGGTCTCATCGAGCCGGTTAGTGACCTTCAGCGTCACGGTGTCGCCCTCGCGCCAGCGCAGCAGCGGCGCCGGCACCGTGCCATTGACGGTCACCGCCCCCCCGACTTTACCCTCAATCGCCACCCGGGTACGGGCTACGGTGAGATCGAACGCGGTGCCACTGAGTGCCGGCAGCGCTCCCTCGCCCTGACCGAGCGCGGCACGCGCCCAGCCCGGCAGCAGTCCCTGCAAACCGAACCCGACACCTAGCGCGCCGGCGCCGCTTAAAAAGGCGCGTCGGGAGGCCATTTCAATGCCCCTCGGGTCCATGCGCGTGATCCGAGTGGAGCCGGGGGTAATCGTAATGATCGGCGCCATACAACAGGCGCCCGCCCAGATAACCATTACCGGCAACCAGCAGCGCTAACAAAAATAGCAGCAGCTGATAGCTACGTCGGCGAGTTTCGCCGCCCGCCAACCACCACAGGAGCGGCGCCAACACGCCGATCAGCGTGCCATTCCAACGGTGCGCTGCCATCACCGGATCATCCCCGCCGATCGCGAAGCCGCCATAAAACCACCCTGCGATCGTCGCCAACAAAGCGGTCGCCGCACCCCATTGCGCGCAGAAACGGGCGTTTTGTTGCAGGCGGGGCCGAGCGCGGCGGCTCGCACAGCATGCAAGCTCCGCGAGTGCCGCAAGCAGGAGCAACGCTATGGGGAAATTGGTAAGCGCCGGGTGAAACCGACCCAGCCAGGCAAGGAAGACCTCGATCTCGCTGTCTGCCCAGGTGCCATGCGCGCTGTGATCGTGGGCACTGTGATCGTGGGCACTGTGGTCGTGGGTAGTCACGCCCGCACTGGCCTGGAGATCACCGGGGACCTCGACCGTCAGTGCCGGAGGGTGACTTTCCAGGGGTGCCGCCACGCTTGAGTCTGCCCTACCGCCGGAATGGGTGAGATTGTGGGAGGGTGACGTGGGGCGAGGCGACTCCGACCCCAGCGCGCCAGAGGGGGATGGCGGCGCCTCGGTGTGCGCGAAAGCGAGAGAGGACATCCCCACCAGCAGCGATAAACCGACCGCGGTAACGAGCGTCCGCCGAGTGGTCTGGCAATGTCTCAGATTGCAGGGATACATCGGTTGTCCTTTCCATATCAGCAATAAAGGTCAAAAGAGCCCCGGTACGTGCCGAAAGACACGCCGCCTAGGAAAGAGCGCGTCAATCCAGCCGCAACACCCGCAGCTGCAGGGTGACCAAGCGCGCGGGAGACACGAGATCCCGCAAACCGCTCAGGCGGGCGGGCTTCCCGGCGCCGCGCGGATACAGGCCTAGCCAAGCGGTCATAGCAAACAGCAAAAATCCGGGGGAGCTTTTTTCGGTCTTGGATACGGGGTGGTCGAGCACCAGCTGCTAGCCCGAAGACAGCCCGCCCAGACCACACGGCTACCGATGAGGACAGCAAGCACCAGGGTAAGCAGCTGCTGGAGCGCGTTCTTATGCACATCCCCTACGGGGTCAGGGCCACCGGCGAATGCTCACCTTAAACCGCGTGACGGGAAGGCGCAATGAGCGTCGGCGGAGCGCGAAGCATCGCACTTCTGCGGCCGCCGATAAGGACAAATACGGGCCTGATTACCGCACGCAAGGGAATCCTCCCGCCGGGAAACCTTTCATTAACCCGGGTTTCAGGCACACTTATCGGCGAAATCGGCGGGATACGCCAACCGTCACCTGCGTGGCACAGGCCCACCGCAGGAGCGCGTCAACCCTGTCGCAGCCCTGGCCGCGAGCGGGGATCGAACGCTTGGCGCGGGTCGAGCAGTCGCTAGGGTGCGATGAGCGAACTCGCCTTCAGGGCCAGGGAAATTGGGGTAACTGGGCAAAGGCCTCACAGACCCGACGGTTCCAAACTGCGCTCAACTCGGACAGGAACGCATCATCACCGCCAAATCGGAATCGGCGTGGCGCCTGTAGGCTGTCGCGGGGATAGATGGCCACCTCATAGGGTGGTCCCACCGAAATATTGGAGCGCGCCGCGGCATCGAGACTGACCAGTGAGAGCTGGGCAGCCGCTTCGAGCGTCATATCCAGGCGCGTCACCCTGTCCAGCATGGGCTTTCCATATTTGATTTCGCCGATCTGCAGATAGGGCGTTTCCGCTGACGCCGCCAGGAAATTCCCCTGTGGATAGATGATATAGAGCCCCGGGGAATCTCCGGCAATCTGACCACCGAGGATAAGAGTCACCTCCGGAGACTGCCCGGCGGCACGCAAGGCCACGCCGTGCTGCTGCTGAATCTGCAAATTGACAGCACCGACATATTCCGCTGCTTCGAACAGATAACGTGCTTCGGCGAGATTGCCATCCGGCCCCGGCGAGATCAGATCGCGCTCGAGATAACGCAGGACTTGCTGGCTCAGTGCCAGGTTGCCGGCACTGAGCAGGACCAACTGACGATCAGCCGTCGGTTGGAATACATGCATCTTGCTGTAGACGGACGCATAGTCGACCCCGGCGCTGGTGCGGCTATCGGATGCCAACACCAGCCCCGCCTCCACGGAAATGCCCAAACAATACGTCATTGGGCCGTCTCTGCGCAGAAAGTCAGGGGAAGCGTACCACCGCGTGGCCCGGGATAGTGGTCTCCCCTCGGGCATTCTGCAAGAAGAGCTTGAGTCGAACTTCCCGGCGGGCCTCATCCTTGGACTCGACCACGCCTCCGGCAGTCATGGTTTCGCCAAGAAAAGCCGCTTGGCGATTGGCATAACCGAAAGACACCAAAGTGCCATCATCACCGAGCCAATCGGTCACCACTTGAGCCACCCAATCTCCCTGCAAGGGCCCGTCCAAAACGATACCCGGGTAACCTTCCTCCTCGGTGGCATAGGCGTGATCGAAATGGATACGGTGCGGGTTCCAGATCGCCGCGTTGTACATGAACAATTGCACGATGCCGGCGGTATGATCGCGATTGGGCAGGGCATCTCCGGGGCGAATATCGTCAAACTTGGGCATGACTACCTCGCAATCAGGGAAGTGATTTCGTTCAAGACCGGCACCCCGTCTTCCGTCTCTATCACCGTCTCCGTCACCACGAAAATCAGCGGGCCGCTCTTGCCCTGCTTCTCATAGATGTCCTTGAGTCGCCTCGTGATCACCAAACGGTCTCCTGGACGAATCGGGCGATGATAGGTCGTGTCGGAGTTCCCCGCCATCACCCGCTTCAACGGCAGCGGCGGGATCAACTTGTCTTCGGCGATACCATCCTTGCGCAGTTGTTCCGGCGGCAGGATTTCCATCGAGTAGCCGAAGTGGAACAGGGGCGGCGCCTCATCACCGTCAAGGTACTTGCGAGCCCGCTGACCGGTGGAAACAGCGTATTTCTGGATATCGCGGCGGGTGACCTCAACCCGGATTTCGGGACTGGCCGTCCCGATCCGCGCCTTGATTTCTGGGGTCAGTAATTCAGTCATGGAAACTCCCGATGACTTGCGATGCACTCGAGTGGACCGACCGCGAGATCGGCCCGGATTGATCGATCAACAGCGCGGGCCGGCGCACACCGGCCAAACGGCTCAGACCACGGCGGGTAAAACCTGGATACCGGGAGCGGCTGCCAGGAATTCGCCAAGTTTACCGCCCAAGGTCTTGAAGTGAGGGGTTTCCCGATGCTTGGCAAGATCGTCCTGACTTTGATACTGCTCAAGCATCACATAGGTCGTTGGATCATCCGTCTTGTGCAGTTGATACAGACTGCAAGCCGGTTCATTGGCTCGTACCGCAGCGGACAGCTCTTTCATCAAGGCTTCAAAACCCTCCTGCTTCCCATCCTGCACCTTGAGGGTAGCGATTACGCCGATCATGGGGGACTCCTCCAAATGGTTCGTGATTTTCGGAAATAGTAAAGGAATTGTCCTAATTCGGCAGCCCCTACGCCCGCTGGGGTCAACCCAACAGCGGCACGACCTCCCGGGCAAACCACTCGATTTGTTCGTGACGCTCGGCTGCCGGACTGACCGCGTCCAGGATCAAATGGCGCACCCCAGCGGCTCGAAACGCGGCGATGCTGGCTGCAATGTCATCGGGCGTCCCGAGCGCACAGTATTTTTTGGCCGGCCCGCGAAAATCACTTGCATAGCGCTCGGACAAATGCGCTGTCGCCACGTCCCAGGCCGCCTCGAAACTGCGATCGATCCGAAAAAACAGCAAATGGGCTGTATCGAAGCGATCCGGCGCGCGCCCGGCGGCTTCGGCCGCAGCGGCAATGGTTCCCAAAGACTCGCGATACATTTCCGGCGTGACGACATAGGAAACCCAGCCATCCGCGAGCCGCCCGGCCCGTTCCAGGGCTGCACGCGAGCGACCACCACACCAGATCGGCGGCCCGCCTACCTGCGCCGGTCGCGGCTGCATCCGCACCTGTTCAAAGGGGAAAATAGGGCCATCGTGACGGACCTCATCGCCACTCCACAGCGCGCGCAGTACTGCAATCGACTCGGTCAGTCGCGCGCCCCGTTCCCGGACGGGAATGCCACACGCCGCGTACTCATTGGGAAACTCGCCACCAACCCCCACCCCAAACAGCAGGCGACCACCGCTCAGCCGATCCAGCGTCGCTACTTGCTTAGCGACCGGAACGGGATGTCTCAGGGGTAGCAAATAGACCGAGGTCCCCAACTGCAGTCGTTCACTCAACACCGCCGCCTGTGCCAGCTGCAGCAAAGGGTCCAGGATCGGCACCGTAAAGGCAATGTGATCGCCGACCCAGAGAGAGTCCAGCTCCAATCGATCCGCAAGCGCCACGACATCCCGCACTTCGCTTGCATCGCCCATGGCAGTCATCCAGCCGTACCGCATACGGTCCGCCAATGGCAGAGACATAAGCACCTCCTCTTTTACTGCATTGTGTCCATTGCAGTTCCGCGCAACGCTACTGACCCGATCCGAGCTCGCCGGTACGTCGCCCGCGCCACCACGCAATGGCCGCGGGCAGCAAACTGACCAAAATGATACCGAGCAGCACCCAGGTGAAATGGCGCTTGACCCCCGGCAGGTTGCCAAAAAAATACCCCAGGCTGACAAAGCTGCCCACCCAAGCCAGGGCGCCGACCACGTTGAAGAACAAGAAACGACGGTAATTCATCCGTCCGGCACCGGCGACAAACGGAACGAAAGTCCTTAGGAAAGGCGCGAAACGCGCGAGCACGATGGACTTTCCACCATGGCGCACAAAAAATTGCTGCGCTTGATCCAGGTGGTCGCGGCGTATCCAGCGCCAGTCACGGGCATACGCCACGGCTCCGAAACGCGCACCCAAATAATAGTTCAGGCTATCGCCGAGTACGGCGGCGAGCCAGAGGCTGCCGCCCAATACCCAGGGGTCCAGGCTACCGACACCGGCCAGGGTTCCCGCAGCAAACAGCAGGCTGTCACCCGGCAGAAAAGGCATGATCACCAAGCCCGTTTCGACGAAGACGATCAGCACCAAAATCGCATACAGCCAAGTACCGTGCTGACCGAGCAGTTCCAGCAAATGGCGATCGACATGGAGAATGAAATCGATCAGGGGCATCGGATGCGCGTCAAGGAAAACGCGCACCTTACCGTCGACCGGGGCAAACGGAAAGGGCCGGATCTCGCCATCCATTGCCCCCCCGATGCCCGGGCAGAATTCAGGCGACCCGCAGCCCCAACCTCGCCATACCCTCGCGGTCACAGACCGGCGCTCGCTTGGCGCCCGCTGGCAGCTTCACCGACCCCGGTGCCCGCTCAAAGGAATCCACCAGACCGATCTGCTTGGCGTACTCTCGCAACTCCGGCAGCACTTCTCTGCCGATCAGCTCGATAGACCGGTTCCGTTGCCGATCCGTCGCCACGCCCTGCACATTGAAGAAGGTGAATGACCCCGGTCGAATCACTTCCAATATGGCCTTGACCTTGGGAATCACCTGCTGCGGAGTGCCGACCACGATTTGCAGATTTTCCTGGGCACGCTGATAGGAATTCCAGAGTTTTTCCTTGACCAAGTCAAAGTTCTGTTCTTCCTGCCATTTGCCGCTCCGCGAGGCAGCCAGCTTGTCCTTGCTCACGCCCAACCAGGAACCACCGGGCGCCTTAGCGAGCATACGGATCGCCGTCTTCGAGTTATACCCCGGGGGCAGGGTATGCTCCGGGCGGCTGAAACCATTTTGGCCGCCACCAAACGCGTACCCCCTCCCCACCTGCTGAGCTTCTTCTTCGTCGTCCGAGACAAACACCGGCAGCAGGTAGCCAAAGTTTTCCGGTCCCGCCTGATAGCCCAGTTCGGCCGCGCGATCGGCATACATATCCCAGAGATCACAGGTAGGCCCCAAGGCTGATCCCAACCCCACATAGGGATAGCGCTTTTCCGCACACCAAAGGACGGTTTCCGGCGACAACACACCAGGGATCCACTGCTGCGGATAGGGCTCCTGCAAGGGCAACGCCCAAGGGTTCACGTGGCGATAATGAAAATGCTTGCCCTCATAACGCCAGGGGCCGGGCCGCGTCCATGCCTGAATGATGAAGTCGTGCGCTTCATTGAACATTTCTCGGTTATAGGCTGGATTCGCATTGTTGAAAAACTGTTCAGACCCAGCGCCACGGACCCAACCGGCGACCAGCCGGCCACCAGAAATCAAGTCGATTTCGGCAAGCTCCTCAGCCACGCGCAGCGGGTGTTTGACCACCGGCAGCGGGTTGCCGATGAGGATGATCTTTGCCCTGCGGGTGGCCCGCGCAAGCACGGCAGCCTCGATATTGATCACGTTCCCCATGCAATAGGGGTTGCCGTGATGTTCGTTCAGCGCCAATCCGTCAAAACCGACCTCCTCTGCCAGGCAGTATTCGTCGATGAACTGGTTATAGTCCTGCGCCGCCTTTTTACGGTCGAAATAACGATTCGAAACGCCAAAAAACGCCCGATTGCCGAGCACGATGTCTTCATCGATGTGGCGATAAGGGCGCTCGGTGAAATAGCCGAATTTCATGTCAGCAAACTCCTCACAACGCGACCAAAGGGAACCTGTCCCGCCGGCGATGGGGCGGCGGGACAGGTTCAGTGGCGCGAGGTCATGGGGATCGGCAGGTTGAACAGCTCGATGCAGTTGATCCCCATCGCCCGGGCTCGAACTTCATCCGGCACCCCCTGGGTATGCCGATCGATCATCTCCTGCGACCAAGGCCAGGTGGAATCACTGTGCGGAAAGTCATTTGCCCACAACAACCGCTCTGCGTTCATGCGATGCGCACAGGCGAACGCCTCCCAATCGTCTTGAAAAGTCAGCCACACATTCTCACGGATGTATTCGCTCGGCGGCCGCGGTAATACCGGACCGTGCTTGCCATGACCGTGACGGTACGCCGCGCGGTTCATCCGATGCATGAAGTGGGGCAACCAGCCCGCATCACCCTCGGCACCGACGAACTTCAGCTTGGGATGGCGTTCGAAGACGCCACCGAGCACGAATAGGCCAATCATGTCCTGAATGCCACGAATCAGTTTCATGAAGCTGTTGAGCTTGTGTCCACGGAATTCAGTGAGGGCCGCTGCGCTCTCTCGCGACGTCAGAATATGAAAACACAGGGGCAGATCGAGGTCGGCGGCACATTCCCACAGGGCATCGTACATGGGGTGGTCATAATCCTCCTCTACCGGTCGCCCGGGCATCATCACCCCCACGAATCCCGCGTCCTTGATCCGGCGAAAATCCTCTATCGCCGCATCGACCGATAGCACAGCGGTTTGCCCCAAACCGAACAGGTGATTAGGCGCCGCTTCACAGTACTGCTGCAACCAGCGGTTGTAGGCCTTAAAGCAGGCATCCTTGTACAGTGGGTCTTTAAGATTACAAAGCACCATACCGACGGAAGCGTAAATGATTTCGGCATCGACACCGTCGCGCCGCTGGTCTTCCACCCGGGTGGTTGGATCCCAACCACTGCGATGCATATCGTAGAACCTGCGATGAGGGGCGACCTTGGGCATCACCTCATCGGGGATTCCCGCAGCCGACATCAGGCCGATCTCTAGAGGACGCTTATAACCTTCGATGGCATAGGCATCGCCACCCTTGCCGTCATCGATCAATCGTGGGGCACGTTCGCGATAGGCGGGATCGATGTAATCCCGGTAACACTCCGGCGGCTCGACGATGTGGGAGTCGGCCGAAACGATAGGGGTACGCATCATGGTGAGAACTCCCTGCAAGAAAGCATCGTGGATTCCAAATCGATTGCAAATCGGGATTTCTCAAGTGGATGTCAGACCAGTACCGAAATCAAGCAGTTGAGGCAGCTATACGTGACTCAAAACAGCGCATCGAACAACAGCGCGGGGACCGGATCTCCAGCAGCAATCTCACCTTCCCCGGCGGCCACCAGCAGAAAGGCGTTGCAGCGCACCAGAGCACCCAAGGCCGCCGAACTCTGCTGGGGATCCGGAATGGCGACCAGATCACCGACTGCATCGGTCTCGACACGAGCCCGCAACAATTCCAGCCGCGTCCGGTTGCGCCGCAAAGGCCTTGTCGCCCTGGCCTTCAGCACCAGGGGGTCGGGAGCTGCGTCGCCCTGCAGACGACGAAGTACCGGAACCACCAGCTGATGAAAAGTCACTAATGCAGAAACGGGATTGCCCGGCAACCCGCAGCACAATGCCGCGCCCAGGCGGCCGTACAGAAAAGGCTTCCCGGGCTTGAGAGCGACTTTCCAGAACGCGACTTCCCCCAGTTCCCCCAGCACCTGCCGGGTGTAATCGGCATCACCGACCGAGGCCCCGCCACAGCTGACGACCAAATCGGCGTTCTGGGCTGCGCGTCGAAAGGCGCCTCGCAGTGCCTCGAGACGGTCGGGGACGATGCCCAGATCCTGCACCTCGACCCCCAAGCGCGCCAACATCGCGGTCAACACGTAGCGGTTGCTCTCGTGGATCTGCCCCGCCTGCAGCAGAGCCCCGGGCGGGCGCAGCTCATCACCGCTGGCGAGCAGCGCCACCCGCAGCCGACGACGTACCTGTAATTTGGGATAGCCCAGTGCTGCCGCGATGCCGATCTCCACGGCTCCAATCCTGCGCCCGGCCGCCAGCACCATCGCTCCGCGCGCCATATCTTCTCCGGCGCGCCGCACGTTGGCACCGCGGCGGGGGGGCGGTCCGGCCAAGCGAATCCACTCTCCCTCGCGGACCACATCCTCCTGAATCACCACCGTATCGGCACCCGCGGGCAGCTGGCCGCCGGTGGTGATCCGCGCACACTGCCCGGCGCGCACCGGGCAGGCCGACGGGCTGCCTGCTAGCGCCGCGGTGACCAGTTGCAGCGGCCGCCGTTCCTCGAGATCGACATGCCGCAGCGCATAGCCATCCATAGCGGAACAATCGGCCTCTGGAACATCCCGGGGTGCGTACAGAGCCTCAGCAAGGATACGGCCCAGGGCACTGGCCAGGGGCGTCGACTCCACCTCAGCGACCGGAGTCACCCCAGCCAACATTTGTGCCCGTGCCGCGGCCAGCGTCAACAGCGAAGAGCCCACTACTCGTCCACCCTGACATCGTCGGGTATGCCGACATCACATCCTGCGCGATCAATGTCCATTCACGGGTCCATGGTTCGATTTGACGGCCGCTGTTACCATGCAGCCAAGTCACTATTATCTCCGCGCGACGGCGCCGTTGCGCCGCGCCTCCATTCTAGCCATTGACCAGCCGAGAGGTTAAGCACAGATGAAACTCTACGACTACCCTCAGGCGCCCAACCCGCGCCGCGTCAATATTTTCCTCGCCGAAAAAAACATCTCGGTCGAAAAAGTATCCATCGACCTCATGAAAGGCGAGCAGCTGCAACCGGAATATCGTGCCAAGAACCCGGCCTGCGACGTGCCCATGCTCGAGTTGGATGATGGCACCTGTATCAGCCAAATCCGCGCCATCTGCCGCTATTTCGAGGAGCTCCACCCGGAGATGCCGATGCTTGGCAGCACCCCCACAGAAAAAGCGTTATGCGAGATGTGGGAGCACTTGGCATTCATGAACGGACTGCTCGCCGTCGCCGAGGTGTTCCGCAACACCGCCAAGGGATTTGCCAACCGCGCCGTCGTCGGTCCCCACGCTTATCCGCAATCGGCCGAGCTGGCTGAGCGCGGCCAGACCCGCGTAGCGAACTTTTTCAAAGACTTCGATCAACAGCTCGCCAATCATGAATACGTCGCAGGCGATTTCTACTCTATGGCCGATGTCACGACCCTGGTGACCTGCGACTTCGCCAAATGGATCAAGACCGAGATCCCACCCGACTGCCCTCACCTCAAGGCTTGGTACGATCGGGTCAGTGCCCGACCCGCAGTACAGGCGACCAGCTGAGCAGCGGGTGCGCGGCGCCGATCGCCTATGCTACATTGCAGCGCTAGCACGAGCCGCGCCGCGTCACGCGACGCGCCCTCGGGAGTCATATGAAGTGGCTCGTTGGAGGTGCGCCCCTTGACGGCGGCCCCGATGCGCAACCGCGCACCACTGCGCCAGCGACCCGCAACACCCGCTGGGCAGCGGCCACCAGCTGACCGCCACCGCGCGAAAATAAGATGGTCCGGCATTCGGCCCCAGGGCGGACGCCGGGGCCAAGAACTCTTCGTATTTGAGCTGACAGGGGACAGCATCATGAGCCTTGATCAACGGCAATTCCGGGACGCACTCGGCGCCTTCGCCACGGGAATCACCGTCGTGACCGCGACAGATCCGGACGGCAACCCGGTGGGGGCCACAGCAAACAGTTTCTCCTCGGTGTCGTTGGATCCGCCACTGGTGCTTTGGAGCGTGGCCAAGACGGCCAACTGTTTCGATGCCTTCATGAAGGCCAAACACTTTGCTATTCATATCCTCCACGTGGGCCAAGAAAACATCAGCCGATTATTCGCCACCAAGGAGGCGGACAAATTTGCCGAGTTGAACTGGCACCCCAACAGCGGTGGCGCGCCGCTGCTCGAGGACTACGGTGTGCGCTTCGAGTGCACTACTGAACATCTCTATGAAGGCGGTGATCACATCATCATCGTGGGCCGCGTCCATGAAATGGACAGCCAGGATTGCGAGCCGCTCGGATTCTATAAGGGCAAGTACGCCAAAATCGTCGTCTAACCTGCGTCCCCGCCGGGAGGAAATACCGATGAGTTCGACCTTTAATGCCCTGGTCCTTGAGCGCAACGACGACAAAAGCATCCGCGCCGAGATCCGAGCACTCAGTCTCGACGACCTGCCCGACGAGGAAGTGCTGGTCGACATCGCCTGTTCCACACTCAACTACAAAGATGGCCTTGCGATCACCGGCGCTTCTCCCATCGCGCGCAAGTTTCCCATGGTCGCCGGCATTGACCTCGCCGGTGTGGTGGCGGAATCGCGTAGCGACCGCTTTCAACCGGGCGATCGCGTATTGGTCAACGGCTACGGTCTTTCCGAGCGGCACTGGGGCGGCTATGCGCAACGCCAGCGCCTGCGCCCAGAGTGGTTGGTGCGGGTGCCGGAGGCCTTCAGCCTAGAAGAGGCTATGGCCATCGGCACCGCGGGTTATACCGCGATGCTGTGCGTCCAGGCCATCCGCGATCACGGCCTAAAACCCGAGGCGGGCCCAGTGGTGGTCACCGGTGCCGCCGGAGGCGTCGGCACGGTGGCCATCCTGTTATTGGCCAAGCTTGGTTACCAAGTCTGCGCGGCAACCGGCAGAGTCGAACAAGCCCGGGCGCTGCTCGAGCAACTTGGGGCCAGCGAGATCATCTCCCGCGATGAATTGGCGCGCGATCCGGCGCCACTGGAAAACGAGCGCTGGGCCGCAGCAGTCGACACCGTCGGTGCCAACACGCTGGCCAGTGTGTTGGCGCAGACGCGCTATGAGGGCATTGTCACGGCCTGCGGTCTGGCCGGAGGCGTGGGCCTGCCCACCACCGTCATGCCGTTCATACTGCGCGGCGTCACCCTGCGCGGCATCGACTCGGTTATGGCGGCACAGGAACGCCGCCAACTGGCCTGGGACGAGCTCGCGCGCTTGATCGATCGAGATCTGCTGCGCGAAATCTACCGAGTGGAGCCGTTGACCAAGGTCCCGGAGTTAGCGCAAGCCATCCTCGCGGGACAGATCAAGGGCAGAGTGGTCGTCGACGTCAACGCCTGACTTCCGCTTCCCACGGAAGTCAACGGGAGAACCGCGGCTGAGCCAAGCGCTACCCTGGGACGGGAACGGTGTGCAGAAAGGGCTCAGCTGCGGCAGCAGTGGACGGCGCCCCGTGGGCTGAGCCCGCCCGAATTGCCGGTCCACAGCCCGGACACCGTCAACGGCCGTATCTCGGCAATCACCATCCGGGAGCCAGCCCACGGGGTTTTCTCCCCCTCCCTCCCAGGGGACTGGCGCCCGTAAAACCGCTATACAACCTGGCTCGCTTCGCACGCCGCGTCGCGTCACACTGTATGGGAAGGCGCTACGCAGCCGGTTGACCTATTTTTCGCGCCCACAGCGCGTTCCTCTATACTCGCCGCGCCGGCGTCCCCTCACTGGAAAAGCCCTTTTCGGTCGCCGCTCACCATGAGGTTTTCTGACACTTGGCAGGTTTTCTCTTCAGGCGCGCGAGCCAGGCGATGCTGGCCCTCACATTGCTTGCAGGTTGCGGCCAAGATCCGTCGCCGCACCACGCCGAGCACGCGGTCCACGCGCTACCGACACTCGTGGTATCCCCAACCCACATCGCGGAGCACTACACCACCACCGGAACCGTGGTCTCCGATGAACGCGTTGACATCAGCTCCCGTATCGCGGCCTATATTCGCAGCCTGGAAGTTCGAGAAGGCGAGCGGGTCACCCGCGGCCAGCGGCTCGCGGCCCTCGACAGTCAGGATGTCACCGGCGCCATTCGCCAGGCAGAAGCCAACCGAGACAAGGCGGTGGCCGCGCTTCGCGATGCCAATAAAGATCTGGAGGATGCCGAGGCGCTTTTCGCAAAAGGCGTACTGTCCGCCTCGGCACTGCGCAAGGCCCGCCTCGAACAAGATGTGGCGGCGAAAGAGCTCGACGGGGCTCGGGCCGCATTGGTAGCAGCGCGGGCAGACCTACGCTATACCGAGATCCTGAGCCCGGTGGCCGGCGTCGTCGTCGCGCGACCTGCCCGCAGCGGTGATCTGGTCACACCGGGGTCCCCCATCGTCACGGTGGAATCGGACACCGCACTGCTGTTCGAAACGTTCATCGCCGAAAGCCAGCTGGGCAATATCCGCCTCGGCGACCGGGCCGATATTCGTATCGATGCCACCGGGCGGGCCTATGCGGGCGAGGTGCTGCGCCTGGTGTCCTCGGGCGATCCGGTCACCCGCCGCTATCTAGCCAAAATCAGCCTGGACGACACCAGCGGCCTGTTGCCCGGCATGTTCGGCCGCAGCGCTTTTACCATCGGCGGCCACCCTGGCCTCCTGGTACCGGAAGCCGCCCTCGCCGAGCGTGGCGGGCTGACCGGGGTGTTTGTCGTGCGACCCGACGGCGTGCTGCGCTTTCGCTGGCTCCGTACCGGACGCCGTTTTGACGATCAAATTGAAATCACCGCCGGCCTGGAGGCCGGTGACGTGTTGGTCGCCGAGGTCCCCGCCAGCGTCCGCGACGGCGACCGCCTAGCCGGAGCACCCTGAGCTTGGCCTCGCCCAGCCGTACCCATACCGCCGCATGAACAAGCCGCTTGACGTCACCGGCCGGATTGCCGACTACTTCATCACCTCAAGGCTGACCCCGGTTTTCGTTCTCTTCTGCCTGCTGGCCGGAGCGATTTCTGCCGCACTGACCCCGCGCGAAGAGAACCCCCAGATCGTGGTGCCGGGCGCCGAGATCACCTACCGACTCCCGGGCCGCTCCGCTAACGAGATCGAACAGCTGGTCGTCGCGCCCATCGAAGGGGTGCTGCGCGAAATCGAGGGCGTAGACCACACCTTTGCCATTGCCGCCCACGGAATGGGTCAGCTCACCGTGCAATTCGACGTCGGCGTCGACAAAGACGAGGCCATGGTTCGCGTCTATCAGCGAGTGATGAGTGACCACCGAACCCTGCCGGCAGGGACACAGCTACCACTCGTGCGTCGGGTGGATGTCGATGACGTTCCAATCGTCAACATTACGCTGGCATCCGAAACCTACGACGATTACGCCTTGCATCGGCTCGCCGAACGCATCGAGGAGCGGCTGAGCACCGTCGAGGAAGTCTCGGTCACGCGCATTCACGGTGGCCGCAGCCGCGAGATTCGCATCGAACTCGATCCCGCCCGACTCGACGCCTTCGGCCTGACCATGAATCAGGGTATCGCGATGCTCGAGGCCAGCAATGTGGCGGCGGTGGTGGGTAATACCGTACGCGAACAGGACAATCTGGTGGTCAATCTCAGCGGCCAGTTGACCTCTGCAGCGGAAATCCGCCGCTTGGCGCTAAGCGCCCGCGATGGCCAACTGATCTACGTCGAGGATGTCGCGACCGTATTCGATGGCCCGCCGATGGAGCGCGACAGCCTGACCCGGTTCGCCTATGGCCCCGCGAGTCCAGGCTACACGGACACCCGCGTCGAAATGCCTGCGGTGACGATTTCCGCGGCCAAGAAAATCGGCACCAACGCCGTATTCGTCGCCCGCGACGTGCTGGCCAAAATCGATCAGATGGAGCGCCAGTTCATCCCTGAGGAAGTTCGGGTCATCACTACCCGCAACGATGGCGTTACGGCAAACAACACCGTCAATGATCTGATCGCGAATCTCGGCATCGCCATCACCGCGGTGCTGCTGGTGCTGCTGCCCTTCCTGGGCATCCGGGCCGGCTTAATCATCAGCGGCGCGGTGCCTTTGATCCTCTGCCTCACCTTGGCCGTCGATATGCTGGTCGGCCCGACAATCAACCGCATGTCACTCTTTGCGCTGATCCTGTCACTGGGCATGATCGTCGATGCGGGCATCGTGACCATTGAGAACATTTATCGGCACTACCAGTTGCAGCCTGGCGCAGACCCGCGCGCACTTACCGTAGCTGCCACTCAGGAAATCGGCCAGCCGACCAACATGGCCACCCTGGCAATCATTTTGGTGTTCTCGTCGCTGAGCATAGTCTCCGGAATGAATGGCGAGTTCTTCTATCCGATCACCTTCAATGTGCCGGTAACCATCGGACTGTCGCTCTTGGTGGCCTATGTGGCCGTGCCCTGGGCCAGCTACCGCTGGTTGCGTGGTCGCGTGCCCCCTGCGGCCGCGGCACGGCCAGAGCACAACGCCTTTTACCGCATCTACTTCCGCTGCATCACACCGCTGCTCGAGCGCCCCCGGCTGCGCGGCGCGGTTTTCTGCCTCACCACCGTGATCATTTTCGCTTCGTTTTTACAGCCAGCCTGGCAATTCCTCCGCCCATCCGGTGTAGACGGGCCGCTATCCGCTGCTGGCGTCATGCTGGCCATCATGCCCAAAGATGACAAAAACACCTTTAACATCACCCTCGATATGCCCGAGGATACCCCCATCGAAGTCACCGATCGGGTGGCGCGCGAGTTCGGCGTCCTGGTTGGGAACCACCCCTTGGTCGCCAACTACCTCTCTTATGTCGGCATCCCGGCGGTGATCGACTTCGCCGGTCAGATCCGCGGCAACAATAATCGCCGCGGCCCACACGTCGCCGAGCTCAGCGTGAATCTGATCGACAAGAAGCTGCGCGAGACCAAATCGATGGATGTCGTCCGCGAGTTGCGCGTCGCGGCCGAACCCATCCGGGCCCGCTATCCGAGCTTGGATGTGCGTTTCGTGGAAAGCCCACCGGGCCCGCCCACCCGGGCCACCGTCCTGGCCGAGATCTATGGTCCGGACCCGGAGGTGTTACGCCGGGCGTCGGCCTTGGTTCGGGACCAATTCGAGCGCACCTACATGATGGTCGACGTCTTCGATACCGAGACCGCGGACATCCCGCGCCTCGACATCCAGGTCGATAAGGAAAAAGCCGTGCTTTCCGGGGTGACCACGAGTGCAATCGAGCACACGCTACAAAGCCTGATGGACGGCCGCGTGGTGTCCCAGGCGCACATCCCGGGCGAGAAGACCCCGGTTCCCATACTCATCAAGGTGCCCCGATCATTAGCGATCGATCCCACCTTGCTCGACCGTATCTATGTTGACAATGTCCGCGGCGAGCGGGTGCCTCTCTCGGAATTGACCCGAGTGGAGCGACGTCATCACGATCGTCCTATCCTGCGCAAAGACAATGAGCGCGTCACCTATGTGGGCGGCGAACTGACCGACTCTGCCCCGGTATACGCCATCCTGGCCATGGACCCCGCGCTCGACGGTCTCGATCTGGGCGGCGGCAATGTGCTGCACACGGATAACATCACGCTGCGACCGGTGCTGCCTTCGACCCTGGACGGCTACAAACTATTATGGGATGGCGAGCTCCGGTTGACGCTGGACGCCTGGGGCGAGATGGCGGTAGTACTGGGTGCCGCGGTACTGTTCATCTTTCTCCTCCTAGTTGGCACCTACCAGTCCTTCATCATCCCCCTGGTGGCGATGACGTCCATTCCGCTGGGGCTGGCGGGGATCTTTCCCGGCCACTGGTTGCTCGGCATCCCGTTCAGCATGGCATCGGCGATCGGTACCGTAGCGCTCGCCGGCGTAGTCATCCGCAATGCGCTGCTCATCATCGACTTTATCCGCGACTACCAGCGTCAGGGAAAATCTTTGGAAGAAGCGGTGCAACTCGCCGGTGCGGTGCGCTTCCGTCCCATTGTCCTGACCGCCGTCACCGTGATCCTGGGCACCCTGGTTATGTACACGGACCCGCTATTCGCCGGGCTCGCCACCTCGTTGATTTTCGGTACCACCGCCTCCACTGTGCTGACGCTACTGATCCTGCCCTCGCTGTACTACCAACTAGCGACCCGCCACCCACAGTGGTTCGCGATCGACTGAGCGTTACAATGGCCTCTGACCACAGGCCACACCAACCCGCATGTCGCGCAGTATCATCCTAGCCATCACCGGTGCGACCGGAGCGATCTACGGTTTACGATTGTTGCAGGTGCTGAAGACCAGCGCCGCGGTGGATACCCACCTGATCATCACCCCTGCAGGGGCCGCAACGATACGCCACGAGCTGGACATGGAACCGGGCGAGCTCAAAGCGCTCGCCACGGTGAGCTATGGTTATCGGGAGATCGGCGCACCGATCGCCAGCGGATCCTTCCCCACCGACGGCATGGTGATCGCACCCTGCTCTATGAACAGTCTGGCGGCAATCGCCCACGGACTATCGGCCAACTTGGTAACCCGCGCCGCGGATGTCATCCTCAAGGAGCGGCGCCGACTGATTCTGCTTGCACGAGAGACACCGCTGTCCCTTGTGCACTTACGTAATATGACCGCAGTCACCGAGATGGGTGGCCTGGTCGCGCCACCGGCCCCAGCGTTCTACAACAGCCCAGAAACCATCGCGGATATGGTCAACCACACGGTCGGTCGCACCCTGGACCTCTTGGGTCTACCGGAGCTTGCTGCCGATCTGGTCACACGGTGGCAGGGCTTTGACCTGCACTGACTGGCGCCCCCTACGACTCAAGGCAGCTTCCACGCCTTTGCGCGCTGGCTCGCCAGTTGCGCCAAGGTAATCTCCTTGGCCACATCTGCACTACGCCGAATATGCTCTTCCAGCAGCGTGCGGGCGGCGGAAACATCTCGCGCAAGTAATCGCTGGATGACTTCGTAGTGTTCGCGATAGGTCGGCGCGATTCGCTCGGCAGCAGTGAAGTCAAGCCGCCGCACGATATGAATATGATCGTTAACGTCCTTGAGGTAGCTGGCCAAAACCGCATTTCCTGTCGCCGCGGCCAGTGCGAGATGAAAACCTTCATCTCGCGCCACCATCATTTCTACCGCTGGGCCGCGCTGGGGCGTGCGTTCGGGATCCCACATCGTTGCCAGCCGGTGCAGCTCCGGTATCGGCATTTGCTTGCCAATGAGCTCCAGGATCCGCATCTCTAACGCGATACGTACCTCGTAGTACTGATTGATCTCCGCCAGATCAATATCGCGAATGAAACAACCTTGCTTCGCGCGAATAGACAAATAGCCCTCAGCCGCGAGCCGCTGCAACGCTTCGCGCACCGGGGTACGACTGACGCCGAAATGGTCAGCCAACTCCATCTCCGTCACCCGCGCCCCGGGGTACAGCGTGAAACTGAGAATCATCGTTTTGAGGCGCTGGTAAATCTCCGTCGGGGAAACACGGGGGGGGTTCTGGGTTCCCTGCATTGGCGTGTTCGCTACTCCAACCACGCACCATTGTATACAACAAATCGAGCAAACATGGTGCATGACCCGGCCTAACTTCGCGCATTGGCCGATAAATCCCGGACCAACAATAACTAATTATGGTTATTTCAATGCCTTATCGGACAATTCGAAAACTGGCACACAACTTGAATCCATTCTTGTATGCAAGAAATCAAGGTTGTGCTCATGCTCCCCGCCACTGAACCGAAGAACTCCGGCGTCCTGGAGATCTCCGCGCAACCGACCAGTATGCAGCTGAACCCGGCCCATACCGCACTGCTGGTGATCGATATGCAGCGCGACTTTCTCGAGCCGGGCGGGTTCGGCGCGATGCTGGGCAACGACGTGGCGCGCCTGCGCGGCGCCATCCGGCCCTGCCAGGCGCTGCTGGCCGCCGCCCGCGACGCCGGACTGCTGGTGATCCACACCCGA
>JBFHML010000042.1:0-21308 GCA_041594335.1 Porticoccaceae bacterium
CACTCGGGCAAAGCGTCCCTCGCGCGGACTGGTACGACTCAAGGGCAACGCCATCAGTGTGATGATGGGCACCAGCAACACGGTCGAATAGCGCCACTGGAGAGCGGCGATATGCTCTGGATCCGTCGATTGGCGCAGTTCGCCGGTGGGCACGGATTCCGCCCACCCGGGGCGGTCTCGACGGGCACGCTCGGGAATCCGTTGACCGTATTCGGCGAACTGGGTGATCTCGAAATCGGCCTGTCCCGGCACACCTTGGTAGCGATACCCATCCTCGAGCACCAGATACACCGCGCGCCCATCCTCTGAACGCTGAGGCTCGCCACGGGCCGCAACCACGATCACCATGCGCGGCTCACCGGCACTGTCGGCTCCCGCCTCGACCAGAAACACATCTTCCATGCGGCCGTCTGGCGACAATTCGCCCGCATAGCTGACGCCGCGCCCCCCGCGCAGCGGGTAAAAGCGCCCGGCATCCATCAGATCAAACTCACCGCGGTTCTTCTGCGCATCCACGAGCGTCTCGGCACGCGCCATCCCCTGGGGCGTAAGCCAGAGGCTCAGTACCGCCACACCGCCGCCGACGGCCGTGGCCAGCGCCAAGGTGTAGCCGGCAAGCCGTGCGCGACTGACGCCACAGGCGTGCATCACGGTGATTTCACTGTCTTGATACAGCCGCCCGTAGGCAAGCAGCACACCCAGGAAAAATGCCAGGGGCAGGATCAACTCGAGAAATCCGGGCATGCGGTAGCCCATGATGGCAAACACCACGTCCGGGTCGATCTTGCCCTCGGCGGCATCGGCCAGGTATTGCACGAAGCGGGCACTCATGACCACCGACAGCAGCACGACGGCCACCGCCGCGGTGGTCAGTAGTAGATCCCGCGCGAGATAACGAAAGATGATCACGGCGATCCCGTTGGTTGGTGCCCCGGAGGGCTTGGCTTACACTGGCCGGGAAATTATCCGGCATTCCACCGCCCTTGTCTTGGGAGCTCTCGTGCCAGCACCAGTACTCGACTTCACCGCCCGCTCGGGCGACCCCACCGCAGTCAAAACCGACTGTCTGATCCTTCCCGTGTTCAGCGGGGAAACGCTGACACCGGCGGTAGCCGCCGTGAACGCCGCCTGCGGCGGTGCCATCGGCGCGCTGCTCGACAGCGGGGACTTCAGCGCCAAGGCCGGCACCACGCTCTTGCAGCATCAACCCCAGGGGTTGTCCGCTAATCGCATCCTACTGCTGGGCATGGGCAGTCCAGAGCCGGGACCTCAGGAGCTGGCCAATCTGCTGGCTGCAGCAGCCCGCGCCACCTTCGCCACCCCGGCTCGCGCCGCCACCCTGGTTGCCGCCGATCTCCTCGTCGGCCAGGAACCGCGCCGGTTCGCGCGCC
Source organism: Porticoccaceae bacterium (assembly GCA_041594335.1). GTDB lineage: Bacteria > Pseudomonadota > Gammaproteobacteria > Pseudomonadales > Porticoccaceae > JAGPUQ01. Next base: position 1,392 of record JBFHML010000042.1, read on the forward strand.
TCGCGGCGCGGCTGTTCAGCACTGCGTGCTATCGCTACCGCAGCGCAGAAAACGGCCAGCGCGGCCAGCTCAAGCGCCTGCAGCTACTGTGCGCCGAACGTAACCAGACGCGCGTCCTGAATCAGGGGCTGACCTTGGGCAGTGCCATTGGTATGGGCACCAACAGCGCCCGTCGACTCGGCGATCTGCCGGGCAATGTATGCACCCCCAGCTATCTCGCCGAACATGCCCGCAACCTCGGCAAGCAATACGCCAAACTCAAGGTGCAGGTACTCGACGAACAGCGCATGCAACGCCTGAAGATGGGCGCTTTGCTGTCAGTCACCGCCGGTAGTGACCAGCCGGGTTGCCTGATTACCCTCGAATACCGCGGCGCGGCGCGCCAACCCCCGGTCGTCTTGGTGGGCAAGGGCGTCACCTTCGATTCCGGCGGCATCAGCCTCAAGCCCGGCGCCAAGATGGACGAGATGAAGTACGACATGTGCGGTGCCGCCAGCGTGCTCGGCGTCATGGAGGCCGTGGCTGCCGCGCAGTTGCCCATCTCGGTCGTGGGCGTGATCCCAGCGGTCGAGAATCTGCCGAGCGGCAAGGCCACCAAACCCGGAGATGTCGTAACCTCCATGTCCGGCAAAACCATCGAGATCCTCAACACCGATGCCGAGGGGCGACTGATTCTCTGCGACGCGCTTACTTATGCCGGCCGCTACAAACCCGACGTGATGATCGACATCGCTACCCTGACCGGGGCCTGCGTGGTCGCGCTCGGGAAGCAGGCCAGCGGCCTGTTCAGCAACGATGAAGCACTGGCAAACGCGTTGCTGGAAGCCGGGATCACCGCCGGCGATCGCGCCTGGCGGCTGCCACTGTGGAAGGAATACGACGAACAGCTCAAGAGCAATTTCGCCGACATGGCGAACATCGGGGGACCCGAGGCCGGCAGTGTCACCGCCGCCTGCTTCCTGGCCCGCTTCGCCACCGACTACCGCTGGGCTCACCTGGACATTGCCGGCACCGCCTGGAACTCGGGCGCACAGAAAGGCGCCACCGGCCGCCCAGTGCCCCTGTTGATGGAGTACCTGCTCCAACGGCTGGATGGAGCAACTGCGTGACCCGAGTGCACTTCTATGAGTTCGACGGTGGCCTGGAGGCGGCTTTGTCATTGACCTGCAAACTGGCCGCCAAAGCGGTGCACCAAGGCTTGGATGTGCTGATTCACTGCCCCCATGGCGAGACCTTGGAACGCCTCGATGCGCTGCTGTGGGCCTATCCGGCCACCAGCTTTCTGCCCCATGGGCGGACCCCAGACCCGCACACGCCCATCACCCTCAGTGCCGACGAGCCCGGCCACCACCACGGCCTACTGGTCAACCTGGCTACCGTGGCGCCCGGCTGGTTTAGCCGTTTTGAGCGCCTTGCAGAGTTCGTCCACACGACAGACCCGCAACATCGCGAGCAGATGCGAGAGCGCTTCCGCTTTTATCGCGACCGCGGCTACGACACCCGACATACCAAACTCGACGCCCAGGTGCTGGCAGCGTGATCGGTAACGAAACACCGCGCGACGTCACACCGGAGACCCACGACGAGGCGCTGGATTGGTCGGTTGTCGATATCCCCATACTCACCGACGTGCTGGAACCTCATCCTCAGCGAGATTCCGGCAAACCTGACCAGGATCGGCAACAGCCCCTATAATCGCACCCCCGCTGCACGCACCCATCCGCCGAGACATTCCCCGAACCATGGACAAGACCTACCAGCCCGGCGCCATCGAACAACATTGGTACCAGACTTGGGAGCAAAACGGCTACTTCCAGCCCGGCGGCAGTGGCGACCCCTACTGCATCATGATCCCGCCACCCAATGTCACCGGTAGCCTGCACATGGGCCACGGCTTCAACAATGCCGTGATGGACTGCCTGATCCGGTGGCGGCGCATGCAGGGACACAACACCCTCTGGCAGATGGGCACCGACCACGCCGGCATCGCCACCCAGATGGTGGTCGAGCGTCAGTTGGGCGCCCAAGGCGTGACCCGTCACGATCTGGGCCGGGAGAAATTCCTCGAGAAAATCTGGGAATGGAAAGCACAGTCCGGCGGCGCCATTACTGGTCAACTGCGCCGCCTGGGTTCTTCTCTGGATTGGAGCCGCGAGCGCTTCACCATGGATCCAGGACTATCGAACGCCGTGCGCGAAGTCTTCGTGCGCCTCCATGAAGAAGGCCTCATCTACCGGGGCAAGCGCCTGGTGAACTGGGATCCCGTATTGCACACCGCGATCTCCGACCTCGAAGTGGAAAATATCGACACCCGCGGTCACCTCTGGCATTTTCGCTATCCGCTCGTCGACGGTGCGCAAACCCTCGACGGCCGCGATTACCTGGTGGTCGCCACCACCCGGCCCGAGACCATGCTCGGGGACACCGCGGTCGCCGTGCATCCGCAGGACGAACGCTACCGAGACCTGATCGGTAAGACGGTACGACTGCCCCTGGTCGGTCGCGAGATTCCGGTAATCGCCGACGACTATGTGGACCCCGCATTCGGCTCCGGGTGCGTGAAAATCACCCCGGCACACGACTTCAACGACTATGCCGTAGGCAAACGCCACAATCTGCCGTTGGTGAACGTGCTCACCAGCGACGCCAAGATTCGCGCACAGGCCGAAGCTTTCGATTGGCAGGGCGCCCTCGCCATGGATGTCGATACCCACCTGCCCGAAGCATACCGCGGCGACGACCGTCTGGAGGCACGCGCCAAGATCGTCGCCGACCTCGAGGCCCTGGGCTTGGTTGAGAAAATCGAGCCGCACGCCCTCAAGGTGCCTCAGGGCGACCGCTCCGGCGCCGTGGTCGAGCCCTTCCTGACCGATCAGTGGTATGTGCGCGTGGCACCACTGGCAAAAACCGCCATCGCAGCGGTGGAGTCCGGTGCCATCCGTTTCGTACCCCAGCAGTACGAGAACATGTATTTCGCCTGGATGCGCGACCTGCAGGACTGGTGCATCTCCCGCCAGCTGTGGTGGGGACACCGCATTCCGGCCTGGTACGACAACGCCGGCAACGTCTATGTCGGTCGCGACGAGGCGGAGGTACGCCGCAAACATCAGCTGGCCCCCGACATCGCGCTTCACCAAGACGAGGACGTGCTCGACACCTGGTTCAGCTCCGCACTCTGGACCTTCTCCACCCTGGGTTGGCCAGAGGACACTCCCGAGCTGCGCACCTTCCACCCGACCAGCGTGCTGGTGACGGGTTTCGACATCATTTTCTTCTGGGTGGCGCGCATGATCATGATGACCATGCATTTCATCAAAGACCAGGGCGGCTCTCCTCAGGTCCCCTTCAAAACCGTGTATGTACATGGCCTGGTGCGGGACAGCGAAGGCCAGAAGATGTCGAAATCGAAGGGCAATGTGCTCGATCCACTCGACATCGTCGACGGCATCGGCCTTGAGGAGCTCATCGCCAAGCGCACCTCGGGGATGATGCAACCCAAGCTGGCCGATCAGATCGCCAAGCGCACCCGCCGGGAGTTTCCCGAAGGGATCGCCGCCCATGGTACCGATGCGCTGCGCTTTACCTTCCTGTGGCTCGCCTCCACCGGCCGCGACATCAAATTCGACCTGGGGCGTCTTGAGGGTAACCGGAACTTCTGCAACAAGATCTGGAACGCCGCCCGCTACGTGCTAATGAATGCCGAGGGGCAGGACTGCGGTGCGGGGGAAGACGCCGAGTTCCAGCTGTCGCTGGCCGACCGCTGGATCATCAGCCGCTTGCAGCGCGCCGAGCGAGAAATCACCGAGGCGCTCGAAGGCTTCCGCTTCGATCACGCCGCCCAGGCGCTCTACGAATTCGTCTGGTCCGACTACTGCGACTGGTATCTGGAACTCTCCAAACCCGTGCTCTGGGACGAAGCCGCATCCGAAGCCCTGAAAGCCGGCACCCGCCGCACCCTGGTGCGGGTGCTCGAAGCCCTGTTGCGGCTCGCGCACCCGTTCATGCCTTTCCTCAGCGAGGAAATCTGGCAACGGGTGAAAACCCTTGCCGGCAAGGCTGGCGATACCCTGATGCTCCAGCCGTGGCCGGAAGCAAATGCGGGGCGCATCGACAGCGACGCCGAGGCCGACATCGCCTGGATTCAGCGCGTGATCCTCGGCGTACGCAACATCCGCGGCGAAATGAACATCGCGCCCGGGCGCAAGCTGCCGGTCTATCTGCGCGGCGGCGACGCTACCGATCGCGCGCGACTCGAAGCCAACCGCGGTTTTCTGCAACGGCTCGCTAACCTTGAAGCCATCCACTGGCTGGATACTGGCGCGGATGCCCCCGTGTCGGCCACGGCGCTGGCCGGCCAGCTTGAAATCCACGTCCCGATGGCCGGCCTGATCGACCGCGACGCAGAACTCGCCCGCCTCGACCGCGAGACGCGCAAATTGGAGCAAGAGATCAGCCGCCTGGAGGGAAAGCTCAGCAACACCAAGTTCGTCGACAACGCCCCGCCAGAAGTGGTCGACCGCGAGCGCGAGAAAGCTGCCGTAGCCACCGATGCCCTGCACCGGCTGGCCGCACAGCGGGAACGGATCGCGCGATTGGGCTCCTGAGCCCTCGCGGTGATCAGGTGTTTCTCCGAGGTCGCAGTTGCCCTTGGAGGGGAAAGGCCTGCCGATTTCTAGCACGGGTACGCGAGCGTAGCCGCACCGCGGGTATCTCACCCCGCGCGCCGGTGCCGGCGCGGGGTTCCGACCCCGCGACGGCCGCTTGGTGGCCACCAACCCGCGCCCGCCGTTCACCCGCGGCACGGACATCGAGCCCCCCGTGCACGGGAGAACCGAACCCAGAAGAGGCGGTGCCGCGCGCGGCGCACGCGGGGTTGGCGCGGCGGGCAAATCACCGTAACTTCTCCGAATCTCTACCCGAGTGGAGCCGCGTGCGACCCATCGTCTGCACACCCCGACACGCAGCCGGCCGGCTGCTGGCGCTCGCGACACTGCTGTCCTTGGTCGGCTGCATGCGCACACCGGCCCCAGCGGTGGCTCCGGCCGAGACTGGCGGCGCAGCAATCGTAGCCCGGGCACTGGATCTGGTCGGTACCCCCTACCGCGCCGGCGGCACCTCACCGGTCACGGGTTTCGATTGCAGCGGCCTAATCCACTATGTGTACCGACAAGCTGTGGGCCTGGAGCTGCCGCGCACCACTGCCGGACTCGACGCCCTACGTGCCCCAGCGCCGGGCGGGCTGCAGCCGGGAGACCTGCTCCTGTTCGCCATTCAACGCAATGACCGAGCCGACCATGCCGGTATCTATGTGGGCGACGGCGCCTTTATCCATGCCCCGAGCAGCGGCGGCCGGGTTCGGGTCGAGGCCTTGGCCAAACGTTATTGGCAGCGTAGTTACCGGGGAGCCCGGCGCCCACTTCCCTGACCGCACCGGAGCGACATAGGATGGCTCTTGCCTCCGTACGGGCCATCCGGAGTGTTTGCCTTGGCCACCGGATTTCAGCCAGCATGGCCCACATCCCGATAATGTCAATAATGAGGATGTTCCCATGGCGCCACCCACCGAGCACCTGCTTACCGGAATCCGCATTCTCGACCTGACCCGTGCCCTGGCCGGACCCAGCTGTACCCGCATGTTCGCCGAACTCGGCGCAGAGGTGATTAAGATCGAAGCCGCGCCGCGCGGCGACATGGTGCGCAGTATCTCCCAGCTCCGCGGCCCACGTAGCCTCTACTTCATTCAGCAAAGCTTGAACAAGAAAAGTCTATGCCTGGACCTACGCACGGCCGAAGGTATGGCCCTGGTGCGGGAGTTGGTACCCCACTGCGACGCCGTGGTGGAAAACTTCAAGCCTGGCGTGATGGCGGACATGGGACTCGGCTATGAGGATCTGCGCAAGCTCAAGGACGATATCATCCTCTGCTCGATCTCCGCCTTGGGCCAAACCGGCCCCCTGGCACACAAGCCCGGCTATGATTACATCGCCCAGGCCTACGCTGGGATCACCTCGATGATCGGCGAGCCCGATCAACCGCCCCATATTCCGCTCGCCGGTATCGGCGACGTCAGCTCCGGAGTACACGGCGCCTTTGCGATTGCGGCGGCCATCCTGCACCGCCAACGTACCGGGCAGGGACAGCATCTCGACATCGCTATCCTGGATGCCTACTACCATTGCCACGAGGTCAACGTACACCAGTGCAGCGGTAGTGACGGCGCCATTGCGCCGGCTCGCGCCGGCCGCCATCTGGCCTACCTCTGTCCGGCTGGGGTCTATCAGGGTAATGGCGGCAGCCTCGTGTTGATGGCCTTCATGCACCATTGGCCGGATCTGTGTGCCGCCATGGGTCGATCGGAGTTAGCCACAGATCCCGAGTGGGCGACGGATACAGTCCGCCTACAGCAGCGCGGGCAGGTGATTGCGCTGATCGAGGATTGGCTCGCCACCTTTCCGGACATCGACAGCGCATTGGCCACCCTCGAAGCCTACGGCGTGCCCTGCGCGCCCGTGCTCAGCGTCGCCGAGACGCTGACTCATCCGCACCTGGTGACGCGCGGCACAGTGCGCACCGTGTGCGACCCCATCGCCGGCGAATTTCAGATCCCGGGGATGCCGATCAAAACCTCCGGCTATCCCGCCAACTGCCAGTGGCGTGCACCGACCCTCGGAGAACACAACCGCGAGCTGCTCGAGCGCTTGCTCGGCCGTAACGCGGAACAGATCGCCGCGCTCTATGCGGCTGGCATTGTGATGGAGGAAGGGCCCGCCGGCGACATCCGATAATACGGCCGTCCGGCGGGCGTTACACGGCGATATAGCGGCGAACCACATCCTCCTCCATCTCAGCGCCCGCGCCGGAGAGGACCACCGCCCCGCGGTCCATCACCATGTAGCGGTCCGCCAGGTCGCGTGCAAATTCGAAATACTGCTCGACCAGCAAAATCGCCATCTCGCCGCGGTCTCGCAGCAGCCCAATGACCTGCTGAATATCTTTGATGATAGAGGGCTGAATACCCTCGGTGGGCTCGTCGAGAATCAGCAGCCTGGGCCGCATCACCAAGGCGCGGGCAATGGCCAGTTGCTGCTGCTGTCCGCCAGAGAGATCGCCTCCGCGGCGACCGAGCATCTGCCGCAAGACCGGAAACAGGTCGAAAATCTCATCGGGAATACGCCGGTCGGTGCGCGGAAGCACGGCAAACCCTGTCTTCAGATTTTCCAGAACGGTGAGCTGCGAAAATACATCCCGACCCTGCGGGACGTAAGCGATGCCGCGTCGCGCGCGCTGGTGGGGCGCCAAGCCACTGATATCCTGGCCTTCCCAGCGAATACGGCCGCCGCGGATCTGTTGCTGTCCTGCCACAGCACGCATCAGCGAGGTCTTACCCACACCATTGCGCCCCATGACACAGGCCACCTCGCCGATCTCCGCGGCGAAACTCACATCTTTCAGCGCCTGGCTAGCGCCGTAAAACAGGTCGACATGTTCGATCGCCAACATCTTCAGCGCCCCAGATAAACTTCGATCACTCGTTCGTCCGCCTGCACATGCTCAAGCGTCCCCTCGGCGAGGGTATGGCCCTCGTGCAGTACCGTCACCCGACAATCGAGTGCCTTGACGAAGACCATGTCGTGCTCGACCACCACCACCGAACGCTCCCCGCTGATCTCCCGCAGGAGCTGCGCCGTCAACTCGGTTTCATGATCGGTCATACCGGCAGCGGGCTCATCGACGAGCAGCAAATCGGGAGACTGAGCCAGCAACATCCCGATCTCCAGCCATTGTTTCTGGCCGTGGGACAGGGCGCCACCCGGACGCCCCGCGGCCTCGGCCAATCCGACGCGCTCCAAAATCGCGGCCATCTGCTCGCGATCCTCGGCCGAGCGCGGGCGCATCAGTGTGGTGAACACCCCGCGTTCACCGGCAAGCGCCAGCTCCAGATTTTCCCAGACCGTGAGACTGTCGATCACTGTCGGCTTCTGGAACTTGCGGCCGATTCCGAGCCGCGCGATCTCGGCCTCGTCATAGCGGGTGAGATCGACGGTATCGCGAAAGAACACTTCTCCCTCGGTGGGTCTCACCTTGCCCGTGACCACGTCCATGAACGTCGTCTTTCCGGCACCATTGGGGCCGATGATCGCGCGCAGTTCGCCGGGCGCAATGGCCAGCGACAGTTCGCGTAGGGCCTTGAAGCCATCGAAGGAAACCGTCACCCCCTCCAGGTAAAGAATATTGGTCGGCAAATGGTGCCGGGCCTCGATGATCATCGCGCCCCCTCCTCAGCCTGCGCCGACACGTGCCGCGATGGCGGAGGCGGCTGCCTCGGCCGGCGCTTTTGCAGTAATCCGACCACACCGCGGGGCAGAAAGAGCGTAGATACCACGAACAGCCCGCCGAGCAGGAAGAGCCAGATCTCCGGGAAAGCCCCGGTGAACCACGTCTTGCCGTAATTCACCAGCAAAGCGCCGACGATCGCGCCATAGAGGTAGCCGCGACCACCAACGGCAACCCAGACCACGATCTCGATGGACGCCAAAGGTGCGAACTCACCGGGATTGATGATGCCCACCTGGGGAACATAGAGCGCCCCGGCAATGCCAGCGAGCATGGCGCTGAGCACGAACACGAACAACTTGTAGTACTCGACCCGGTAGCCGAGAAAACGTGTCCGACTCTCGGCCTCGCGCACCGCGACCAATACCCGACCCAATCGCGAGGTCACCACGCGACGGCAAAGCAGGTAACCGCCGATCAAGGCTACTCCCGAGGCAACGAACAAGGCGCTCTTCGTGCCCTCGGCGGCCAAGCTGAAGCCCAGGATGTCCTTGAAATCGGTCAACCCGTTGTTTCCGCCAAAGCCCATGTCATTGCGGAAAAAGGCGAGCATCAACGCAAAGGTCAGTGCTTGCGTAATGATCGACAAATAGACGCCTGTCACCCGCGAACGGAACGCAAACCAGCCAAAAGCAAAGGCCAGCGCCCCCGGAACCAGGACGATCATGAGCGCGGCGAACAGAAAGCTATCGAAGCCGTACCAGTACCAGGGCAGTTCCTGCCAGTTGAGAAAAACCATGAAATCCGGCAGCACCGGGTGTCCATAGACACCGCGTTCACCGATCTGCCGCATCAGGTACATGCCCATGGCATAGCCGCCAAGCGCAAAGAAGGCCCCATGACCCAGGCTTAGGATACCGGCGTACCCCCAGACCAGATCCAGCGCCAGCGCCAGCAATGCCAAACACAGATACTTGCCCAGCAGGGAAACCCAATAGCTGGACAAGTGCAGCGCCGAATCCGCGGGCACGAGCAAATTCAGCACAGGGACAACGACAAGCATCAGCGCAATGGCGCCGATCAGACAGCGGCTTGCCGTATCGGACAACAATCTAGGTTGCGAGGAAATAGCCAACGATCAGTCCTCCACGAACCGTCCCTTGAGGGCAAACAACCCTCGGGGACGCCGCTGAATAAACAGAATTACGAACACCAAAATCAGAATCTTCGCCAACACCGCACCGACCAGCGGTTCGGCGAACTTGGTCACCACCCCCAGACTCATGGCTGCGACGAAGGTGCCGAACAGATTGCCGACCCCGCCGAAGACCACCACCAAAAAGGAGTCGATGATGTAGGACTGACCAAGATTGGGCCCGACATTGGTGAGCTGACTCAAGGCCACACCGGCAATACCCGCGATGCCCGAACCCAAGCCAAAGGTCAACGCATCAACCCGCCCGGTGCGAATACCCATGGAGCTGGCCATGGCCCGGTTTTGGGTCACGGCCCGCATCTGCAGACCAATGGGCGTCTTGCGCAGCAGGCCCACCAGTGTCACCAGGACAGCCAACGCAAACAGAATGATGTACAACCGGTTGTAGGTCAGCGACAGCATGCCGTTGATTTGCCAGGAGCCGCTCAACCAGTCCGGGGTGATCACAGACTTATTCAGGGGCGAGAAAATCGTCCGTACCAGCTGTTGCAGCACCAGGCTGATGCCGAAGGTCGCGAGCAACGTCTCCAGCGGCCTGCCGTAGAGGAACCGGATCACGCCGCGCTCGATGGCGATCCCCACCAGCCCGGAAACGACAAACGCCGCCGGCACAGCGACCACCAGGGAAAGCGCAATGTGGTCTGGCATCATTAACTGCACCACATAGGTGGTGTAAGCGCCGAGCATGATCATTTCGCCGTGCGCCATGTTGATCACGCCCATGACGCCAAAAGTAATGGCCAAGCCGACGGCGGCGAGCAACAGCACCGAGCCCAGGCTCAGGCCGAAGAAAAGGTCACCGAGGAAGGCAAACCATTTTTCTCGAGCCTGCAGTGAAGCGATGGCTTCTGTCAACGCGGCCATCACCTCAGGATCTTGCTCTTGCCGCGCGCGCTGCTCGAGCAGAGTAAGAATCTGCTTGTCATTGTTATCGGCGAGCACCCGAACCGCGTCGCTGCGCACTGCGGCATCGGCATCGGCCAGCTGCAGGGTGGCAAGCGCGGTTCGCAATGCCCGACGCACCTCGGGTCGCTGCTCCTCGGCAATAACGGCCACGAGGGTCGGCGCCAAAGCCTGAGGGACTTCGCCGATCAGGGTGCGTGCCGCCTGCAGCCGTACATGGGCATCGGCATCTCGCAGCCGGGTCGCGGCGAGCAAGGGACGCAACGCGCTGCGCAGGCTGTTATTGGTAATGACTTTGCGCAACTTGCCCGATGGCGCCGTCGCCGCCCCGGAGGCGACTAACAGCGCAGGGGCCTCTTTACCCACAAATAGCGCGCCGCTGGCTGTATCGCGATAGAGGTCGCCCGCGAGCAACGCCGCGAGCAACTGGGGGACCCGAGGATCCTCAAAGGCGGCGAGGCGCTCCACCAGGGCCTGCTTTTCCCGAAAGGAGGCCGTACCCAATGCCACAGCCGTAGATTCAAAAGAGCTGTCAGCGGCCGCCGCGGACACGACGGCACTGCTACCGACCGCCGCAATCGCCAGAAACAGCGCAAATAAAAGCTTCATGAACGCCCCAAAGACCGGAGTGTAGATCACCCCGGCGAGTAGCCGCCGGGGTGATTCGGTAAGAGAAGGTCCCCATGGAGCCGCACCGCAGTCCCATGGGGGCTCGGCTCAATAATTTTGGCCCGAGCAGGTCTTGGTCGCGGTGTTGTAGTTGCCGCAATTGATCGCGGGATCCTGCCAATCGGCGGTGATCTTCGCGCTTTCCGGCAAGAAGTCGGTCCAGGCATCCCCTGGCACTTCTGCGTCGGTCTGCCATACCACCTGGAACTGGCCATCCTCTTGAATCTCGCCGATCAGCACCGGTTTGGTGATGTGATGATTGGGCAGCATGACCGCAGTACCACCGGTCAGATTGGGCACGGACAGCCCATACATGGCCTTGCGCACCGCGTCGACATCCGTGGTGCCAGCCTTCTCCACCGCTTTCACCCAGAGATTGAAGCCAACATAGGTCGCTTCCATCGGGTCGTTAGTGACCCGCTTGGCATCGCCGATAAACCCGTGCCACTTCTTGATGAAGGCATCGTTCTCAGACGTATCCACACTCATGAAATAGTTCCACGCTGCCAGATGCCCCACCAGCGGCGAGGTATCGAAGCCCGAAAGCTCCTCTTCTCCGACGGAAAACGCCACGACGGGAATATCCTCGGCGGATACGCCTTGGTTACCGAGTTCTTTGTAGAAAGGCACGTTGGCATCGCCATTGATGGTAGACACCACGGCAGTCTTTTTACCGGCCGAGCCAAACTTCTTGATGTCGGCGACAATGGTCTGCCAGTCGGAATGTCCAAACGGCGTGTAGTTGATCATGATGTCCTCGGCAGCCACACCTTTGTCTTTGAGGTAGGCCTCGAGAATCTTGTTCGTGGTACGCGGATAGACATAATCCGTTCCAGCCAATACCCAACGTTCCACGCCTACTTCGTTCATCAGGTAATCGACTGCGGGGATCGCCTGCTGGTTAGGCGCCGCACCGGTATAGAACACGTTCTTGGACGATTCCTCACCCTCGTACTGCACCGGATAGAACAGCATGCCGTTGAGCTCCTCGATCACCGGCAACACCGACTTGCGAGACACGGAGGTCCAACAACCGTAGATGACATCGACCTTCTCTTTGGCCAGCAATTCTTTCGCCTTTTCAGCGAACAATGGCCAATTGGAGGCAGGATCCACCACGACAGCTTCGAGCTGCTTGCCGAGCAGACCACCTTTTTTGTTCTGCTCGTCCACCAACATCAGCACCGTGTCTTTGAGGGTGGTCTCGCTAATCGCCATGGTTCCGGACAGGGAGTGCAGCACCCCGACCTTGATGGTATCGGCGGCGAAGGCCGCTGCGCTTCCGGCCAGCGCCAAGGTTGCCGCACCAGCTTTGAGCAGCGTGCTGGCGAATCGGCGCTCCGATCCGGCTCGAATAGATCTTTTCATGCATTCTCCCTCTGGTAGGTACTGTTATGCCGGCCTGAGCGCGGTGGCCCGGCCGGCGTCCATCACCAAAGGCAGAATTTGTGCCAGCTTAGGGGTTCCGCCCCGCCCTACGGGTTTCATCATCGCCGGAGTACGCGGGCGGCGGGCCCAATAGGGCCTCGCGACACAAGGTCGCGATAATCTCGGACAAACCCTCCCGAGTTTTCATATTGGCGAATAGAAACGGGCGTTCACCGCGCATCTTTTGGGCATCCCGATCCATTACCGACAACGACGCACCAACATGGGGCGCAAGGTCGATCTTATTGATCACCAACAGATCAGATTTGGTAATTCCCGGGCCGCCCTTTCGAGGAATCTTGTCGCCGGCGGAGACGTCGATCACATAGATCGTGAAATCGGATAATTCTGGGCTAAAGGTCGCGGCAAGGTTGTCGCCGCCGCTCTCGATAAAAATCAAATCGAGCGCAGGAAATCGCCGGCCCAATTCCGCGACCGCCGCAAGATTCATCGAGGCATCCTCTCGAATCGCGGTATGCGGACAACCACCGGTCTCCACGCCCAATATGCGGTCCGAGGGCAACGCGTGGTGGCGATCGAGAAACTCAGCGTCCTCCCGAGTGTAAATATCGTTGGTGACCACGGCGACCTCACAGTGGTCGCGCAAAGCCTCGCACAGGCGCAGCACTAAAGCGGTCTTGCCGGCGCCCACAGGGCCACCGACGCCCACGCGCAGGGCTTGTTTCTGCATGCAGTCCTCCCTCACAGATTCAGGATCGAAACAGGCGGCTATACTGAGTTTCGTGCAACATACTGGCCAACACCTGGCCCGGAAGGCTGATCCCGATGTCGGCATCGGCAACCTGGCAGGCGTGCTCAACCAACGCCGGGATTTCCGCCGCCAAGCGCACCGCGATCTGCTGACCTTGCGTCTGACCGAATAACCCCAACTTGAGCGCCGCAGCGATCTGATTGTCGACCCAGCTCCAGGCAAGCGCAGCACCCGCTCCCGGATAGGCAATCTGCCAATGCCGGCAACTTTGCGCATAGGCAGTCAAGTAGCTCATCTCGGCGTCGACCGGCCAGTCCTCGGCCGCCGCCACCCCGGTGGCCCGGGCCAGACGCAGAAGCGCGGCACCGCAGTGCGTATCCTCGCGGCGCAACTCGGCGGTCTCGCGCAGCGCCAGTGCCAGGCGGTTCCACCGCGGCTGCTCGTCCGCCTCAGCCTCGAGCAGCCGGCGCAGCAGCGGCAGCTCTTGCTCCGCAAAATTCCGCGTCAGCACCGCGCCGACCCAGTCGGCAAAACTGTCCGGGCTATCGACCCAACCGATTGCCATGGCTCCCTCGAGCCCCTGCGACCAGGCAAAGGCACCCACCGGCAGTGACGGACTGGCAAGCCGCAGCAATTGCAGCAGGGGCAACAGGGACAGCCCCGGATCAGTGGTGGTGACCATGGCCGCTCCCAGCATAGGCGCCGGCTTCCGGCTCAAAGGGCAGGCTCGCAGACTCCACCTGCAGGCCGAGTCCCCGACAGAGTTCATCCAATACGTGGTCACTGAGATAACGCAACCAGCCGCTTCCAATCTGTAGCGGCACATGCCGGTTGCCGAGATGGTAGGCCGCGCGGAGGAGCAACAACGGATCGGCGCTGATAGCCACGGATACCGGCTCGGCGGCGGCACGCACCAACACTGGCCCGCGACAACCACCAGCCGGACCGGCGAGCAGATCACCGTCGCGCAACAAGGTGCCGCGCGGCAGCATCAACACAGCCGCGGTGCCATCGTCCAAAACCACGCGTTGACGAGAGCGCTCGCGTCGGTCGAAAGGCAACGTCAAACTGCGCGTGGCGCCACCAGCGTCGGAACACAGGCGATCAAAGGTTTCCATCGCTGGGGCGACCTAAGAACCCATTTCCCCGAGCAGGCCGACCAGGTCATCGGCATGCTGTTCTTCCATTGCCAAAATGCCTTCCAGCATGCGCCTGGTCGTCGAGTCTTTGGTTCCCAAGTAGGTAATCATTTCCCGGTAGCTGTCGATGGCGATGCGCTCGGCGACCAAATCTTCTCGAATCATGTCGATGAGGTTCTCGCCCTCGACGTATTCGGCGTGGCTGCGGCTGGCTAAGCCCTCAGGCGAAAAATTGGGTTCTCCGCCGAGCTGCACGATACGTTGAGCGATCTCATCGGCGTGGGCCTGCTCTTCGTTAGCATGCTCTAGAAATTCTGCTGCAACACTCTGCGCATTGATGCCAGAGGCCATGAAAAAATGTCTTTTGTAGCGCAGGACACAAACCAACTCGGTAGCCAACGCTTCGTTCAACAGCTTGATGACGGTGTCCCGATCCGCACCGTAGCCGGGCGTCACCGCCCCCTCTTCCATGTGCTCTCGAGCACGCTTGCGCAGGGTCTGAATATCCGTGAGAAAAGGCTGATCTGTCATGGCTCCTCCGATAACTTTCGGTGCGCACACTGGTGACGACTCATGCGAGCGTTGAATTCTAGCAGCCCGGCGACCGAATCGCCGGTGTGTGGGCAAAGCCCGGGTATGCGGTCTACCATGGTCCGAGCGCAGGTTCGCCAAGATCTTTCATGTCGCATTCGCATCACCCGCAACCGGAGAGCCCAACTTCGCAGCGTGCGATCGGGATTGCCTTTTGGCTCAATTTCGGTTTCGCGCTGATCGAATTTGCTGGCGGCTGGTGGACACAAAGCACCGCGATCCTCGCCGACGCCGTCCACGATCTCGGCGACAGCAGCGCGATCGCCTTCGGCTGGTGGATGCAGCGGCTGGCGCAGCGCGGCGCAACCCCCGGGTTCAGTTATGGCCTGGGCCGGCTGTCCTTGTTCGCGGCGCTGGTCAACGGCCTGATCCTCGTGGCCGGTGCACTCTGGGTACTGAGCCAAGCGTTACCACGGCTCGCCGAACCGAGCATGCCCTATGCCCCTGGCATGCTCGGCTTGGCAGTGCTGGGCTTGGCGGTCAATGGCGTCGCCGCCTGGCTGCTCATGGGCGGCGCCACGCTCAACGAGCGCGTCCTGAATTGGCACTTGCTGGAGGATGTGCTGGGCTGGGCCGCGATCCTGATCGTCGCCACCGTCCTGTTGGTCGCCGACTGGCCGATTCTGGACCCTTTACTTTCCATCGCCTTTACGGCCGTCATCCTATTCAATGTCGTCCGCAACCTCGACCGCACCGCGCGCTTATTCTTTCAAGGTTGTCCAGACACCGCGCTGGAGCGAGAAATCGCCAGCCGGCTACGCGCCATCGCCCACGTGGTCGGGATCCACCACCTGCACCTGTGGTCGCTCGATGGCGAGCACCACGTGCTCACTGTCCACCTGGATATCGACGAGCCCATCACCAACGCGGTCCAGCAACGAATCAAGGCTCAGGTCGCCAAAGCGCTGGCGCCCTACCGGCTAGCGCACAGCACCATCGAAATCGAACAGGCCGAGGAGGCCTGCCGCGACGCGCCCGAACAACGCTCTGCCTGAGCCGCTTCCCCCATGTCAGCCCGGGGCAGACCGAGCGCTGAAGAACCACCAGGCCACACCGACCAATGCCAGGCACCAGACGATCACGGCACCACTCGGCAGATCCAGCCAAGCTGACAGCGCCAAACCGGCGCTGTAGCCTGCCAAGCCCAGCGCCCACGCCGTCGGTAACTGACGGTGCGGCGGTTGCCGCACCGTAGCCAGTGCTGGCACGATCAGACTCGCGAATACCAGATACACACCCACCAGCTGTACGGATAGGGTTACCGCGACCGCGAACAGCAGATAGAAAGCGATCCCGCGCCGCGCGCGGGCGCCGAGCAGCGCCCAGCCACCGAGCAACACCGCGGTTACCGCCGCCCCCCGTGCTAGAAGCGGCCAATCCACCCACAGGATTTGCCCGGCCAACAGCTCGCGCAGCGCATCGCCGCCGTGGGCATCCCCGGCCAGCAGCAGGACGCCGCCACTGGCGGCCAACACAAAAGCCACCCCAATCACCGCCTCCTGATGCCGGCCGAGGCGACGCTCGGCTAGCCCCAGGGCCAGAGCGCCGATCAAGGCGCCGGCCACAGCGGCTAACTGGGCGCGCCAGCCGTGGGGCTCCCAACCGAGGCGGGCCGCGGCGATCACCCCCAGGCCCGCGATCTGGGCAATCGCCAGATCAATGAAGATGATGCCGCGACGCAGTACTTCCCGCCCCAGGGGAATGTGGGTGGCAAGCACCAAGCAGCCGGCGAAAAGCGCCGGCGCCAGGATCTCCCACTGGGCGATCACCGCGCCCCCAAACCGGCTGTCTGCAGCAGCGCTGTGACCAGCGACTCCATCCAAAACTCCAGGGTCTCCACGCCGTCCGGCGGTCCTTCCGGGCTCGCCGGCAGTCGCAGGACAGGCACACCGATCTTACCGGCCAGCCAACCCGCGGGACGGGCATCCTCATAGCTGGCATGCAGGATCAGATCCACCGGCTCGGCGCGAAACTTTTTCAATAACCTAGCCAGGTGAGCACTGGAGGGGGGAATACCCGGCTTGGGCTCCAGCATCGCCACCCGCTCCAGCCCCAACCAGTCCTCCAAGTAGGTAAACGTTGGATGGTGAGCGGCCACCCGCCGTCCCCGCAACGGCGCAGCCCGCATTTCCCACCCCACAATCGCCGCTTGCCATCGGTTCCGAAACCCCGCCAAATGCGCCCGGTAGGCAACCGCGCCCTCCGGGTCAATGGCGGCCAGCCGCTCGGCCAAGCGTTCGGCGACGACCAGCAAGCGGCGGGGGTCGAGCGCAAGGTGGGGATTGCCCGCGGCGTGGATATCCCCTAGTGCGCGATCGAGCCGTTCTGGCACCTCCAACAGGCTCACCTGCTCGGCGGCCAGGAAATAACCGGACCGGGCAGTCTGAATGACGGGATTGCCAGACTTGCGCAATAACAGCGGTAGCCAACCGGTTTCTAGATCGGCGCCGGTGCAAACGAGCAAGTCAGCGCTCCGCGCCAGTGCGATCAGCCCGGGCCGGGCCTGCACATAGTGCGGATCCTGGGCGGCGGTGGTGGCCATGTCGACACTCACCCGATCGCCACCCAGCGCAGCGGACAGCGCCGCCCATTCGGGTTCGCAAGCAAATACCCGCAGTTCAGCGGCGGCCGGGACCGTGAACAAAGCCAAAGCTGCGACCAGCCATTTCGGCCAAAGGCCCTTCCGTTGTACATGCATCATGACGCCCCCTCAGAAACGGTGCGCGCCGTGGGCGCCGAGGCTGTGGGTGTACTGCAGGAACCATTGGTGATCCCCGCTCCGATAGGAGTCGTCCCGGTTGTACTGTAGGCGCAGGCGGCTGAATTCACTGGGCAGCCACTCGAACATGGCGCTCCAGCGCTCGGGATCGTCCCCCTCGGCGAGTAACCCTGCCTCCTCCAACACCTCCGGATCGCTGCCTTCGTTGTCGCTCCACAAACGGTCGTAGCGCAATCCGACCCGCCATTGCGGACGGAACTGATACACGCCCTGCAGATAGAACCCCTCTTGATCACCGTCGAAACTGCTGAACTCCAGGGGCTCGCTGCCGGCCAATATGAGATCGCCATCCTCCTCAACGGCGAAATACTCCGCCTGCAGCTTGAAATTGCGCTGCCGGTAATTGCCTTGCGGGGCCCACTTGTAAATCAGGTGCGCCCCCCAGGCCTCGCTGTCCCCGGTGAAGGTCGGCGTTTCCTCTTCGCCCCCCACGCCATGTTCGTGAGCGCCCGCCGAGCGTCCCTCAACATCGGCAGCATAGTGCGACATCCCCGTCTGCCAACTGTGGCTGGCACCCCAATCACCGCCGAGATTTGCGAACAGCACCCGGGAGCCGATGCCACTGTCGCGCGCGCCGCCGGCGGGAAATTTTGCACCGGCAAACACCTCGGCGCCGAGTTCGAGCAGCAAGCGAGTCGGCGCTACCCAGCTCAACCGCACGCCATCGTCCAGGTACTTGTTACCCCACAGGCCGGCGTACACCAAAGGAGCATCGGCGAAGTCCCAGGCGTGCTCGTGCTGCTGGTTGAGATAGCCCACCGCCGAGAAAAACCGGCCGCCGCGGAGGGTGAAGCCCTCCCCCAACCCCAGGGTTTCGAAAAACGCCTCTTCCACCTCCGTCTCGGTCTCGCCATCGTGCTCGGCCATGGCCACCGTGAACTGGCCGAAGAACAGATGGTCGATGTTGGCGCTCACCGAAAGCTCCGTGTGGCCAATGCTCATGCCTTCCTCGAACAATCCGGCTTCGCCACCGAGCATGAAACCGGGGAGGTGATAGCCTTCCGGATCCCGATCGAAGCTCGCCATGCGCCCGTCGAGAATCAGACTGATCTGGGGATTGAAGGCGTTGCCGCGCGCGCTTGCGGTGGTAGTCGCCGCCCCGGCAGACCGTTGCGTCTGCCCGGGTGGCGCTGCGGCCCCCTCGGCGCGGAGCAGTGCATCCTGCCGCGCTAAACGTGCCTCTAGCGCCCGGATACGGGTTTCGTAATCGGCCTTCAGGGCAGCGAGCTCGGCGCGCAGACTATCGACACCGGGCTCAGTCGCGGCCGCGGTATTCCAGGGCAGGGCCGCAACCAGCGCGGCCGCCCAAATGGCTTTGTTCATGATGTACTCCCAAACGAATAGGCCTCCGACACGACGGTCGGAAGCGATGAACACGAACTACGGTTTCAGGTCGTCGGGAGGCGGGCAGGCGGTGCGCGGGGCTGTAGCGGCGAATAGGTCCGCGTCGGTGTGATCCAGGGACAGCAGGCCCTCGGGCCGGCTAGGGGGGGCACCAGCAGCGCCACAACCGGCGCGTTCGCCGCGATCGGAGTCTGGAGTCCGGCGCCGAGAAAGGCATCGCACAGCGACTGGTGGCCATGGAAAGGGTGGTCGGCATCGTGCAGGCTGGCCGCCACCTGATTGGCCGCCAGCAGCGCGACCAGCAGCACCACACTCCGTAGGAGTGCGGTGCTGCGGAATCGATGGCGGGTCCATCCGATCATGATGCATAGCGAGCCTGGGTTACCGCAGCAGTCTAGCCCAGGACATCCAGGCAAGAAAGAATGCCTCCCGGGACCGGCGTCAACGGCAAATCCCGCCGAGCCTAGATAGCGGTACAGCCACCGTCCACCGGCACGGCCTGCCCAGTGAGGAAAGACGCTTGCTCGGAACACAGAAAGACCACTACCTCACCGATTTCCCGCGGCTCCCCGAGGCGGCCGATCGGCTGCAAGCGGAGCAACTGCTTCTCGACCCAGGGCTTCTCGTCGATGGCACGTTCGAGCATCTCGGTGCGGATACCGCCCGGGCAGACGGCATTGACGCGAATGCCCTTCTTCGCGAACTCGATGGCCGCCGTCTTGGTCAAGCCCACTACCCCGTGCTTGGCCGCGACATACGCCGGAACACCCTTGGCGGCTACCAACCCAGCCACGGAGGCGGTATTGACGATCGCGCCGCCGCCACCCTGGGCCAGGAACTGGTTGATCTGGTACTTCATGCA